>JAHAZL010000082.1 GCA_018384055.1 Treponema sp.
GATAATAATAAAAGAATCAGGGAAAAGAAAAAATATATAAAAGGAACTGTCATTAAAGACGGTAAAACACTTTCCTGTAAAATCAGAGGACATGGTAATTCTACATGGAAAACTCCTAAAGCAAAAAAGCCATATCTTTTAAAATTAAATGAACCGGCTAATATGTTTGGAATGAAAGATGCTCGAAAATGGATTTTAATTTCTAATTTAACTGATCAGTCATCACTAAGGAATGCTTTTGCAGTACACTTAGCAAGAAATGTTTTTAATAAACAGATTTATGTTCCTGACTATAGATTTGTTAATCTTTTTTTAAATGGACAATATGAAGGTCTTTACTATCTTTCAGAAAAAATTGAAGATGAACTTTTGAATCTTCCTGAACACAGTTTTCTTTTTGAAGTTAACAGGCAGGATAGCAGAACATGGTCCTTTATTTCTGAACATGATATTTCATTTTGCCTTCACAATAACGACGCCTCTGAAGAAGAATTTTTATATTCAAAAAAAATCATTCAGGATTTTGAAAATATACTTTACAGTTCAAATTATCTTGATGAAAAACTTGGTTATAAAAATTATATTGATTTTGATTCTTTTGTTGACTGGTATTTAATTAATGAATTCACTAAAAACAGAGATGCTGATTTTTCATTGTCATGTTATCTTTACTATAATTCTAAAACTAAAAAAATCGGCATGGGTCCAATATGGGATTTTGATTTAAGCTGCGGTGCAAATTTTGGTGATGATTTTTCATATAATGATCTTTGGATTATTCGGAAAGGCTGGTATAAAAGAATGTATGAAGATCCTCAGTTTAGAAAAGCAGTTGCACTCCGTTGGAATAATCAAAAGCATCTTTTAAAAGATTTTGATAAATGGATTTATGAAAATTCAATTAAAATCAAAAGTGCAGTTTTATTAAATGATTCAGTCTGGAAAACTTTTGGACGCAAACAATGGCCTCATATTCCAGAATGGAAGAAAAGAAAAAACTATGAAAGTCATCTGGAATATATGATAGAATGGCTTACAAAAAGATATGAATGGATGGATAACGAATTTAACGCACCAAAAACAGAGGAATAACTTATTATCAAAAATCCAGTAACAAAAATTCTAGATTGTCATTATCGATCTTGACCCGATAATCTATTTCTTTGAAACATAAGGATTTGCGCAAATGGATTCCCGCGTCAAGCACGGGA
Source organism: Treponema sp. (assembly GCA_018384055.1). Lineage (GTDB taxonomy): Bacteria > Spirochaetota > Spirochaetia > Treponematales > Treponemataceae > Treponema_D. The sequence goes on from JAHAZL010000082.1 coordinate 1,212, forward strand.
ATGACACCTTTTTCAGTGGCCTCCCAATATAACGGTATCCATTTTAAGCAGCTGATTATAAACTTAGTATGTAACTTCTCCATCATGAGACAGAAGACTTGAACTATTTACTTCACTTAAAGAAGCAACAGCTTTCGCAAGTTCATATTCTTTATCTGTTCTAACTTCTACAACAATATCAGTTCTTTCATTAGAAAAAATCCTAGATTTGACCGTAAAATATTTACAGAATTTTTTAACAGTATTTATGATATTTTTTTCAGCATCATAACCTTTTGCACTTACCATTAAAATTTTTGGTGCCTTTGCAACTTTGCAGCGATCTAAAATATATAAAAAAACAGACAAAAGAAATGCAAGGACACAGGAAATTTCAGCAAGTCCTGCACCACAAATTATACCAGTTGAAATAGCCCAAAAAAGAAAAACCAAATCCATAGGATCCTTTACTGCAGTCCTAAATCGTACAATAGACAAGGCACCGACCATACCAAGAGAAACAACAATACTAGACTGAATTGTAAGAATTACACCTGTTGTAATTAAGGTTAATGCAGGTAATGCAATATTAAATGACTTTGAATAAAAAGTCTTTCGTGTAAGAAATCTATAAACAAGAAAAATATATATAGAAAAAATACAGGCTATTCCAAAAACAATTAAAACATTAACCGGTGAATTATCATAACGGCTAAAACCTTGAATAAATGACTTTTTAAAAATATCCTTAAATGAAATCATATAAACCTCACTTTTATATAGTTTGATTCATACCGAATTTCCGGCATAAATAATATTTAGAAAAACTAGTCTGTTTTAATAAACCCGTTTGAAGAATATTATTGATATAATCAGGCAGCAATTCATCAAATTTTACTTCAATTAAATTAGTATTACACTGTAAAATCGGTCGTACAGGAAGATCATCATCAAAAAATTTTAAAAAATCAATTCCACTTCGAATATTCCGGTCAAAAGTAATCCTTACATTTCCAGTTTCATTTACAAAAGGAATTCTGTCATAACATACTATATTAACAGGATGAAGGTTTTTCATTAAAATTTCTGAATAGAATTTTTTATATAAAAAACAATCGGAATTTTTGAATGTTAAAACTTCATTTGTTAAATCTTTATTCATTAAAGCTTTTACACGTTCAAATGAAATAGAACAGGATTTTTTCAAGCATTTTCCATTCTGCTTCTGTTTTAGTTCTAATGTTATACGTTCGACTGAATTGTTATAAATTCGAATTCTGAATTTTTCCCTCGGGTCAGTTCCATTTTCATTTTCATAATAACACGAATTAAAATAATCATCAAAATAAATTGAGCGGATATGATAAAATCCTTTTTCACCAGCATGACTGTCTTTTTCTAACAGGGATTCAACTCTAAATTGAATTACTTTAAGAACATTTTCCGGTGAATAATATTTATACTCGTGACGCCATTTATTCATTTAAAATACCAATATAAAAACTAGTAAATTTTATCGAACATTTTTTATAATGTCAATAATGGAATAAATACCTGATATTTATAACACAAAGCAGTGATTTAAACTTTTATAGATTTATGATATTTTATTTTTTATGAAAGTTGCTATTGTACACGATTGGCTTGTTAATTATGGTGGAGCAGAAAGAGTCGTTGAGCAGATGCTCAAAATGTATCCGGATGCTGACATTTACACACTTGTCTATGATAAAAAAAAGATGGGTAAAATTTTTCCGGAAGAAAAAGTTCATCCTTCATTTATCCAGAAAATTCCTAAAGCAACAAAACTATATACAAAATTCCTTTCACTTATGCCGAAGGCTTTTGAAAGTTTTGACCTTACTTCCTATGATCTTGTAATTGCAAGTTCATCCAGTTGTGCAAAGGGAGTTATAACTTCGCCAAACACAGCTTTCGTTGCATACATACACTCACCTATGCGTTATGCATGGGATTTGTACTACGATTATTTTATGAATGCTGGCATCCTTACAAGGTTCTTCATGAAACGCCAGATGCCGGCAATCCGCCAGTGGGATTTTCTTTCAAGCCAGAGAATCAACACACTTGTTGCCAACTCTTCATATATAAAAAAACGAATCAAGAAATTCTGGAACAAGGATTCAAAGGTTATTTTCCCTCCAGTTGATGTGGACAGACTTTCACCAAATAATCTTCCAGCTGAAGATTTCTACGTTGTTTTCAGCCGCTTTGTAAGTTATAAAAGAGTCGACCTTGCCATCAAAGCTTGCGGTCAGCTTGGAAAAAAACTTATTGTAATTGGAAGCGGAAGTCAAGAATCAGAACTCAAAACTCTTGCATCAAAATACAGGAAAGCAGACATTAAATTTACTGGAAGAATCAACGATGAAGAAGTAAAGGGTTACCTTCAAAAATGTCGTGCAATGATTTTCAGCGCAGAAGAAGACTTTGGAATCATTCCTGTTGAATGTCAGGCATGTGGTCGTCCTGTCATTGCATTCGGAAAAGGCGGAGCACTTGAAACGGTTAAAGAAAACACAACCGGTATTTTTTTCCAAGAACAGAACGAAGAATCATTAAAAGAAGCCATCGTTAGGTTTGAAAAACTTGAAGGAGAAGGCACATTTAAAACCACTGTCATAGTAGAACACGCACAAAAATTCAGTGCGGAAAGATTCAGGAGAGAACTCCAGGCTGTAATTGACGAAACTCTTAAGGAAGTAAATTAAAATATGAAAATTGCAGTAGATATGCGCATGAGCGGGAAAAGTGGCATCGGAACTTTTCTTGATGAACTTATCCCGTACTTTAAAGAAAGTGGCAATGAATTTTACTTTTCTTGTCCTGATGTAAAAACCTTCAGCATCAAGGAAATGTTTTGCTTTCCAAAAGAAGAACTAAAAAAAATAAATTCCTGCGATGCATATTTTACCCCCTACTGCAACATTCCTGGAGGAATTAAAATCCCTGTATACTCAACGATTCATGATGTTGTTTTTCTTGACGTAAAGGGACTGGCAGGAAAAGCGGGAACAGCAATAAGAAAGTTTTTCTACAGCTACGCCATAAAAAAATCCAAAGCTGTATTTACTGTCTCCCAGTTCAGCAAGGAAAGGATTATAGCAAACCTAAAATGCAAAAAACCAATACATGTAGTACACAACGGAACGCCCTCTTATTACGATAATGTAGTGCCTTGCAAGAACAAGGGAAACTACATGATTTTCATCGGCAACATTAAGAAACACAAGGGACTTTCCGTTCTTCTTGAAGCCTTTGAATTTATCCTGCAGTCACGCCCTGATGTAAAGCTGATGATTGTCGGAAGCAATGAAAATTTCCGTTCAAAAGACGATTCTATCAATTCAAAAATTGAAAAAATCAATTTCCATCACAAGGATGCCATTCAGTTTACGGGTTTTGTAGAAAACGAAAAGCTCAAGGAACTTCTTGCCAGGGCAAAACTTTTGGTTCAGCCTTCCCTATACGAAGGATTCGGAATTCCTCCGCTGCAGGCTCTTAAATGCGGTACAAATGCAGTAATTTCGGACATTCCAGTTTTCAATGAAATTTACGGACAGCTTCCCGTAACATTCTTTAAGAATCAGGACAGTTCTGACTTGAAGGATAAAATTCTTGAAACTTTGGACAAAGATTTCAACAGCAGCTTTACGGAAATTTACAGCTACCGAAAAACTGCAGAAGCAATACTTAAAGTAATTGAAAATAATTAAGAAACTACTGTAACAAGGGCCTCTTTTTATGGGCTATAGTTCAGTTTGCATCCTTTTTTTTATATAATTCAAGATTTAAATTAAAGTTTTATCCATAAAACATGGGGAAATAGACAATTTTTGACATATTTATTAAAATGCTGGTATGTCGAAAAGAAAACCAGATACACAATTCGAAAAGTCTATTAAAGCTCAGTACAAATCAACAAGTTCCTTCATAAGCGGAATCGCCCTTGCCTTCATAGATGCATTTGCGTTCATGCTTTCTATATGTCTAGGTTTTTTCATCATAAATCTTATTAATGACAGTTGGATAAAATTCGCATCCTTCATAAAGTATGCAATCTTTATGCCTGGCATTTTTGCAGTTTTTTATGCTGCAGGCCTTTATCCAGGCATTCTTCTTGCTCCGGAAGAGGAAGTAAAGAGATTTTCCATGAGTGCCTTCTTTTCCCTGATGGGAGAAGCCTTTGCCCTGATGACTATCAAATCCACAAGGGACTTTATTCCTATTGCCGCAGCCCTTATCCTTGCATGGCCTTTTGCAACTGTTCTTCTTCCTTTAGGAAGGGAGTTCGGCAGACGCCTTTACAGCCGCTTCAGATGGTGGGGTGTTCCAGCTGTAATTTACAGCAAAGGTACACAGGGATATGACATCGTAAACAGGCTTATAACAAGAAAGCATCTTGGATACCGACCTGTCCTTATAATTACGGACACACCATTCCACGATGATAATTATAAGGGAATTGAAATCAGGGAAAGAACTCCAGAGACAATAAATTCCATTGAAAAACTCAGGATTAAGGTTGCCATAATCTGCGGTTATGACCGAAGCCTTGAACTCATCCAGACAAACTACCGCTACATCATCAGAGTACCAAAGAACCAGCTTAATACAAACATGTCGCTCCACATGAAAGACTTTGGCGGTATTCTTGGATTCTCTTCTACAAACTACCTGACAAAATCCGGTGCCGTTTTTGTCAAGAGATTTATCGACATATGCCTTTGTATTTTTGCTGCTCCAATAGTACTTCCTGTTGTCGCCTTGCTTGCTATCATCGTCAAAATGACATCTCCAGGTCCAGTTTTCTACGGCCACAAAAGAGTGGGAAAAGACCACAAGGAAATAAAATGCTGGAAATTCCGTTCCATGTGCATTGATGCAGAAGAAAAACTTAAGGAAATCCTTGCAAACGACCCAGTTCGCGCAGAAGAATGGGAAAAAGACAGAAAATTTACTGATGACCCACGCGTAACAAAATTCGGAAAGATTTTACGCAAGACTTCCCTTGATGAACTTCCTCAACTATGGAACATTTTTAAAGGCGAAATGTCTTTTGTTGGCCCTCGCCCAGTTACAGAACCTGAACTTGCAAAATACAAGCAATTCTCGGAATATGTTCTTTCCGTAAAGCCTGGTCTTAGCGGAATGTGGCAGATTTCAGGCCGCAGCAATACAGGATACGAAGAAAGAATCAACCTTGACACATACTACATCCAGAACTGGTCCATCTGGCTTGACCTTTGGATCATTATCAAAACTGTTGGTGTCGTTATAATCGGAAAAGGAGCCTGCTAATTGTTCCGTAAGTTAGAGGCAGTTTTTTTTCTCTTTCTTTTTTCAGGCCTTGCATATTCGGAAAAATATTGCCTGTCCGATATTAGATTCGAATCTCTTGGAAAAACAAAACCTCAGTACCTGTTGCAGACAATTCCACCTTTGCAGACCGGTCATACTTTTGAAACACTGGAAGATCTTGAAAACTACCTGAAGGAAGTAAATCAGAACCTTGAAAACACAAGGCTTCTTGAAAATATTACCTACAAGTATGAAATTGAACCAGTTTCAGAAAATATAAAGGATGTTGTGGCTGAATATACCTTCGAAGATTCCACAAGCCTTTTAATTTTCCCTAAACCTAGCCTAGATTCAAACAAAGGGGCTGAACTTGAAATTGCACTTAAAGACACCAATTTTCTTGGACTCGCAGCTCCACTAAAGGCAGGACTAACTTTAGAATTTGGTGACAAGGAAGAGCCTGAACGATACTCCAAGTTCACACCAGGATTCAACATTGATTACAATTATCCTTTTAACATTGGCATTACTAAAAACCATTGGAACAACCTCATTGACCTTCGTTGGTGTACTGAAAAATCAAAGCCCAATGTAACCTTTACTTCTGGTATTACGGTTGGAGTTCCATTCGGCAAAGCAAAGCAGCATGAAATTGATTTCACTGCAAAACAATCCATAATCCGCGATACTGATTATTTGAAATATGACGATGAATTTTATTTTGTTGAATATGGTGAAATTGCAATTCCCCTTCAGGTTGAAAACATTGGACTTTCAACTCCTGTAATTTGCAAGCCTTTAGTTTCCATTGAAAAAAAATGGGATGCTGACGGACTGAATGAAAGCAACTGTGATTTAAGGCAGACACCAGTTCTAAAACCTGGATGCGAACTGTATTTCACAAGCATTGACTGGATAGGAAAAAACAATTTCAGAAACGGATATTCCTTTAAGGCCGGAACCTACATGGGGTTCGACCTTCATGAGGAAGATTCGGACAAAAAACTTATTCCATCTGCAGAAATATACCTTAAACTTCACAAGGCATTTGCCCACGCAGGCTTCAACTGCAGCATAACTGCCCTTCTTGGAAAGAACACAAGGTATGCCGCAGGAACCTACCTTAGGGGAGCTTTGGACAATGCATATTTTGCAAAAGGCATTCAGGTTGATGACAACAACTATGCCTTTACGACAAACTCTGCAATCATAGTGAACCTTGAACTTCCTTTCCATATATTCACCACTGACTGGGTAGGTTTTTTTGGCGTACAGGAAGAAAAAAACTGCAGACTTCTCAATGCATTGAATTTTGAACTTCAGGCTGGTCCTTTTATAGATATTGGTCTTATTGACAATTGGGGAACAGGAAACCTATTTTCAATCAAGGAAGGAATATATACATCAGGAGTAGAGGTTCTTGTTTATCCAAAAAAATGGAAAAGCTATGTATTCAGGGCAAGTCTTGGTGTAGACCTTTCAAAGAAATTCCTGGACGGACACCATGGATTTGACAGTTCATGGAGAGGCGGAAAAGAATGGGAATGCTACATAGGGCTTGGACTTCAGTTCTAGAAAATCCAGTCAAAGCCTTTTACTGATTGACGGTAATCCCGTTTACAATGATTTCTGAAGCATAGCGTCTCCAGTACTCTTCAGGCTCACACTTAGAAAGAGTGCGAAGAAGATTTCTTGCGAAGACAACCTTTCCATCGGATGCTGCAGATTCTGCAAAATTACAGAAAAGCTTCCAGATATTGTTTTCATTGCCCCACTTTACTATGTCTTCATAGCGCTGGCACTTTATTAAAAGATCACCAATTCCACGGAATTCATAATCATTGATTCTCTGTCCAATTATGTATTCTAGCTTAGATACAGCAATAATGCTTGCCAGAGATGAACACTTCAAAGTCTTTTCAGATTCCCCAATAGTCCTGTAGATTTCAGAAAGGTCAATGAGAGCCTTAAGGGCAAGGTCATTGTTGCAGCGATAAAGGAGGAAAAACTTATCCACAGCTTCCTGAGAATCCATATCAATGATTCTTTTAAGGGACCTCATGAAAGCCTTGTCGCTGTAATATTCATTATCAACTACGATTGCAAGGGAATACTTTTCAAAATCATCAAACTTGCCAAGATCATAAGAAAGGGATGCAAGATCATAAAGAAGATCGTATTTTTCCATTGGCACATCAAGATTGACGGCATAATCATAAGCTTCCTTCATGTATCTTAAAGCTACTTCAAATTCACCTTCAAGCCTATAAACTTTTCCAAGAAGATAATCAGCTTCAGTGTAATGAGCATAAATTGAAATGTAGTCAAAAACCCTGGAATAGCTGTTGTTAAAATATTGAGTCCCAAGTTTTTCTGAATGAGAAGCAATGATTTCAATTGCGTCGTTATAGCCTAACTCCTTAAGTTCAGGAATAACACGGTCAAGTTCATCTCCGGCACGGCGAACCCTTGCTTTCTTTAGGGTATTTTCAAGAATATGAGTCTGCCAGGCAGCATCTTGCTTTCTTATTGAGCGTGCTTCCTCTGCATATTCAATTGCCTTGCTGTAATCGTTTGATTCAAATGCTGTCTGAGCCTTCTTATAGGAACGCCATGCTTCATGACCTTTCTGAATCCTGCGTGGTGCAGACTGGCTGACAGCTGCATTTAAAGAGAACAACAATACAAAAATGAATGCAAATGACTTGAAAATACGAACTTTCATTACTTAAAGAGACTCCAATTCTTCCCCGAATACATTATCGGCATCTTTTGCATCAATCGTTCGTACTATTTTGCCTTTTTTGAAAATAATGCACTTATCCTTACCGCCTGCAATTCCAAGATCTGCATGCTTTCCTTCGCCGGGACCGTTCACAACACAGCCCATGATTGCAATGGTAACTTCCTTGTCCATGGCAAGGAGCCTGTTCTGCCAGCGGTTAACGAACGAATGTACATCAAATCCCAATCTTCCGCAGCGAGGACAACTAACGATAGTTACACCACCCTTTCTCAAGCCGCACTCATGCAAAATCTCACGACCGGTAATTACTTCGTTTTCCGGAGCTGAACTTAGGGAAACCCTAATGGTTGAGCCTATGCCTTCCTTGAGAAGATGAGTAAAAGCCATGGTGGACTTAACAATACCAGTAATCAAAGGACCTGCTTCCGTAACTCCAATATGAAGAGGAACATCACTAACCTTTGCGAATTCTTCATTGGCTTCTATGGTTTCATCCACAGAACTTGCCTTCATGCTGACTACATAATTTGTAAATCCGAGTTTTTCAAATACAGCAGCTTCTCTTAGGGCTGTTTCTGCCAAAGCTTTTGCACGAGATATGGATCCATCAATTACTTTTTCTTCAAGATCCTTTGGAAGGCTACCTGTATTAACGCCAATCCTTATGGCAGCATTTTTATCCTTGCAGGCGTCAACGACTGCCTTTACCCTGTCTTCGCTACCAATGTTGCCTGGATTTATTCTTATTACAGGAACAGGACCTTTAAGGCATTCCAAGGCAAGCTTATAGTCAAAATGAATGTCTGCAACAAGAGGAACATCAGTATGGGACTGGATAACGCACAATCCCCTTGCACTTTCCATGTCAGGAACCGCAAAACGGATGATATCACAGCCAAGGGATTTAAGATTGTTGATTTTCTTTAGAATATCCTGAAGTTTATCTGAACCTTCAGTTACATCGGTGATGCCATCCTTCCACATGGTCTGGACGGTAACAGGATTATCACCACCGACAAAAATTTTTCTGATTCCGTTTGCCCCGCCAACTGTAACAACGCGGGGACTTTTGAATAATGAAGCCATAGATTCATTATATCACTTATTTACCGCATTTGTCACAGCCATGGCAGCCAGAAGTTTCGCAGCCTTCATCACTCTTCCCGGAAGTTTTTGCAAACCTGCGCTTTATGAATCTTGCAACAACAGAGGCAACAATAACCATAATCAAAAGACCAATAATCAAAGTAGACCAATAGCCAGTGTCTTTAGAAGCAAAATATTTTCCAAGGACATTTACAAGCAAAGCCGTCACATAGGCAAAAGAACATTGCCAGATGATTGCAAAAGCTGTCCATCGTCCACTGTTCATTTCACGGCGAATGGCCCCCATGGCGGCAAAACAAGGTGCACAGAGGAGATTGAAAACAAGGAAAGCGTATGCCGAGACAGGCGTAAAGACATTTCCAAGGTTACTGTAAACATTACCGTTCTGTCCATAAAGAACGCCAAGGGTACTTACGATGTTTTCCTTTGCAAGAAGTCCTGTAATAGAAGCAACTGTTGCCTGCCACGTTCCAAATCCAAGGGGAATGAAAATCCAGCTTAAAAGATGTCCAAGGCGAGCAAGAATCGAACAGTCTATGTTTTCTTCAGAAACCATTCCAAAAGCAAGTCCACTGTCACCGACAGTAAAACCAAAGTTACTCAAGGTCCATACTACAATTGTAGATACCATAATGATGGTAGATGCCTTAACAACAAATTCCCTGCACCGATCCCAAGTCGTATGGAAAACATTTTTTGCAGGAGGCAAATGATACGGTGGAAGTTCCATTACGAAAGGAGAATTCTTACCCTTAAACATACGGAATTTTTTAAGAATCAATCCAGAAAGGATTATTGCCGCCATGCCTACAAAATAGGCGCTTGTACTCACCCAAGCCTTTCCACCGAATATGCTGCCAGCTATCAATGCAATGAAAGGAACTTTTGCCCCACATGGAATGAAAGTCGTAGTTATGATGGTCATGCGCCTTTCGCTTTCATTTTCGATTGTACGGCTGGCCATAATACCTGGAACACCGCATCCGGTTCCAACAAGAATCGGAATGAAGGATTTTCCGCTCAAACCTATTTTTTTAAAGAGCCTGTCCAGAACAAAGGCAATGCGTGACATGTAGCCGCATGCTTCAAGGAAAGAAAGAAAAAGGAAAAGAACGAACATTTGCGGAACAAACCCAAGGACACTGCCTACCCCTGCAATGATTCCGTCTACAATAAGGGCCCTGAGCCATTCTGCAACATGCCAGGCATTTAGGGCATGATTTACAAAAGACGGAATTCCATTTTCTCCAAAAAGTGTTTCATTTACCCAGTCAGTTGCAGGAGTGCCAACGGAAACCATTGAAATGTAATAGACAAAGAACATTACAAAGGCAAAAACAGGAAGTCCTGTAATTTTTCCGGTTACAATGCAGTCAATCTTATCTGAAAAACTGAGGCCACTCTTGTTTTTCTTTATGTAATAGGGGCCAATGGCATCGCAGACATAATTGTAGCGTTCATTTGTTATGATGCTCTCACTGTCATCATCAAGGGCTGATTCCGTTGCTTCAATATCCTTTTCAATGTGGCATAGGATTTTAGGATCGATATTCAGTTCTTCTATTACTTTCTGATCTCGTTCAAATATCTTGATGGCATACCAGCGCTGTTTTTCATCTTCCATTTCATGGACGCAGGCTTCTTCTATATGGGCAAGAGTATGTTCTACTTCCCCGCTGAAAATATGCTTTGGAACAAAGCTTCCTGTAGCGGCAACCTCTACGGCAATTTCAGCCGCTTCCATAAGGCCAGTTTGCTTAAGGGCAGAAATTTCTACGATTTTGCAGCCAAGTTTTTTTGAAAGTTCATAAGTCTTTATGATGTCACCGCGATGACGAACAACATCCATCATGTTGAGGGCAATGACAACAGGGATGCCAACTTCTACAAGCTGGGTTGTAAGGTAAAGGTTTCGTTCAAGGTTTGTAGCATCAACAATGTTAAGGATTACTTCGGGGCGGTCATGAAGAAGGTAATTTCTTGCAACTACTTCTTCCATTGTGTAAGGGCTTAGAGAATATATGCCCGGAAGATCTGTAACGATTACATCATCAAGACCTTTTACAAATCCCTCTTTTTTTTCTACTGTAACGCCAGGCCAGTTTCCAACATACTGATTTTGTCCAGTCAAGGCATTGAAAAAAGTAGTTTTTCCACAGTTTGGGTTTCCAACTAAAGCTATTCGGATTTTTGAAGCTTCATTATTGATCATACATTCTATCCATCAATTTCAATCATTTCGGCATCAGCCTTTCTTAAAGAAAGTTCATAGCCCCTTACAGACAGTTCCATAGGATCTCCCAGAGGAGCAAGCTTGCGCAAACGAATTTCAACTCCCTTTGTAATTCCCATATCCATGATGCGGCGCCTCAGGGCACCTTCCCCATGAACTTTTACAACCAAAGCTTTCTGCCCGATTTTCATATCCTTAACTGTCTTCATATGTTGAAATTATACTACACTAATAGAGGTTAGTTAAAGATAACAAAAGCATAAAAAACTCCAGCCAAATGGACTGGAGTTAAATTGTCAATTAGTCTTCGTAGCGGGATACGATTTCTGGTTCTTCAAAACAGAGGCGAACCCTTGGCAGTGACTTGATTTCAGTATATGTATCCATCATCCAGTCACCGTTTGGATCCTTATCATAATCCTTTGAAGGTGTTTCGTTAAGGCCGCTTGCAGGTGGGGCAAAAATATTAAGCTTCATGTCGCAAGGTCCTGTCAAAGCCTTGTCATAGAACAATGTCATCATGTCCACGCATTTTGTTCCAGGAGCCTTGTAGAACCAGTAGCCCCCAAATTCCAGCATAAGGTTCTTGTCCAAAAGCTCACCATCAAAATAAACTTCTGCAAACACAGGCTGCTTTTCAAAGTGAAGGTCCATGGAAAGTCCTTCGCTGTCTTCTGCACTTCCCCAGCGGAGTTTGCAAGGAAGTTCAACTTCTCCCGCTGCAACGATAGGCTGGCTGTAGAAAGGTTTATGAAGCTGATCACGGTACATGGCGAGCATTGGCTGTTCAATGCCCACATCGCTGTTGTTTGGATCTGTAATTTCAAGTCCAAGACGGCCGTCATCACGGAACTGATAGAAAGTAAAGGCTGTAAGCCAGTGTTCAGGATCCTTTTCAAGACGGTTCATGAAGTGGCGCATCATGTTTGACTGAACGAAAGCTCCGGTAACATCACCGTCACCGTTAAGTTCAGAAAGAATGAATGGCTTGTCCATTCCTGTAATTTCACGAAGGCGGTGCAAAGTGGCCTTAGCCTGATCGTAAACTTCATCTACATCGTAGCAGGCAAAGTCGTTTCCACTGCCCTTTTCACATACAGTTACCGGCCATCCCCAGTGAAGTGAAAGATAATGGTCACCGGACCAGATGTCGCAAACCTTGTGTGCTTCTAGGAAGATGTCTTCCATTTCTACCTTTCCTTCTTCCTTCATGAACATTCCAGCACAAAGAATAGTTTTTACGTTAGGAGCATATTCCTTGAGGATCTTTGCAAAGCGTACAAAGAAGTCTGCTATTGTCTGGTAGTCCGCACGGCGGTTAAAGCAAAACCAGGTACCTGTACATTCGTGGTTGATGCGAAGATACATTCTTCCGTATGGACGAAGGTCCCTGGCAATACCAATGAGGTACTTGTCTTCAAGAGTTGGATCAATTGTCAGTGTAAGGACAACATCCTGACCGCGACGGCGAATTTCCTTCATATAGTTGAAAGGTTCAGCTTCACGGTTTCCGTTGATGCCGCCAAGATAAGGAAAGTAATCTTCGTAAGGGAAATTCCAGGCTCCACCGGCTTTGTTGTCTGGCAAAGCAATTGAAGCACGCTGAGGCCAGATGTCATCCTTTGGATAGTATGTATACATAAGGCTGATTCCACGGTGAACTTTCTTCATCTTGCTGAGGATGTAATCCTGATTTACATAGAAACTTCTTTCGCTTCCATCACCCATATCAAGGGCACAACTTGCACTTTTAAGCAGAACCTTGTTTGATTTCATAGCTGAACTCCGAACATAGTATAATTGATTGTTACATCCTTATTTTAATTCATTGTACCTTTAAAGCATATCAGTTTTTTTTAAATTATATTATTAAATGTCTTTTTAAACGAAAAAAGCCGCCGGATAAATTTCCAGCGGCCTTAATTTAGTATTAAATTACACTAAATTAGCAAACGATCATTGAGAATACCATTGCGAACAAAGCAACTGTTTCACAAAGACCAACTACCATGATGTACTGAGAGAAACCCTTACCTGTTTCACCGAGAGCATCAGAACCTGCAGCACCAGCTTTTCCCTGAGCCATAGCAGAGAATGCCATAGCGAGACCAGAAGCAATGCCGAGACCAAGAAGGAATGATGGATCCTTGCTTGAAGAAATCATAGACTGCATTGTAAGGAAGCCGTAGATTGTCTGTGTAAGTGGAGCACCAGCAAAAACAGTAAGGATGAATGGAGCTGGCTTGTTGTTGAGGTAACAGCGCTTCCAAGCACCGATTGCACCCTGACCTGCAGTTCCAATACCAATTGCACTACCAATAGCAGCAATACCCATAACAATAGCAGCACCGAGCATTCCAAAATTCATAATTTAATTCTCCTATAAATAAGTTTTTATGTTTAAGACTCTTTTAGAAACTTATGTTCCAAAGACATCTCTATAATATTAATCCCTTTCGCTGAAAGGATTATATTTGAAACCAGACCATGACATTCCCAAGTGATTGGAGAATTCCAATGTGTTAAGGCGAACACCATGAACGATAACGGAAAGAAGGTTCAAGATCATGTTCAGACCATGTCCGAATACGATGAGTGCCAAAAATCCGATGAACAGAACTGCATGTCCAAGCAAAGGACCTGCCATGCTGTTTACAGTTCCGGAAATTGCGGCACCTGCCAAACCAACTGCCCAAAGACGGATGTACGAAACAACATCCGAGAATACGTTTACAACACCAAGAAGTACGGAAATGATGTTCTTGCAGCTTTCGAGAACTGATTCAACAACGCTTCCAGAGTAGCTTGAGAAAATGAAGCTGAGGACAAAACCTACAGCAACAAGTCCAATGGCAAGCTTACCTACAGGAACTCCGTAGATTACTTCACTGAATGTAAATACTTCTGCACTTACAACCATGGAAAGTACAACCCAGTACATACCTACAACCTGCATGAGGAAACCGAATTCTCCAATCCACTTGAGGGTCTTGCGGTTTGCTGCAATTCCCTTAAGGTGGGCAACAGAAAGCTGAAGCAAAGCCAGGGTAAAGCAGAAAATCTGAAGATTCTGTGCTGTTGTAAGATACAGGCCAGATTCCGGTTTCCAGAAAATTGGCCACTGAGTGTCACCGTATGCATTTGAAAGCTGAGGAACGGAAAGTTCCTTAAGCCAATCAGGAAGCATGTCAGGTGTAAGTCCAAACCATGTACAGGTAACTGTTCCCCATGCCACTGTTGCAAGTCCAAGAAGAAGAACGAGTCCAGCAAGGGCTCCTCCCTTTTTCGAGGCAAGGGACTTTACAGCCATTGCAACACCGACACCTGTAAGAAGAAGTCCGTATCCGCCGTCTCCGAAAATCATTCCGAAGAAGACTGTAAAGAACAGGAGGAACCAGCCAGAAATATCATATTCATGGTATCCAGGAACTGTTCCCAAGAAGTCTGTAAGCGGATAAATGAGGCTTACAAGCTTGTTGTTCTTGAGCTTTGTTGGAACCATGTCGTCTTCCTTTGGTTCGGAAGCAACATAAGCCCAGCTGTTTTCTGAACAAACTTTCTTGAACTTGTCCATTGAATCTACAGGTACATAACCTGTAACCCAGGCAAGACGAGTTTCTGCTTCAGAAATCTCTTCGTCTTCCTTTTCCATTCCGCTGGAAATGTTTTCAAATTCAATGTCAGAAAGAAGCCTGTTTTTTGATTCCCTGAGGGCTGACTCAAACTTCTTTGAGGCAACAATTTCACGGTCAAGGCGCTCTATTTCTGCCTTTGCCTTTACGATGTCATCCTTGAGTTTTTCTGTAGAACACTCTGGAAGAGGAACAGAATATGCCTCTGCAGGAAGTCCTTCAGGTCGGTCTTCAAGCTGGCAGTCAGAAACGAGAAGGAATCTTACAACCTTGTTGATTTTGTTTACAACAACTGTATTGATGTCCTTTCCGATTTCAGCGTATTTTTCCTGAGGAATCTCATACATGTAAAGGTAAAGGCCCTTTTCTGTAAGAGATGCAAGTTCTGCAGGATTCACGCTGCCCCACTTTTCAAGGCGGGAAAGTTCCTGAGTATTCTGATTGATCTTGTCAAAGAGGCTTTTCTTTGTATCGGTAAAGGAAATGATCTCCTTTGCCTTTGCAACTGCATCTTCTGCAGAAAGCTTTGCCTGTTCAACAGACTGCTTCTTTCCAAGCTTAATTTCTTCAAGAATGGCAAGAGCCTTTTCAGTTTCTGAAGACTGCTCCTTGTATGCAGAAAGTTCGGCACTTCCACCTTCAATTTCTTCAAGGTGAATTACGCCGGCTTTTCTAAGGGCCTTCAGGGATTCTGTTTTTTCAGCTTCCAGTATAACAAGGGAAACTTTTTTCATTTCTACGATCATTCTTCAGTTTCCTCCTTGTTTGATACATTCTGCAGCTTTTTCTTAGAAATCTTAGAGCGAACAACTGCGGCAACCTGTTCATCACCAAGGAAAATACCGATTTTCTTGATGTTTGCCTTGGTTTCAGGAATCTTAACCTTTTCAAAAAGGTTAACGCGCTGTGTTGTTGTCCTCAATTCCTGTGACAGAAGCCTAACCTGTTCGTCAAGGACTTCTGCCATAAGATCAAGCTCCAGAGCCTTTTCCATACGGTCTGCAGCCATATCAATCCACAATGGTGTTGAATAAAGGTCATAGTCTCCACGACCAAAATCTGCACCTTCGTAGACAGGGATTTTTACACCCGCAATATTGCCCCAGCCCTTCTTGATGTTCTTTACAGTAACCATGTCGGGCTTGAAAGCATCTTTTTCACCAAAGACGCTGATCCAGTTTTCAAATTCAGCCTCGAGCACCTTCTTCTGTGCACGAACTTCCTTTGCCTTTTCGTCAATGGTGCGGATTTCTGACTGCAGCTGCTGTTTTTTGAGGGTAAGAGTCGGCAGATAGCGCTGGTACATCTTAAGCGCATCTTTCTGAGTCTTCTGCTCGTTTTTAGTCAGCTTTAATTTTGCCATAAAATATCCTTATGCGAGTTCAGTTTATTTATTAGGCCAGAATTCTTCAATTAATTCTGTCTTAAGACCAGTTTCATTCTTTTCAAAGCATTCAGAAAGGATCTTCCATCCGTTGTCCAAAGCTTCTTCAAGAGGAACATTTACAGTAAGGTCCATCATCTTTGCTTCGAACATTACGCCGTATTTGAGGAGTTTTTCATCCCATGCACTCATGTTGAAACCCATGGACTTCTTTTCGAGTGTATCCTTGTAAGATGCGTAAAGACGAATCATGGCATCCATCAAAGAACGGTGATCCTTGCGGGTCTTGTTGTTAACCTGCTGCTTGAGACGAGACAGAGAACCGAATGGCTCAATGCGTCCACCCTTAAGGTAGTACTGACCTTCCGTAATGTAACCGGTGTTATCTGGAACCGGGTGTGTAACATCATCACCAGGCATTGTTGTAACTGCAAGAACAGTGATTGAACCTGAATCATTGAAGTCAACAGCCTTTTCGTAGCGAGATGCAAGCTGTGAGTAAAGGTCTCCAGGATAACCGCGGTTTGAAGGAACCTGTTCCTGTGTAATGGCGATTTCCTTCATTGAGTCTGCAAAGTTTGTCATGTCTGTAAGGAGAACGAGAACGTCCTTTCCCTTAAGGGCAAACTTTTCTGCAACTGCAAGTGAAAGATCAGGAATCTTCATACATTCTACAGTTGGGTCAGCAGCTGTATGAACGAACATAACTGTCTTAGAGAGGGCTCCACCTTCTTCCAGTGTCTTCTTGAAGAAGAGATAGTCATCGTACTTGAGACCCATTCCACCGAGAACGATTACATCTGCTTCTGCCTGCATGGCAATGCGAGCAAGGAGCTGGTTGTATGGTTCGCCTGAAATGGAGAAGATTGGAATCTTCTGAGAAACAACCAATGTATTGAAAACATCAATCATCGGAATGTTTGTACGCATCATACGGTTAGGATTGATACGCTTTGATGGGTTTACAGAAGGACCACCGATTGAAATGAGGTTTTCTGTAAGGGCTGGACCATGATCACGAGGTTCTGCAGAACCGTTGAAAATGCGTCCAAGAAGATCATCGCTGAAGGAAATCTTCATGTCGTGACCAAGGAAGCGGATCTGATCGTTTGTTGCAACACCACGACCACCGGCAAAAACCTGAAGTGAAACAGTTTCACCGTCAATCTTGTTTACTTCGGCAAGGGACTTACCGAAGCGTGTTGTGATTTCTGCAAGTTCATTGAGCTTTACGCCCTTTGCCTTGACAGTAATAACGCTTCCGTTAATGCTTTCGATTTTGCTGTATACCTTAGCCATTATTCACCGTCCTTGAGAAGAGCTTTTACATCTTCACCAATCTGGGCATTCTTTTCTTCAAGAGTTGCATCAATAGCTTTTTCAGCCTTTGCAAAGTCTGGAGTCTTGAATGCCTTGTAGTTCATATCGCGGAAATTCTGTGTAAGCCTGTTGAAGAATGTACGGGCATCGTCCTTTTCTTCAAAGTCAAATGTAGATCCGAGAATACCAACAATCTTAGCAAATACATACTGCTGGCGTTCGATGGAAGTTGCACCTTCGATTTCGTCAAATGAATCCTGCTGCATGTAGATTGCATCAAGGAATTCGCTCTTGAGGTAAAGGATGAAGTCTGCAAGGCTTGTACCTTCTTCACCGACAACCTTCATCATCTGGTTAACTTCTGCACCGCGCTTGTAAACATTGCGGGCATAGTCTACCCAAGACTTTGTGATTACTGGCTTGTACTTTGACCATGAATCAAGCGGGTCGATGGCTGGGTAACGGCGAGCATCAGAACGGGCACGGGAAAGACCGTGGAATGCACCGACAACCTTAAGTGTAGCCTGTGTAACCGGTTCTTCAAAGTTACCGCCGGCAGGAGAAACTGTACCACCGATTGTTACTGAACCTGTTTCACCGTCGCGGAGCTTTACGATACCAGCGCGTTCATAGAAGGAAGCGATTGTAGATTCAAGGTATGCTGGGAATGCTTCTTCACCTGGGATTTCCTCAAGACGGCCAGACATTTCGCGCATAGCCTGAGCCCAACGAGATGTTGAGTCTGCAAGGAGGAGAACGTTAAGTCCCATCTGGCGATAGTATTCAGCAAGGGTAACACCTGTGTAACAAGATGCTTCGCGGGAAGCAACTGGCATTGAAGATGTATTGCAGATGATGATTGTTCTTTCCATAAGTGAACGGCCAGTTCTTGGGTCCTTCAATTCTGGGAATTCTGTAAGGGTTTCAACAACTTCACCGGCGCGTTCACCACAAGCAGCGATGATAACGATGTCAACGTTTGCATTGCGGGATGTTGTATGCTGGAGAACTGTCTTACCTGCACCGAAAGGCCCAGGAATACAGTATGTACCACCGCGGGCTACAGGGAAGAATGTATCAATGAGGCGAACCTTTGTTTCCATTGGTTCATCCGGACTCAAGCGTTCTGCATAGCAGTTTACTGCACGCTTAACAGGCCACTTGAAGCTCATTGAAATGTTAACTGTCTTTCCCTTTTCGTCGGCAAGAGTTGCGATTGTATCGTGGATCTTGTAGGAACCAGCCTTTGCAATCTTCTTGATTGTATAAGTTCCAAGGAATCCGAAAGGAACAAGAATCTTGTGTGTGAATGGTCCTTCTGGAACTGTACCAACGCTGTCGCCGGCAAGCACTTTGTCGCCTTCCTTTGCAGTTGGTGTGAATTCCCACTTCTTTTCTTCATTGAGGGCTGGAAGATAAACACCGCGTTCAAGGAAGTAGCCTGACTTTTCTGCAAGCAATGGAAGTGGATTCTGAAGACCGTCGTAAACCTGGCCAAGAAGACCAGGACCAACTTCTACAGAAAGAAGGTCACCGGTAAATTCTACTGAACAGTCTGTAGAAATACCGTTTGTCATTTCATAAATCTGCATCTGAGCTGTATTGCCGCGGATACGGATAACCTCACCCTTAAGGCTCTGTCCGTCAACTTTAACATAGCCTACTTCGTTGAGAGAAACCTTTCCGTCAAATTCAACGGAAACCATGTTTCCGTTTACAGCTACAACTTTGCCTTTTGTATCTGTCATTTGTTTTCTCCAAGTATTGAGTCGTAAATTTTGTGATAAGAAGCCAAACCTTCATCCCTGTTAAACTTCTTCATGCGCTCTGCAAGCATAAGCTTGAGTCCGTAATTGAAAACTGCATCCACTGAAAACATGTCCATTGGAGCAAGCTTGTCAAGTACGCTCATCCTGTACTGATTAAGGAACTGCTCGGCGCTTAAAGGACTATCCATTCCTGTAGCTGTACGTGCAGCCTGGATAACTTCACCGTCACTTGTCGATGGAAGATCCTTGTTGTCCTTCTTCATCTTAAGGGCGCGAAGCTGTGCCAGTGCAAGGCGAAGGTTGCGTTCCTTCTCGTACCACTGGTCAAGGAATGGTGACCCAGTCGATTCTGTTTCCAACGGTGGTTCCAGTGTAAGGTTTTCTGCCATGATCTTTGCCTTGTCAGACATGAATCTTGCACAGAGGTCCTTGAAGTATTCAACAGTCAGAGGAAGTTTCTGATTGCTGTCATCGTTCACTGAGAATGCTGGAAGCTGGGACACTAAATAATAGAGATGTTCCACTATTTTTTTCCTTTTGGTGCTGCTTTCTTAGCAGGTTCCTTTTTTTCAGTTCCTTTCTTAGCTGGAGCCTTCTTAGCAGGAGCAGCCTTCTTTTCAGCCTTAACTTCTGGTGCAGCCTTTGGAGATTCTTCAGCAATGCCTGCAGCAGCCTTCTTCATAAGTTCTGTTGTCTTAGGATTAAGGTATGCACTGAACAAAGAAGCAACTTCTTCTGCGCTGAAGTCATAGAATGCTTCTCCGCCCTTTGTTCCGATTCTGAAACCGGCAGAAAGGGATGCATCAGCCTTGATTTCCACACCCTTGGAAAGCTTGCCCTTGAGGGCTGTCTTAATTCCGCTTTCAAGAGCCTTAACATCCTTTGCAGGAAGAAGAATTGAAACGTCTGTAGCATCATTGTTCGCAGCCCATGACTTGACAGCATCAGGAATAATCTTCTTGAGAAGATCCTTGTCCATAGCTTTTTCTGTTTCTGCGCTTACGAGGGCAGAAAGTTCCTTGTTGATGCCATCACGGAATGAAATGATAAGGTTGCGACCTGCCTGTGCAATGGCATCTTCGCTAGCCTTTTCCATACGCTCTGTTTCTGCCTTAGCAGTCTTGATAATGCTGTCTGCTTTGGCTTCAGCATCACTAACAATAGAGGCAGCCTTTTTTTCTGCTTCAGCAATAATCTTCTGTGCAGCAGATTCAGCACTTGCAACTCCGTCCTTCTTGATCTTTTCGATCAGTTCTTGTAACTGAATGTCCATTACAACCTCTCTATTAAAATATATTTCTTAAGCCTTTTAATTTAAGCCCTTAAAAACCGAATTTATAAACTGTAACTTCATGATATGGTTTTTCAGGAGTTACGATGCAAGGCGGGAAGCTTGCCTGGTTTGGTGTATCAGGATAGCTTTCTGTTTCAAGACAAACTGCATCATGTCTCTTGTGAATGTAACCGTTCTTACCCTGAGAACCAGCAACCCAGTTTGCAGTATAAACCTGACAGCCAGGAAGTGTTGTTGAAACTGTCATGGATCTTCCGCTTGCAGGATCCCTGAGAACAGCAAACTGCTTGAGCCTTCCGTCGTATTCGTCAACGCAGTATGCATGGTCATATCCGTTTCCGGTAGCTTCAATGTCTTTTCCAAGAAGCTTTGGTTTTCTAAAGTCAAATACAGGATTGTCATCAACTGAAAGAAGCTTTCCTGTTGGAATGAGCTTGTCGCTTACTTCCACAAACTTTGAGCAGTCAAGCTGAAGTTCCTGGTCGTAGATTGCACCGCCATTGTATCCCTTAAGGTTGAAGTATGCGTGGTTAGTAAGGTTCACAGGTGTCGGAGCATCAGAGGATGCCGTATACTCAAGGGAAAGTTCGTTCTTTTCGTTGAGGGTGTAAACAACCTTTACAGAAAGGTTTCCCGGCATTCCCTGTTCGCCGTCTGGACTGAACCTTGAAAATTCAATGCCGTGGCCTCTCTTTGTGATTACCTTCTTTGCATCCCAGACTTTCTTTTCATAGCGGTCGAATCCACCGTGAAGGCAGTTTCCGCTGTCATTGTTGTCCAGGACATATTCTTTTCCGTTGAGGGAAAATTTTGCACCGCCAATTCTGTTTGCAAAACGGCCTACTACAGTACCGAAACTGAGGTTGTCGTTTGCAAAGCCTTCGAGAGTTGAGCATCCAAGGAGAGCATCAACCTTCTTGCCTTTTCCAGCAGGAAGAAGAATGCTTGTAATGGTGCATCCGTAATTTGTAACGGAAACACTCATTTTACCGTTAGAAATTGTGAACAAAGAAACATCCCTGCCGTCGCAAAGAGTTCCGAATTTTGATTTTTTAATTCTAATAAGAGTACTCATATCCTAAATTATATGCCTGAATGAGCCATAATTCAAGAAAAGAAATAAAATTAAGGTATTTTTAATGAAGAAACCGTATCATAGCATCTGAATTACAAGCCTGACTTCCTGAGCAGAACGGCTTGTAAGGCGGGCTATTTCTTCAGCTGGTAGGCCTGCCCTATGATATTCCCTTACCTGCTGGAAGAAATCCTTTTTCGGAACAATCTGGTCTTCGGTTCTATAAACGACTGTATTCAGTATAGGGATTTGCTGAAGATTTTCCTGCTGATCATCTTCCTTTTCCTGTATTTTTGGCACTGCAGTTTTCTGAGGATAAATATTGCTTTCTTGGGAATAAATCTTATCCCCAATACCAAGTTCCACCCTTGCTTTTTCAGTAAAGGCAAATTCCCCCTGTATAGGCTCGCTCTTGCCTGCCCCGTAAGGAGATGCACTCTTTTTATGATGCTTTATGCCGGTTGATTCTACGGCAACACGGAATTCCTTTTCCCTCTGCTGTGTATCAAGTTCACGCCTTAGGACAGCAAGCCTTCTGTCTGCCTCAGCCTTAACTCTGTTGAGTTCCTGAATTTTGCTGTCTACAAGCCTCATATCCCTTTCGGTTGCATTATTGGCCTCACGAATCTTTTCGTTGATGGCATCCCTGGTTTCTTCAATGATTTTCTTAGTAGAAAATGCCCTATTGAACTTATGGAGCAAAATGAACCACATGAGGATATTAAAAAAGACCAGTAGAACAGTAGTAACGGCAATGACGGACATATTTAACCTATAAGATCTATATGCTGACCAAGATTAGGGTCTCGAATTTCATACAATTTCTTATCTGGCTGAGCTGTCTGCTCTTCATGAGCACTTTCCTCTTCCTTTTCAGTCTCCGAGCCACCTTCAAGAAGAGTTTGTCCTGCCCCCCCACCCTGATTTACGTCAGCCTTGATGCTGTTGGATTCTCTGTTCTTGGAACTTTCCTGAACGGTTTTTGCCTTTTCAGAATCCTGCTGTGCTGCCTTTTCCATATTGGCTCGGTTTGCCATGGAAGCACTCTGAATCTGAGAAGCATTGAACTGTCCCATTTTATCCATTTGTGAATATACAGTGGAAAGATCAATTGGCTGAATAGCCATCCGGTCCTCCTACATCGCTGACCTGAGAAGGATCGAATTTACCGCGCTTAACAAAACCGTTGTCGTAGAAGAATGTAACTGCCTTAGTCTCCGTTCGCACTTCATCGAGCTCGTCTCGGACATAGATTTTAACGCCAGGATATACGGTTCCACTGGCATTTACGCAACCAACAACCTTGAGTTCACGAAGTCTTTCGTTGATTTCGTCTATTTCCTTTGTCATCTCCTCGTTCTGAGCCACGAGGTCTGATTTCTGGGCAATGAAATTATTAAGGCTTTCTTCCTTTTCCTTTGGAAGTGAACGGCGCACCTTCTTGTTGTTTTCCAAAGTCTGGATGTTGAGTTCAATTTCTTCAAGCTCTTTTACGAGGTTTGCCTGCATTTCCTGCAGTTCCGTAAGTCGCTGCTTTTTTCTTGGGTCGTAACCTACAGAAAGAATGGTTTCAATACCTCCGCCCGAAGAACCGATGTTCTTTGCCGAGATTTCTTCCGTTGCAAATACCTTTCCGCCGATGATGGAAGCACGCTTTCCCTTAAGCACAATCTTTTTCATGGCAGTAACATCACTGTTCATGATGTTGTCGTTTACAACGATATATTCCTCTGCAGTTACCTTTGCATTCTGGATGAAGCGAGCCCAAACAGACTTGCTTGTAACGATTTCGCATTCGTCGCGGCCCATGACCCCCTGAGAAATAACGATGTCCCCGCCTGCTTCAATATTACATCGTCCAACGGAACCGTAGATTTCAACGTTACCGTCAGCCTTGATGTTGAAGCCGTCTTCCACATCTCCACGGCACAATACTGTACCCATATATGAAATGTTGCCGGTCTTGATGTTTACGCCCTGTACTTCGTAAATTTCCTCGACATTGATTTTGTCGCCTACTAGGGAAACATGGCCGTTCTTTTCCGCAAGGATTGTACATCCGTCTTTATCGAGGACAGTATTCTGCCCGAGAGGAAGGGAAATGTCCTTTCCGTTCCTGGCTTCAAGATAGCGTCCCATAATGGTTTTTCCGCCCCTACCGCGAGTCGGAAGAATTTTCTTTGCAAGGGGCTGCCCCGCAACAACATTCTGTATGAGATTGAGTTCCTTGAAGTCAACCTGCCCGTTTTCCGTTTCCTTAAGTTTGAGCCTTGACTTGTCTGTCTCAAACTTATATTCAATGTAGGCATCCGTACCATGCTGTGGCTGAACAGCAGCGGCAACTTCATAAGGAACATTGTATACCGGAGTATCAACAAAAGCCTTGATTTTGTCTTCTTCTATACCAGCAACAACACCCTGGGTTCTAAGGGCATTGATGATTCTGTCTGCAGAAATGTCGGATCCGCCTGCGGCGGGTGCAGATACGGTAATGGTAGCCTGCATTTCGTCTTTTGCAAGGTCAACAGCCATGACCGCATCCCCGGCAGAAATGTGATTGTAGTCCCCAACTTCCACATATTCGTCGTTGGTACCTTCCTTAGCAAGTTTCTTGAGGAGTTCTTCGTCGAGTCTTGTATTGTCAGGTCTTCTGGCATCATTTATAAGGTCATCCGGATTAACTGGATTTCCATCTCCCACTGGAAGAGTTACCTTTACGAAAATATTTGAACCGAACCTGCGGATAAAATACATTCCGTCCATAGTAACAACTTTGATTTCTTCGATTTCCTCTGAATTGCTTTCTGCAGAAACGGAATTTTCACTGTGCTTCTTCTGGATGAGGGATGGATTTTCGTATACCTTAATGCGCCAAGGCTTCTTCATGAGGCCAATAACCCCAGCAAACCCCTTTTCAATTACTTCATATTCAAGGTTGCGGACCTTTGTTTCAAGCTGAACGGCAGCATCGGCAAGGCATTCGTCAAGGGTATCGCCAATAACCTCAACTGCAGTAATCTCCTTGTCGATCTGGAGCTGTTTTTCCAAGTCTATGCGAAGTCTGTCGAGCGTTACCATAGGAACCCCTTAGAAAATGCCTTTTCTTACGCTTGTTAGCTTTGCCCTGAGACGAAGGTTTGCCTTTGTATGTAGTTGGCTTACACGGCTTTCACTTACATTAAGGACTGCACCGATTTCACGGAAGGAAAGGTCATTATGGTAATAGAGAACGATTACTTTCTTTTCATTTTCTGGAAGTTCCGTAATTGCCTGGATGATGACCCTGCGGATTTCCTCGCGTTCTACAATTACATCCGGATTGAGGCTTGAAGGAGCTTCTATGCTGTCTCCAATGGAGATATGCTCGCTATCGTCACCTGAATACCATACGTCATTGAGGGAAAGGACACTGGTACCGCTTACCTTCATTACTGTAGACTGATATTCGGCTTCAGTCATATTCATGGCCTGGGCGATTTCAGAATCTGTTGCTGTTCTTCCAAGCTTTCCTTCAAGTTCTACAATGGTATCTTCAATTTCACGGGATTTCTGGCGTACAGAACGAGGAACCCAGTCAAGTTCACGAAGTTCATCAAAAATTGCACCGCGAATACGGGTTGTTGCATAAGTTTTGAATTTTACATTCTTGTCAGGATCATATTTTTCGATGGCATCAAGAAGACCAAACTGTCCAAATCCAACAAGGTCATCGAATTCAACGCTATCCGGCATGCCTGTAGATACACGGCCTGCTACCCATTTGACAAGAGGCATATACTGCCTGATGAGTTTATCACGAATTGCAATGGATTTTGTCTTCTTGAACTCTCTCCAGAGCTCAAGTTCTTCATTCTCGTCTAGAACTTCTACTGCCATTTACCCAACCCTTTTTTTTATCCCAATTTATGGCTTAACTTAATCTTCTTTTTTAAGCAATGTACGAATGGCACTTGCTATAATTTTGGAATCCTGCTTCATCATGTCGCCGCCTTCAGTCATCGCCGCACTGGCCTTCATGTCGCCAGACTGGGCAAATTCCGAATCGTTGATTACGGATGCAACAGAATTACTGTCACTTATATCATTATCCTGTGAGGAGAATTCCCCAATATCAGGCAATGCGTCTATTTCCTTTACTCCCGTAGACTTTTTTGCACTTACGGCTTCCGAAGCATGAGGAGCATCGTTTTTTACAGTTTCTCCTTCTGCAATAGGTGTACCCAACTGGACAGGTGTAAATTCTGCTTTTGCAGCAGGACCTGTACCCTGTTCGACAGGTGCAGATGAGGTTGCAGATGCAGGTACAGGTTCAGTTGCAGGAGGTGCAACAGGTTCAGCCGGAGCAGCATCCTGCCCCCTTTGTTCTGTCTTGTAGGAAAATACCTGTCTTCCGGAAGATACATCAAAAACCGGAGCCTGATCTTCTTCCGTAAGGTTTTCATCGTCAATAGTAATGTTTACCAACGAACCTGAAGACCCGCCCGCCTGTCTGCCTTTAGAGCTTTCATCCACATCAGCTCCAATTCCAACATCAACTTCAAGAAACTTTGAATTCAAAAAGTCAATGGCAAAGGCAAGAACTCCAAAAACGAGTCCAAAAATGAATCCCCTGAAAAAGGAAACCCCAAGTCTATGAGTAGAGATGGCACATATAAGGAAAGAAAGTATAAAACCACTGGCCGCAGCAACAGCAATATTCTTTACTTTAAACAAGCACATCCTCCCACAGATATAATCATCATATATTCTATGGCAAAAATCCTTTGTGGTCAATAAAAACTTGCTGAGGGCATCAAAAGGGCAATAAAAAAGAGGTATTCCCATTCAGGAACACCCCCTTTCTTAATCGCGAAATGATTTTCTGCTTCTATGGAATGAAAGCAGAGTCTAGAAACCCTACTTCTTTTTTCCGATGAATTTCTTAAGGAAGTTCGAAACTCCGGCATCAGCAGGAACTTCTGTCTTTTCGATTCTTCCTACAATGTGCTTGAGGCAAACTGCAGGCTTTGAAGTAGGACTGATTGCCATAAAAGGCTTCTGACGGATAACGCTGGCCTGAACAGCAGGGTCATCGTACACGAAACCGATGTATTCAACCTTATAGTTAAGGAACTGGCTTACAATATTGATGATGAGGTCGGAAATTCGCTTGCCTTCGTCTGCCGAATGAACGCGGTTTACGAGAAGTTTTAAGTTGATTGGCCTCTGGTCTGAAAACTCCGTTGTAATGATCTTGATTATTCCATAAGCATCAGTAATTGCAGTTGGTTCCGGTGTAGTAATTACATAAACTTCATCAGAAGCCGCAAGAAACTGAAGGACATTATTGGAAATACCTGCACCAGTATCGATGATGATTATGTCTGCATTCCCAAGGGATGCAAATTCATTGGCAAAGTAATCGAGCTCGTCGTTTGAAAGATTGGCAATTTTAGCAAAACCGTTGGCACCGGCAATGAACTTGAAACCGAATTCAGTATCAATGATGATGTCCTTCATTGTCTTCTTGTGATTCAAAACATGCATAAGGTTGTACTGTGGGACAACACTGAGAAGTACGTTTACATTTGCCATTCCAAGGTCACCGTCAATGAGGATAACCTTCTTGCCAAGCTGAGCATAGGCAATAGCTGTATTTACGGCAATATTTGTCTTGCCTACGCCTCCCTTTCCGCTGGTTATGGCTATGATTCTTGTTTTATGATCTTTTCCGGATCTACCGAAAGTATTTTCACCCATTATATTTCGAAGTTCTTTTGCCTGATCTTCCATTAAAATTCTCCCATCTCTGGCTAGATATAAAATCCACTTTCTTTTTTATCGGCATTTCCAAGTCTTTTTTCAACATCTTTCTCATCAAATTTAAAGCCTTTAAGATGGGAAATGAACCACATAGGATTAGCTCGTTCTATTGTATAGAGTACTTCCTGGCCTGTTGTAATCCAGGAAACAGCCTTCTTCTTTTCGGAAAGAACGCTGATAACGCGGCCAAATGTCTGCGTCTCATCGCACTTTGTAATGATGACTCCCTTGAAGTTGAAGGATTCAAAATTACGGATGATGTTCTCCAGGTCTTCAACGCTTACACCAGCAGTAACGGTAAGGTATACGCTTTCATCCATATCCTTTACATCAAGGATTGTATGCATGTTTGCAATGTTGTGGTAATCGTTGGGACTATATCCCGAAGTATCAATGAATATGTAGTCGGAATTTGAAGCATACTTTTGATAGAGGTTCTTGATCATTGAAGAGTCTTCTGCCTTGTCTACTTCAACATTGATGATTTCAGCCCAACGCTTAAGCTGTTCTGCAGCAGCAACACGCATTGTATCAGTTGTTATCATGCGGATAACAGGTGCAAAAGTATATTTTTCCCTATTGTTCTTGAAGTCAACGGCAATGTGTGCACCCATTTTGGCCAAAGTTGTTGTTTTCCCAACTCCAGTAGGACCAACGAGGATGATAACCTTTGGCTTCCCCTTTCTTTCTTCCCTGTCAAGAGGAATACTTTCTGCTATCCATTCAACAACCTTCTGCTGGACGTAAGCAAAATCATCCATTTCATCTATGGAGAATTCAGCCTTCATCCTCTTACAGATTTCATTTCTATAGGATTTTGAAAAACCATTGTCTTCGAGAAGTTCCCGGATTTGCGTGATGGAACTATGCTCACCCTGTGCAGAAGTTGCCTTCACAACGGCATCCAGCTGTTCAGAAAAAGCTTTCCTCATTTCCTCCATCTGCTTGGCCATTTGTGCAATCTGAATTGTATTGGTTACATTGGAATTTGAATTCTTGAGGATATTATCCCTCTGTTCAATGAAGTTTGGATCAACAGAAGGTACTCTTGAAGAAGGGAATACAGGTTGAGACATATTGGTAAAAGATCCGAATCTTCCGGCCACATCATTTGCCTGTGGTTTTACAGGCTTTGGCTTTAACTGATAGGTTACTTCATAAACATCTTTCTGAAAGAAACCACAAAATCCCGAAGTAAGTTTTCTTGCCTGATTAAGAATAATGAAGTCGGTGCCATGCATATCCCTGATTTTTTCGAGACATTCCTGCCTCGTTACACCCTTTACATGGAGCACTTCGCCATTATTTGAAGCTTCACTATACATTTATCTCTCCAACAATTTCTGTTTTAATATTTGTGCCGGCATTTACAATTTCCGAGAAGGACAGGACGATGAGCCTAGGCATTTCCCGTTCTGTTGCCGACTTTACGAGACGGCGAACTTCGGATGGACAGAAAACAATAGGCGGAATGCCAGGATATTGCTGTCCCATCTGTGCAATGGAACTGCTTACGGCATTTATGAAATTCCTACCTTCATCAAGATCAAAGTTAACCATTGGGGCACTGCCCATAGGAGCAACTCCCTTTTCAAGAATCTTATTGCATAGCGGCTGAGAAAGGCTCAACCCCCTGAGCACCTTATTGTCATCAACAAACTGCTGGCAAATCTGGGCACCAAGAGCTTCGCGAACCTTTTCCGTAAGTTCCCAAGGATTTCTTGTAATCTTTCCGTAATCCCCGATGGTCTCAAGGATAGTAACCATATTTCGTATGCTGACACGCTCTTCAAGGAGGTTTCTGAGGATTGCTTCGATTTCACCGTAAGAGAACTTGTCCTGACCAGTAGTAACTTCATCAACGACAACATTGTTCTGCTTCTTGACCTGTTCAAGGATGGAGCTGACGCTCTGACGGGTAAGGATTTTAGCAGCATTGCTTCTGATGAGTTCAGTAAGGTGTGTTGCTATGATGGTCGGCGCATCAATAATCGCATATCCTGCCTTTTCCGCTTCAAGGCTTTTGGATTCAGGAAGCCAGATGGCATCCATACCGAAAGCAGGATCTTTTGTCCTCTCACCAACCATTTCACGATCTTTGGAAACACCGCCCGTATTGAGGCACATAAAATGGTTCATCTTGAGGCGTGCCTTTCCGACTTCAATACCGCGAATTTTGAAGGAATACTCTTCAGGCTGCAGCTGCATCTGATCCATAATATGAATGGAAGGAATGACAAGACCAAGGTCAAGGGCGCATTCCTGTCGGATTTTTTTAATTCTTGCCATAAGTTCCGCACCCTTTTCGCTGTCAACGAGAGGAATGAGTGCGTAACCGATTTCAAGGGAAAGCTCATCAAGTTTGGCAATAGGAGAAATTTCTTCCGAAGAACCGTCTGCTTTTTTGGGAGCCCCCTGAGCCTCCATTGCCTGAACTTTCTCAGCCTCTTCCCTGGCCTTCTTTGCCTTTGTAAGATAGTAGCCAACAAAAATGAGGAAACCACCGACAGGAACAAGGATAAAACTTGAACCATTGTGGAAGGCAAGTCCAAGGACAATGAAGCCCAATCCGACAAGCACATATATAAATCCGTTGACTGTAAGTTCGTTTCTGAAACGATCAGAAAGAGCAGTTTCTTCTTCCGTACCTGTTATGAGGAGACCCGTAGCAAGGGAAATGAGGAGCGCAGGAAACTGGGACATGAGGCCGTCACCGATGGTGAGGATTGAATATGTCTTGAAGGATTCTCCTAGTCCAGCTCCGCCCCGCATATTGCCGACGATAACACCGCCGATAAGGTTAAGAACAGTAACAAAAATACCGAATTTAACATTTCCACTTACGAATTTGGTGGCACCATCCATAGTAGAGAAAAAGTTGATTTCCTGACCAAGCCTCTTGATCTTAAGGTTTCCCTCTTCTTCCGTAATTGAACCTGACTGCACCTGGTTCTGGATGTTGAACATCTTGTTGTTCATGCTGTCCAAAGTAAAGCGGGCTGTAACTTCGGAAACGCGGTCAGCACCCTTTGTTACAACTATCATCTGAAAAACGATGATTACAAGGAAGATGAAAAATCCGACAACAATGTTCTTTCCGGCAACGATATTGGCAAAAGCCTGTACAAGCTCACTCTGACCTGAAAGATGACCGCTTCCTGTTGCAGGATTCATAAGGATCAATCTTGTAGAAGAAATGTTGATGGCCGTTCCGAAGATAGTCATCATGAGGACGAGCCTAGGGAAAGTCGTAAAATCCGCAGGCCTCTTAAGGTTCAGGACAGCAAGTACGATGACAAGAGACATGGCAAGGTTGATAGCCATTGCAAGGTCAACAATTGTTTTTCCAACAGGAACAAAAATTAAAAACAGGAGTAATATGAGTAAAACGGCAAGAAAATTTTCGCCGATTATATTGACGAAAGATCTACCAGTGTTCTGCTTTTCCGGCATTGAGTCCCCACCCTTAACTAAAAAGCTTTTTCTGAAAAAAAGAGAAATTTATAGTTCTGATATTTTACAACAGTTTTGAAAATTTAGAAACACTATATGTAGATTTTTTTGATTATTTTTAGTGTTTTTCCATGTAGCCAATGTTGGCATAGATATCGGCAATCAAGCGGAGATACTGCTGGGGAATAATGGTTCCAACATCAAAGTTACTGTAAAGTTCACGGGCAAGAGGCCTGTTTTCAACGACAGGAACATCACTTTCCGTGGCTATTTCCCTGATTTTGAGGGCAGTATTGTCCATTCCCTTTGCATTGACCATAGGGGCTTCCTGTGTTTCGCTGTCCCATTTTAGGGCAACGGCATAGTGGGTTGGGTTTGTAATTACGACATCAGATTCACGGACAGCCTTAGGCATGTTGGCCCTGAGCATTTCTTTCTGCGCCTGCTCCAGCCTTCCCTTTACTTCCGGGTCTCCTTCAGCTTCCTTAAACTCTTCCTTGACTTCCTGCTTTGTCATCTTGTTCTGCTTAAGAAATTCACGACGCTGAACTACATAGTCGACTACACCTATAACGACAAGAATTACGGCACAGGTAATAAGAAGCTTGGCAACCATTTTAGCAACGGCAACCATGGCAAGATATACTCCACCCGTATGCAGGAATTCCAGGGTCGTAGGAAGATCTGCCTTTATCTGGATATATGCAACAACACCAATAATGACAAGCTTGAACAAGGATTTAAGAATATTGAAAACTCCAAGAAGAGAAAAAAAATTTCTTCTGAAAAATTCACCGAATTTTGGAACAATCTTTGAAAATTTCATCTCTATGGTTTTTGTAGTATAGAAATACCCCTTGTTCTGCACAAGATTAATAATGATTGCAGCAACAACACCGATGGCGCAGAGGGAAAGAACAATAGGCATAAGGGTAATGAGGAAAATGTATACCAATTTTCCGTCAGTTATTTCAGTCTGAGCAACATTGTTGAAGCAGAATTTCATCATGTCAACGAGCTTGTTCAAAATCCAGGGACCAAGAAGAACAAGTGCAATACTTACAAAAAGAAGGACAATGGCACCATTCATTTCCGGACTTTTTGCAACACGACCTTCTTCCCTTGCTTTGCGGAGTTTTGACTCTGTAGCTTCCTCGGTTTTTCCCTCGTCTTCTGGACCAAACCACTGGAGGTCAATCTGACTCATTTTATTCCCCCTCCAGAAATTTTAGTCATGATAGATTGAATTTCCCTGAAGCCTCCATATATGCTTTCCTGGAAGAACTCGCAGAAATGAGGAACCAGAACCGCAATGAGGAAATAGGAAACCAGCATAAGTATTGGAAAGCCTTCGGAGAGAAGGTTCATCTGAGGTGCAGCCTTTGTAAAGATACCCATGGTAACATTTATAAGGAAAAGAGAGCCCATTATAGGCAAAGCAATTATGAGGGCATCCTTAAAAAGCATGGAAAGGGATGACATCATGAACTTTGCAAAGAAATCCGTATTGTTGATGATGGAAAAAGCATTCAGGGTTTTGAAGCTTGTGGCAAGCCCATCGCAGAACATGGTTTGAAACCAATGGTTCTGAAGGAATATTATCATTGCAAGGAAGTTGAAGAACTGGCCCATAAGAGGATTTTCAACTTGACTCAGGGAATCATAGACTTCACTGGCACTCAACCCCATCTGAAAGGCAAAAAACTGACCGGCAGTAGAAAAAGCAGCAAAAATAATCTGAATGTAGAAACCAAGAATGATTCCGATCATGCCTTCACCTACAAGAAGAAATATGTACTCAAGGTTGAAGGAGCCGTCGGGACTAACATACGAACGGTAGTCTGCATAAACCGAATGTGACTGACTAACGGTAGGAAATATAAAATAAGCCATGTACAATGCAAGGGCAATTTTTGCCATCCTTGGAACTGTCCTAGAAGACAGCAAAGGAAGTGTCATCATTGTTGTAAAACACCTGAAAACTACGAGGAGAAAAATCGGCGCATTGGAAACAATATGCTCAAGCATTCAGAGTACCGGAAATTATTTTGCAAAGGCAGGAATGAGTTCAAGGATTCGCCTGAAATATTCTGCCGTCGAACTGAACATCCATCCTCCCATGAGAAAGAGGACTGCAAAAATCGTAATGAACTTCGGGAGGAAAGTAAGGGTCTGTTCCTGGATTGACGTAGTAGCCTGAAGAATTGCAACTACAAGGCCTACAACAAGGGCAAAGCCGAGAACAGGAGCGCACATTTTGAGGACCTGAAGAATTCCAGACTGCATCAAATACTGAATGTCAAGAATGCTCATTTTCTACCTCCCCTATTTGATGACGCTGAGGAACAGCTGCTGCGTAAGAAGGTTCCATCCATCAACAAGAACAAAAAGCATGAGTTTGAAAGGCATGGAAATCTGAACCGGAGGAAGCATCATCATACCCATACTCATGAGAATACTTGCAACTACCATGTCTATTACAATAAACGGAATGTAAAGGAGAACGCCGATCTTGAAGGCAACTGTAAGTTCATGAAGGATGTAGGCCGGAACAAGAACAAAAGTCGGAATGTCGGAAAGATCCTTAGGACGGTTGTCCACTCCACTCTGATCATTCTGAACGATCATCTTATTGTAGAGTTTCATGAACGTTTTTAGGGACGAAGTATCCCCGTTCATCTGCTTTGCCATGAAAAGTCTTATTGGAGCTTCCGCCTTTGAATAGGCTTCCTGAAGGGTAATCTGATTGCCTGAAAGAGGTTTGAATGCATCATCGTAAACAGTACGAAACGTCGGCCACATGCAGAACAAAGTCATAAAAAGGGCAATGCCATTTAAAACCGCCGTCGGAGGAACCTGCTGAAGAGAAAGCGCCCTCTTGATGAAGTCAAGTACAATTGAAAAGCGAAGGAAACAGGTTGCAAGAATGAAAATGCTTGGAGCAAGAGTAAGCAATGTAAGTAAAACAAGAAGCTGAACGCTGAAGGCAACCTGGGCTCCTGTTCTTGGAGCTGTAGCAGTCAATGAAATGTTTGGAAAGTCAACTCCCGTAACATTATGACCAAGTTCAGTATTACCCCTTGTACTTCCTTCCGGAAAACGACTCTGGGAAGTCAAAGGAAAGGCACAGGCTAGACAGATAAAGCAGGCTATTACAGCGCGAAGAATTCTCTTTCTCATTACATTTCTCCATTGGCTGAACCTGCATCTGAATCACCATTTTCCATCTTTCTGTTCTTGATGGAATTAATGAGGTCCTGTGTTGAAGAATCAAATACGCTGCCGGAAGATTTTTTCTGGGCAGTAGTTTCACTTACAGACTTTTTTGGTATGAACATTTCAAGAACTTCCGCAAAATTTTTTGCCTTAAACTGATTGGAGGTTCGATCTGCATGAACATTCATGGCGTTTATGAGTTCCTTGTCATCAAGTTCACAAAGCAAATTCAAGGAATCCTCAGAAACACCGATAAGGAATCCCCTGTCTACAAGAGTAACCACTTGAACTGATTTTCCAGGTCCAATATTCAGGGAAGCAACCTTACGCAAAAAAGGATCGTTGTCGTTGCCCGGTTCAATGGTCTTTTTCATCAGGCGGAAAACAAAATAAATTATGGCAATGACGATGGCAAGAACAAGAATCATCCTAACAAAAACCCAGAAACCACTGACAGGTTTAGCTGCTGGAGCTGCAGGAGCATCAAGATTACCGTCAAAAGTAAACTGTGACTCTTCTATCTGTGACTGAGTAAGATTCTGTGTCAGGGATTCTGTTTCTGAAGAAGAACTCTGTGCAAAAATCATTCCTGCACAAAGCATGAAGGCAGCAATAAATGCTGAAAACCTGAGTTTTGAGTAATTCATTTTCCCACCCATTAAAATGATTGCGGAGCATTTTTTTTACACCGCTGCATTTTTATGAACCTTTTATCCCCATAACCGATTCATAAAAAATTTGGGCCCGCCAGTAAAACTGGGAGCCCTTTTATATTACATTGAAGATGCAACGTGTTCAAGTGACGGAAGAATTTCTGTAACACGAACACCGAAGTTTTCATCGATAACTACAACTTCACCCTTTGCAATTGGTTTGTGGTTAACAAGAATATCAACAGGTTCACCGGCAAGCTTATCAAGCTCGATGATTGTACCTTCACCAAGGCCAAGGATGTCCTTGATAGTTTTCTTTGTACGACCAAGTTCTACAGTCATTTCCATGAAAACATCCATGATAAGACTGATGTTTCCCTGCTCTGCAGAAGAAATACCCTGAACAAAGTTAGGGAACTGCAAAGACTGAACATTTGGAGGAGTCTGCATTGGCATTCCGCCCATCATCTGTGGCTGAGCCATACCCATTCCACCCATCATATTGCCTCCCATTGGCTGCTGCATGCCCATCTGCATCTGTGGAGCCATGCCCATTCCGCCCATCATCTGTGGCTGAGCCATTCCCATGCCACCCATCTGCATCTGTGGCTGTGCCATAGAAGGAGCTGCTCCGCCAACTGCACCGCCAAGATCCATAGCTGGAGCTGCTGCCTGAGCACCACCGCCAAGAGCCTTTGCCATTCCGTCGGCAACTGGTCCTGAAACAGCTTCCCAGATAGTATAGTTTTCACCAGCCATAGTTACTGGATATGTAAAGAGGGCGAATGTGCCCTGTGGCATTCTTATCATTGCCTTTGGCTGATTTACTGCCTCAGGAGGATTTGTAGCAAGTCCAGGAAGTTTTCCAGACTTACTGAGTTCTGTAATTTCCGAACCAGAGAATGCAGAAACTACTTCTGAAATTACAGAGAGCCCCATGTCATCAAGGGCAGGATTTTCTTCCTGATTGATGAAGCCAACAAGCTTTGTAGCCATTTCTGAAGGCATGAGGAAGAGATGATCTCCACCAAGTCCTGCAGAATAGTCAGCCATGACTGCAATTACAACTTCAGGAACCTTTGCAAGAAGCTGATCGCGTCCAGCTGTTTCTACAGTCGGTGAAGCGCAAGAAACTTCCTGCTGAGTCATGTTCTTGATTACTTCAGCAAGTTTATCTGTCATTCCATTTGCAAAATTCTGCAAGGTTGGAACATCAATGCTAACTTCAGGTCCGGATGAAAAAGAACCGCCTGAACCAATACCACCTACGTCTACGCCAGACAAAAGTGCGTCAATTTCTTCCTGTGATATAGAACCTTCGCTCATAGGTCATCATCTCCTTCCGGGGTTAATTCTTCGAATTCTTCTGAATCCTGATCATCAATCTTACCGATGATCTGAACAGCTATTTTTTTACCTACATTACCAGCCTGACAGTAGAATTTTTTCTGGCTGCCAACGCTTAAAGTCAGCGGTTCGCCGACCTTGATAGTATTCAACCTGACAACATCACCGCATCTAAGGTTGAGAACATCCCTGATTGGAACATTGATTGAACCGATATCAGCAACAAGTTCCATTTCAACATCAGAAAGCTTTTCCTTGAGGGTACCAAGGTACTGTGTAGTTGAACTTCTGCGAACAGAAGAGAACCAGAATGATGATGAAAGTTTTGAAACGATAGGTTCAATCGTGATGTATGGAATACAGATATTCATCATACCTGCTTCTTCACCGATTTTAACTTCCAGTGTAATAAGGATAACCATTTCGTTCGGTGGAACAATCTGTGCAAACTGTGGGTTTGTTTCGATCTGCTGCAAACGAGGACGAAGGTCGATTACCTGTGTCCATGCTTCACGCATGTTTGCAAGAATACGAACAATGATTCCTTCCATTACCGACTGTTCGATATCTGTAAGGTCACGGTTAACCTTTCCGCCAGTATCACCTTTACCACCAAAAAGGCGGTCAATTATGATAAATGTAATTTCCGGAGCAATTTCAAGAACAGCATTACCCTTCAAAGGGTCCATGTTGATGACGGCAAGTGTTGTAGGTGTAGGAATAGAACGAATGAATTCTTCGTATGTAAGCTGATCTACAGATGCTACATGAACATGAACCAAAGTACGAAGCTGTGCTGAAAGGCTTGTTGTAGTAAGACGGGCAAAAGATTCATGCATGTTGGAAACTGTACGAATCTGTTCCTTTGAGAACTTGTCCGGTCTGCGGAAGTCATAAATCTTAATGCGTCGGGTGTCTGTGACCGGCTTGAACTCATCGGCTTCGCTTTCGCCTGTGCTTATAGCCTGGAGGAGCTGGTCAATTTCATCCTGTGACAGAACTTCATTCATGTCTTATTCCACCTTAAAAATATCAGCTTTACTGCTGAACTACATCTTTTCCTGTAAAGCGAACATCACGGATCCTTGAGTTGCTCAAGATATCATCGTTAATCTGATCGCGAATCTGCTGCCTGAGCAATTCCTCGTTCTGAGGCTTGAGATCTTCAACTGTCTGTTCCGAGAAAAAACGGCGGAGGAAGTCGATGATTTCAATGCGTCTTTCTGTGATTTCAGAAGAAGCCATCTTGTCATCCTTCTTGTAGCCGAGAGCGATTGTTACGCTTACGCTTGCAGGAACTGGATCACTTGTTGAAGTTCTGATCTGATCAAGGGAAGTATACCAGTCGTAGACTTCACGCTTTGTTGTATACTCTTCACTTACAGGAATGGCTGTCTGCTTGTTGCCGCCTTTATTTAATATTGCAGTTGTAACTACAACAATTGTAACAATGAAAATTATAGCAGCAACACCAATAAGAATCATTTTGAGCAACTGTGGGAAAGCACCCTTTACACCGCCCTTCTTTCCTGCAGGTGCGTCACCTTCGAGACCGTCGCCAAGGTCGTTTGCGTTGTCTTCGTCTGCCATAACATCCTCCCGAATTATATATTTTCACTTACTTTTTTATCGGTAAATGGAAAAATTATCTTAGCAATTTTTTTTAGAGACTAAAAGTGTCCGTCATCAAGAATGATTACATCAACACGCCTGTTGTATGCACGGCCTTCTGCAGTATCATTGCTGAACTTAGGCCTTGTATCCGCATACCCAGCAATGGAAAACTGCTGTTCGTTTACGCCAAAATCCGAAAGGTAATGAAGGACATTGGCTGCACGGGCTGCCGAAAGTTCCCAGTTGCTAGGGAAAACACCGCCGTTCGTAACAGGCCTATTGTCCGTATGACCTTCAATTCTCCAGCGTCTTCCTGCTACTTCAGGAGCTTCAAAGAACTTGGAAAGCCGCAAAAGGGTTTCGCGGGAATCCTCGATATTGATGTCGGCACTTCCCTCTTCAAAGAAAGAGTCGGAAGCAAGGGAAATGATGATTCCGCGTTCATCACTTGTTATGGTAATCTTGTTTGACTTAACCTCCGGAGCAAAGCTGGATATAGCCTTTTTCATTGCAGGTCCAAGCTTATTTCCCTTTTCTATGGAAGGAAGGGCACTAACAACATTACCGAGATCGGCAAGACTACCAGGACTTACGGAAATACCGCCGCCAGGATTATTGTTTGAAAGAGAAGCAGACAATGCAGCCATCTGAACTGCATCCGATTCTGAAGGGTCATAAAGCATAACGAAGAAGCAGAGCATGAGGGTAATCATGTCTCCATAAGTACCCTGCCACGCGGTACTTGGCTTCTCGGGTTCTTTCTTTTCTTTTGCCATAATTAGTCCTTAAGGATGTCGGCTTCAATTGCCTTGCGAGATTTTGGATCAAGATATGTAAGGAGTTTCTGTCCAAGAACGCGAGGGTTATCACCAGCCTGAATTGAAAGGATTCCTTCAAGAACCATTTCCTTAGAATTCATTTCGCGGCTGTTCTGTGCAAGGAGTTTTGTAGCAAGAGGTCCGAAGAGCCAGTTGGCAAGCATGGAACCGTAAAGTGTTGTAATCAAGGCAACGGCCATGTTAGGACCGAGGGACGACTTGTCTTCAAGGTTGTTCAACATACCGATAAGACCGATAACTGTACCAAGCATACCCCAACCTGGAGCATAACCTGCCCACTGGTTAAGGATACCTGCCCACTGCATGTGGCGGGCTTCAGTCTGTGCCATTTCGTTTTCAAGGATTGCGCGGATTGCCGAAGCATCATTACCGTCGACCATAAGGCGAAGTCCTTCTTTCAGGAACGGATCATCAAGGTCATCAAGACCTTCTTCAAGGGCAAGGATACCTTCACGACGGGCTTTTTCCGCAAGGGAAACCAGATTCTGGACAATATTCTTTTCACCGTAGTCGAAAATTTTCATTGTTCGTCCGATGATTCCCCAAATACCGATGGCCATGTTCAATGGAGATGAAATGAACAGAGCCATGTAAGAACCACCGATAACGATGATTACAGAAGGGATATCAATAATACCGCCAACAGAAGAACCTGATGAGAAAACACCAAGCAAAACCATGGCAATACCACCAATGAAACCAATTATTGTCGCCAAATCCATTTAGATTCCTCCCAAAACAAACAGATAGCTGAATTCCATAGGAACTACAGTTCCTGCATGCCTATTTTTTTTCTGTAGGATACGATTCTTTCAATGATTTCTTCAGGAGTTTCGTGAACTACTACTTTTTTCCCTGACAGAAGCGTAATCGTAAGATCGGGATTTTCTTCCATAGATTCAATCTGGTGAGGATTAACCCAGTACTTCTTCCCATTCAAACGTGTTACTTCAATCATATTTTACAATAATGAACTGTAAACAATGAATCGTCAAGTAGATTATCGGCATTTTTTAACTTCAACTTTATTTTATAGAAGAAAATAGCATCCTCAACCAATCTCAAGTCCTTACACGGCATGAAAACTTCACCGCAAAACAAGTTCAGTTTATTTTAAGATTAAGCAATGAAAAATCAGCACTCACCTATTTGAAAATTTTGTTATAAATATAACAAAAACCGGAATTGCCCTTGCAAATATAATACAATGAATTTAGAGTTAGAAGCATGAAAACACAGATACTTGTCATAGAAGATGTTCCTGAAATGTCACAGCTCATTTGCCTCTACATGTCAAATGCAGGCTACGAAACTACAGCATGCGAAAAGGCTGAAGAAGCAATTGCGAAAATGCAGGAAGGATACATCCCAGACCTGGTACTTCTTGACCTTAACCTTCCGGGAATGAGCGGTTTTGACTTTCTGAAGAAGTTCAGAAGCGAATACAAGCCTACAATTCCAGTAATGATCGTATCCGCAAGGGATGCTGACGACGATATTATTGAAGGTCTTGGACTTGGTGCCGACGAATTCGTTACAAAACCATTCAGTCCTAAAGTTCTTGTTGCCAAGGTTCAGGCTCGTCTTGCACGCCTTAGTGCTACAGAAGCATCTGTGGAAGAAACCATCAAATTCGGTCCCTACACTCTTTTCTGCAACAGCTGCGTCCTTAAAAGAGGTGCGGAAAAAATCGCCCTTTCAACAAAGGAATACGAAGTTCTTGAATACCTTGCCCGCAACAGCGAAAAGCCAATTACTCCGGAGCAGATTTACAATGCCGTATGGAAGACACAGTTCGGCGACATGACTGCAGTTGGAGTTTACATCCAGCGTCTCCGCAAGAAGATTGAAGACGACCCGTCAATGCCAAAGCATATCGTAACCATGTTCGGCATGGGATACAAATTCAACGCATAATCTGGCTCGACAGCGGAAAAAGAAATGCGCATAAAAAAACAGATATCCCTACTCATCATAACGCTTCTTGTTTTGCACCTGGCATGCATCATTCTTTTTCCAATGTTCTATTACATGCAGACTTCCGATTCCGACCTGATGAAAAAATATCGGGACGAAAGGCAGAGAAACCCTTCAGTTCTGTCAGAAAAAAGCTGGAATCAGATTCAGAAATTCATTGAGTCAAAACCACACGACCTTGAAGTTCTTGTAATCCACCACGGGAAGGTTACTTTTTCGTCTTTTCCTGACATTCCAAGGGGGATGGAAGTAACTTTCAATTCTTTCTACCCATACCTGAAGAACACACTCTGCGACTACGACTATCAGATTCAGTCTTTCTATAAGTCTAACGACGAAATCTTCATTACGAAGGAAGCAAAAATAAACATGGACCGCGACTACATGAACAACAGCGGCCTCATTATCAGCAGAAGAAACATCAACTCCCATTCAATCAACAAATCCTTAAGGCTCAAGGGCATGGTTCCTTTCTACCTGGTAATCGTTGTAATGGAACTCGTCTTCATTGTTTTTGCTTTCTTCATAATCAGGATCATCTCCAATTCTGTAATAAGACTAAAGCAGGCAACGGAAAACATCATCAGCGGAGACATAGGAACTCCAGTCGACACTTTCCTTAATAAAAGTGAAGCAGATGAAATTTCAAGCCTTGCTGAAAACCTTGAAAAGATGAGGATTAACCTCAAGGAAAACATTGAGACAAAATCCCGCTTCATCATGGGAATCAGCCACGACTTAAGGACTCCTGTAGCACTCATCAAGGGATATTCGGAAGCCATAGAAGACGGTGTTATCTGCGGGGACAGCCTCTGCAAGTCAGCCTGCCTCATAAACCAGAATGCAGTCCGTCTTGAGGAAATGATCAATGACCTGATCAACTATGTTAAGCTTAACAATACGGACTGGAAGCAGAACCTTACTTCCATTGCCCTGAAACCTCAGCTTGAATCATACCTCTGCAACATGAGGTGTGCGGCAGACATTTACAGGCGCAAGGTAACGGGGAACTTCAACATACCGGAAAACCTTACGGTCAAAATGGACGCAAACCTTTTTCAGCGCGTAATAGAAAACCTGTTTACAAATGCCTTGAGATACACAAGGGATGGTGACGAAATTTCACTGAAGGCCTACCTCAACAGCAACAATACACCTGTAGTTATCTTTAGGGATACAGGCCCTGGAATTGACAAGAAGGACCAGCAGAAGGTATTTGAACTGTTTTTCAGGGGAACAAATTCTAGACGAGAAGACGGCATGGGAATTGGACTTGCTGTCGTAAAAACCATCATCGAAAGCCACGGATGGAACATTGAAATAAATTCGGAACTCAACAAGGGGACAGAATTCATCATTACACTGAACTGATGAAATCCCCTACAAGCATTGCAACCCTATCCTTATCATCTGCATCAACCGTAACGGCACCGGGAATTCCGCGCATGAAGGTGTACTGTTTTTTTGCGTAGTGATGGCTGTCGTTCTTTATCTTTTCCTTTACCTGATCAACAGAAAGTCCGTCTATAAAAAATTCGCTGTATCCGATGGCTTTCATGGCAGGTGTATCCTTCGTGTATCCCATGGATTTTAATTTTTCAATTTCTTCAGCAAGGCCTTCTTCAAACATCTTTTCTACCCGAAGGTCAATCCTTCTGTAAAGGTCATCCTTATCCCGGTTTAAAATTATAGTAAGGAATTCATATTGACTTCTAGGAACATCCGGCAAAGCATAGGAACTTAAGGGTTTCCCGGAAGTATAAAAGACTTCCAAAGCACGGCAAATCCTGTATTCATCATTAATGTTGATTTTCCGGGCACTCAAAGGATCAACAATTTTAAGTTCTGCATAAAGGGATTCTTTTCCAAGTTCCGCAAGTTTTTCCTTTATATGTACACGGATTTTTTCAT
Organism: Treponema sp.; assembly: GCA_018384055.1. GTDB lineage: Bacteria > Spirochaetota > Spirochaetia > Treponematales > Treponemataceae > Treponema_D. Next base: position 43,885 of record JAHAZL010000082.1, read on the forward strand.
CGCTTTCTGGAGTTGTGGGAGCTCCAAGGATAAAGTTGCGGGCATAAAATCCTGTACCGCCGCAAAGGACAGGAACATTCTTTCTGGACCAGATTTCACCGCAAAGTCTGTCTGCTTCTTCCATGAATTCACCGAGCCCAAACTGAATGGCCGGGTCAGCAAAATCAACAAGATGATATGGAACGGCAGCTCTTTCTTCCGGAGTCGGTTTTGCAGTTCCTATGTCAAAATATTTATATACGGCCTGACTGTCGCAGCTAAGGATTTCGGCCTTGTTTTTAAAATCAAAAAGACTGCCGCTCCCGAACAATTCAAGAGTCAAGGCAGTCTTTCCCGTAGCTGTAGGTGCAAAAAATACGATGACAGGAATTTTTGCAGAATCAGCCATGAAAGTTAGTTTTTCTTATCTTCGATTGCGTACTGAACTTCTCCAGTAAAGAGCTGACGGGCAGCAAGGCTTACAACCTTACCGTCGTTTTCATCAACAATGCTGGAAATATCAGGATCATTATACATGGCAAGCTTGGCAAGCTGGTAAGCACGGCGGCTAGCAGCCACAGTAATACCATACATTCCACCCTTGAATTTTGAAAGTTCTTCTAATGGGAAAATCATCTCACACACCCCTAAAATAAAGTAATTCATTATATATTGTATAGTATTCTTATGCAAGTATCTTAATTTTAAAAATAATCATTTTACATTTTTTTTAGGAAACATTC
>JAHAZL010000085.1 GCA_018384055.1 Treponema sp.
TTCAACAAGTTTGTTCCTCTTGAAGACGGAGAACTCAAGGAAAAGATCGAGGTGCTTTTTGAAAAGACAGGTTTCAAGACAAGCGGAATTTTTACGATGGATGCATCAAAGAGAAGCAACCACAGCAATGCATACTTTACGGGTCTTGGAAAAAACAAGCGCATCGTTCTTTACGATACCCTTGTTAATCAGCTTACAACGGAAGAAGTTGTTGCAGTCCTTGCACACGAACTTGGACACTGCAAGCACCATCACATTACAAAGAGGATGGTCATTACAGTCCCTTTGATTTTTGCAGCTCTCTTTGCAGTAGGCGTACTGATTAAGAACGATTCCCTTTATGCTGGCTTTGGTTTTGATCCTGAAAAAGGGTTTGCCGCCCTCAAGTTTGTGGGTATGTTCCTTCTTGGACTTTCATTCGGTGGATTTGATACAATTGCTTCTTTGATTTCAAACGCTTCGAGCCGTCGTGATGAATTCCAGGCAGACAGATATTCCAGGGACATGTGCGGAAGCGGAACTCCATTGTCTACAGCCCTCATCAAGCTGAACAAGGAAAACCTTTCGGAAATTGTTCCTCCAAAGATTTATTCCGTATTCAACTACAGTCATCCACCGCTACTGGAAAGAATCCGTGCGGTTGATGGGCTTAATGATTGATGAAGTATAGGAAATGAAGGGGCTGTCAGCTTTTTCTTGAAAGGAAAAGAAATGAAACTCCAAATAGAATCACAATGTAGGTGATTATTGCAACAAGTATGGAACCGCTTCCGAAAAGCCCTACGAAAACATAGTTTGCCATTACAAAGAGATATCTGACGGCACTGTAGATGAACAGCGTAATTGTTCCAAGTACTGGAATAAGGAGAATCCAGCGGAAGCGGAACAGCTGCTTTGGATTGTCGATTCTGTAGCTCCATCCAAGGCATGCGCAGAAAATCAGCATGATGAAAATGATGAAAGGATATGTAATGCGCTGAACCAGATTTTCTGTAAATACTTCTTTTGAAAAACCGTATTCAACAGCATCAGGCAGGAATTTGTTGAGGGCAAAGATGGTCATGTCCTCAGCTCCAGAAGATGCCTGGTTGATTACATGGAAATCCGAATATGGCATTGGAAGAATCATTGTCGTTGAACGAGGTGCGCTCTTAAAGAATATGGCGTCTTTGTTTTCGCGGGTTTCAGAAAGATCCCTCATCTTGAGTTCAGAAATGATTTCTCCGGAAAGCCCTGATCTGCTGAAAGTATATTCAGGGCGGGAAATAATTCCTTCCGTAACACGATCTACTGCCTGAAGGGTAATTACAGGAATGCTCTTCCATTTCTTGTTGATGCCTAAAACTTCGTGGTATTTTGGATCGAATTCAGAAATTGGCTGTGCTGCTACTTTTGCGTAAGGTACATAGAAAGAATATCTGAAGTCACCGTTGGCGTCGTAATGAATTACATTGAGATTTTCTAGGTATCGTACAAGACCACCGTCACGCTTAATGTCCATTGTTTTGCCGATGTAGAATACATTGCTTGTTCCATTAGGATAGTCCAACCTGAAGTAAATGTTGTCGCTGTCGGCAAGTTCCTTCATGTTTTCAATTTCATCAAGGAAGAAATATTTGTTTTCAACATCTTCCTTTGCAAGCTCAAAGAATTTCTTTACATCAGGATCCTTGCAGTGCTCAATGTCTGAATCTGCAAGTCCAAGGAAAATGTAGTATGCCTTAAGGGTATCTCCTCCAGTAAAGGCCTTGTATCCTTCGCGCTTTGTCTTGTAGTACAGTCTTTCTTCAGAGTTGTCGAATTCAACCGGAATGTTAAGCTGTTTCCATGCGTAGTTGGCGGCTTCTGTTGCGGCAGAAAGGTTTGTGTTTGTTCCGTCGCAGGCATCAACGGCAAGCTGAGCCCAATAGTGTGCATTGAACCATTCTTTCTTTGATGCGGCTTCACGGGACATGTCCAGAAGTTGAAGGATTGTATATCCGGTATTCTTTTCCTGGATTGGTTTTAGGACGCGATTTTTCCTGTCTATTATCTTGTTGTAGAGTTCCCTGTCGTGTTCAAGGTCAACTTCGTCCTGAACAATCTTGAGCATGGAAAGTGCATCCTGGCTTGTAGGTGCAATTTCTACAGCTCTTTTTGCAAACTGAAGGGCAATGTAGGGATGTCCCTGTTCAAGAAGCTTATTCGTTGTCTCGATTGTCTCTGCAAGTTCTGCAGGGGCCTTTTCCATCTTCTGAAGTTTCTTTTTAAAGGAAGAAACAAAAATCTCTTCGTTGAGGGAGAGAATTGAAACAAGAATCAGAGAAATGATGAACACTACTTTGTAGCGGTCAAACATTGCCTGGGAAAATCTTCTGCGGCTGAGGCTGTCTGATTTTTTCCATGTGACTGCACAGGCAACTGAAAATCCACTCAATACGATTGGTGGAAGAAGGGTAAGGAATCCCAGGGTTGTTGCTGTCATTTTATAAGTTCTTTCCATTCCCTGAATGAGGGGAGGAAGCTTAAGGAAAGCATTTACGCAGCCTAAAATAATCAGGTATGTAAGAAGTGCATAGATTAAAATAATGATTACAGGTTTTTTCATTAGTCATCTTCTCCGTATTTTGAACCTGCACGAGCGTCGTCTTCCCTGTTCTTGGATGTAAAAATCAAGCCGATGATTATGAAAAGAACTGCAAGAGCAACATTTACAATGAATAAAAGGAAGTTGGAATTGCGCGGTGCAAAACTGAAAAGGGAGTTCACCCTCTCAGTAAGGAAATAAAGTTTTCCGTATGAAAGCATGTTTACGTTCATGCAGATTAGGGCAACTGAAATTGAAAGGATGGAAACCACATTGATGAGCCTCCACTTGGAAAATCCCCTCATAAAAACAAAGGATGCAAGAACAAGGCCAAGGGAAGAAAAGAGAAGCCATTCAATTTTTTCCCCTGAACAGGCAAATGTAATTACGCTAAGATATCTGTTGATTTCGTGGATGGCAAGTTTCATCACAGGCGGAATATCAATTGAAGACTGAATTAGGGAATCTGTAAAAGTAGATGTTGAATCTGCAAGCTCAACGTCCTTGAAAGTGTATACATTGTCAGAAACTGCAGTCTTGTCTATGCAGACTCCGGAAGCAACATTTTCTGAATCGACAGAAGAATAATAGAAAACATATTTATCGGTAACATTTCTGAAATAGCCTGTGGAAAGAGGTTTCCTCTGGATTACATAGGAAGATTTGGAAGCCTTTTGAATTCCCTTCTTGATTACAACTGGCTGTGCAAAAATCCATATTCCTATGTAGATGACTGCAAAAATCGCAAGTGAAACCGTGGGAATTTCTTTATTTCTGATTGAATAGAAGGCAACAAAAGCAGCGCTAAGCGAAAAAACAAAGGGAAGCGAAAGGAAAAAACCCTGGATAAAGAATGAAAGATTGAACGCCGCAAAACCCTGGCCCGCCACCAATGTTGAGCACATGTTGAAAATCATGTAGAGGATGGCTCCGATTATGCTTATGGAAAGCAAGGCCGACAAATGGGCGACAATTACTTTTATAGTAGATAATAGAATGGATTTCATTAAAAAAAGAATAACACGCATAGTGAAAAAATTCAAATTTATGGTATACTGTTTGCATGTCTAAAACCATTCTTATTGCAGGAAAAAACATGCCTGAAGCAGGTAATTTTACAGATGGAATTGCATTTTCAGGAAGAAACATCATAGTTTCGGGAAATATCGCTGACTCTGAAGAAACCAAAAGACTTACCATTGCGGAACGCAAGGCAAATCAGGCTGCCTACGAAGAAGAAAAGGCACAGGAAGCAAGAAGTGGAATGTGCACCATTGAATGGAACAAGTCCTCTCCATTGTCTGCAAGATCCCTTGTGCTCCAGACTGCAACCATTTTTGGAAGAATGGATGAAGCGGTCCTTTATTTTGATGAAGAAATGTTTGCTTCAAAGGCCGAAAAAATGGACTCGGAAGAAATTGTCCGTGGGTGCGACGACATGATTGCTGGCTATCAGTATCTTGCCCTTGAAGTCCTCAATGCCTTCCAGAGAAGGGAAACTTCAGAAGGAAAGGGTAGGCTTGTATTCCTTCTTAAAGAAACTCCAAACAGAATTGATGTATTGAAAAATCCTGCCGTTAAGGACGGTTTGAGCCCTATAGCATCTCCTTTGGTTGCAGCAGGGGCCGCGGCCTTTGCATCTTTTGCAGAAAACATTGCCGCTATCTGCAGCGACTCCATCTTTGTTGATGTAATCATTGTCCGCGGTGACAGTTCGATGGAAGGTTTCCGCCGCGACGACGAGACCGGAAGATGGCTTGCTTCTTACCTTGATGCCTTTGTTTCGCCTGACCCTACTGGCAGAAAGGATGTTTCCTGGGTAAGGCCTGGAGAAAAACCAAAGGCTGAAAGCAGCCACAGGAAATTCAGCTTCTTCAGGAAATAGCATGGGGAATTGCAGATGGAATGGAATTTTGTCACTGAAAGCATAGTAAAGCTTCTTCTTGCAGTTTTCTGCGGTTTCTTACTCGGACTTGAAAGAAAGACCCATAATCATGCTATCGGCCTTAAGACTCTGGTTTTAATCTGTGTGTCATCCGCCTTGCTTTCATTGCTTTCTTCATTCATGGCAACAAACGAAGTATTCGCTCCAATCGGAAGGGGTGATCCTACAAGAATTGCTTCTGGCGTAATAAGCGGCATCGGTTTCCTTGGTGGTGGAGCCATCATGAAGACTGGCCTTAACATCCGCGGGCTTACTTCTGCCGCCGTAATCTGGACATCCGCTTCCATGGGGCTTGCCATCGGTGCGGGACTTTACATTCAGGTTGGCGTTTCCCTTTTCCTTGTTCTTGTTCTTCTTGTTGGACTGGAAAGAATCGAGGCAAAATGGTTTCCTGCCGAAAAAAGCAAGACAGTTCACCTTTGCTACGAAGGCGATGACATTGACCTTAAGAAAATCAGGGAGACGATAGAAAAGCATGGCCTCATCATCAGCGACATGAACATGAGCCGCGTGATTGTTTCCAAGCAGACATTCCTTCACTACACCGTAAAGTCTCCGGCACGAACAATCTACACGCCTCTCATCGAGCACCTGAAGGAACTGGGCAAGCTCTGTGAATTTTCAATTACCGACTGATTTGGACTCCGGTTTCCATCAATTTTAACCCATCTTTATTGTAGACTTCGGCATTTCAATATATAATAATTCCTTATGATAAATGCCGAGAATCCGCTTATAGTTCAGTCTGACAGGACACTTTTGCTTGATGTTCACGCACCAAGGGCAGAGGAGTGCCGAAATGCATTGATTCCTTTTGCTGAACTCATTCGTTCTCCGGAACACCTTCATACCTATCAGATTTCTCCCCTTTCCTTGTGGAATGCCGCAAGTGCAGGCTTTACAGGCGCACAAGCATTGGAAACCTTAAAGGAATTTTCCCGCTATGAGATTCCTCAGGCGGTGGGAGTGTGGATTTCTGAAACGGCGGAAAAATTCGGCAAGCTCCGTCTGGTGGAAGCTCCAAAAGAAAAAAATGAAAACGGTCAGGATGAAGAATTCCTTTATCTGGTTTCTACTTCGCCTTTCGTTTTCAAGCAGATAGAAGCAAACCCTTATGCAAGAAAGCAGCTGGTTCCATGTGATTATGTAGCGCCGGAAAATGCAAGCGTTGAACTTACGGAAGACGAAAAGAAATTCTGCTTCCGCCTTTTGCTTGTTGACCGCGGAACTGTAAAGCAGAACCTTCTGAAACTTGGCTGGCCTGTTAAGGATGATGTTCCACTTGTTGACGGAGATCCTCTTGAAATCAACCTTAGGGAAACAACCGCTGCAGGAAAGCCTTTTGAAATCCGCGGATACCAGAAAGAAGGTGCCCAGGCTCTCGTTGGGGACAAGGGTCCTGGAACAGGATTTGGAACCATCGTTCTTCCTTGCGGTGCGGGCAAGACAATTGTCGGCATGACCATCATGTCCATGCTCAAGACGAATACATTGATCGTTACCACAAACATTACGGCTGTTCACCAGTGGATTGATGAACTTCTGGACAAGACTAACCTTACAAAGGAACAGATTTCAGAATACACGGGGGAATCAAAGACAATTTCTCCTGTAACTGTTGCAACATATCAGATTCTTACCTGGCGTCCAGAAAAGACCGGTCCATATCCTCACTTTGACCTTTTCCGCAAGAACAACTGGGGCCTCATCGTTTATGATGAAGTCCACATGCTTCCTGCTCCAGTGTTCCGTGTTGCGGCAGAAATTCAGGCCGTGCGTCGTGTAGGCCTTACTGCAACCCTTGTTCGCGAAGACGGCTGCGAAGGAAATGTTTTTTCCCTTGTTGGTCCTAAGCGCTACGATGTTCCATGGAAGGAACTTGAAAAAGCAAAGTGGATTGCAACTGCTGAATGTGTTGAAGTTCGCTTCGGTCTTCCCATGGACCGCGAAATTGAATATGCCGTTGCCGCAACCCGCGAAAAGCACCGCATAGCAAGTGAAAATCCCCTCAAGGTTCAGATTGTTAAAGAACTGATTGAAAAATATCCTGAAGACAAGATTCTTGTAATCGGTCAGTTTCTTTCCCAGCTGGATGAACTTTCAAAGGAACTGGGGGCTCCTATAATCACCGGAAAAACAAAGAATGCCGACCGCGACAAGATTTACGCAGATTTCCGTGCGGGAAACATCCATGTCCTTGTTGTAAGCAAGGTTGCAAATTTTGCCATCGACCTCCCTGATGCCAGCATTGCAATTCAGGTAAGCGGAACCTTTGGAAGCCGCCAGGAAGAAGCCCAGAGGCTTGGTAGAATCCTCCGTCCAAAGGAAAGGACTTCAAGATTCTTTACTTTGATTACTAAAAATTCTGTGGAAGAAGATTTCGGTACAAACCGCCAGAAGTTCCTTGCAGAGCAGGGCTACAGCTACAGAATCATCAGATACAAAGACAAGAGCAGCTTTGACGAATTGGACGAGCCTTTGTCGATAGAAGGATGCGGCCTGTGAAATTGGATCCAAAGGTAGAGCGCATAATTGAATGGCGCGAAAGTTTTACTTCTCTTCCAGACGATTATTTCTTTGATGTAATCCACATGTATCTTGGGGAAATAAAGACTCCCTACAATAAGCCCAAACTTGTGGAAGACCTTTCCGTAATCCTGCGCAAAAAGGAAAACAAGGAAACCCTCGTTGCATATCTTGATGAAACAGACGTCAAAATTTTGACTGCAGTCAAGTTTATTCCTGATGTAGACATTGTAAAGCTTGAAAAATTCTTTGTGCCTGCCATGGAGCAGGGCGACCTTTATGAAGAGATTGCTTCCCTTGAAGAACGACTCATAATCTATAACCGTACAGACAAGGTTACGGGTAAAGTTACAATAGCAATAAATCCTCATCTTGAAGATGAACTTGAAAACATTCTTGAACTTGGAAACCTGATAGCAGAGGAAGAAAAGCCTGCTGCAGAAGATATGCCTGCGGGAATAAAACTTACTCCGCAGATTTTTGCCGTATTCCTTTCCTATGTTCTTTCTCATCCGGATTTCTGCAAGGCCAATGGTGAACTCAAAAAGAAGACTGACACAGATCTTAAGGAAATCTGCGGAATCAAATCCACTGAAATTTTTTCAAGGCTCTTTATGGGCATGCGAAACCTTGTCCTTCTCCGCGAAATGAATGACGGCAAGGGCTTGGAAATTGACTGGAAAAGGCTGGAATCTTTCTGTACCCTTCCTTTCAAAAGCCAGGCAGTTTATCTTTGTGTTGCAGGAGCAGGTATTTTTACCCGCCGTGCACTTGTTTCCAACGCATCCTTTTTTGCCAGTACCCTTGATTTTTCAAAGGGAAAATATTTTACAAAGGAAAAGCTTTTTGCCGTTGCCTTCCTCTTAAAGGAAAAGAACGGGGATCAGGATTTTACCGCAAGAAGATTTTCAAGGATTATTTCAGGGCTTGATTCAGAGGAATCTGCAGAACATATCGGTTCAGCAATGATTGAATCCATGATAGACAGTGCCATTGCTTTTGGGCTCATGTCTGTCAGGGGAACTACGGGAAAGGGTAGCCAGCTTGTGTTTACAGAAACAGATTTCTGGCAGGATATTTTTTCTGCAGAAAAGAAAGTCCTTAGCGTAGACACGGGATATACGGTAACGATTCTTCCGGGGCTTTCCACTGCCGAATACATTCCCCTTGTAAAGTTCCTTGATGCTGTTCGCTGCGACATTACAAGCAACTTTGAAATCACAAGGCAGTCTGCAATCCGCGCCTTCGATTTGGGGTGTTCAGAAGATGAAATAGAAGAACTTCTTTCAAGATATTCGTCTTTCCCTCTCCCGCAGAATCTTAAGGTTTCCCTTGACGAGTGGTCTCAGGCCTACGGTTCCGCTTCCCTTTACAAGGGATATGTCCTTAAACTTTCCGAGGACAATGCCTACAGGGCAGAAAACAACCCGATTTTCAGTACTCATATCCGCGAGGTTCTTGCGCCTGGAGTTTACCTTCTTGATTTTACATGCGACATTGAAGCTCAGAATGTAATGAAAAAATCCGGCATTGATGTCAGCGGAAAAATTCGTGGAGTACAGAAGGAAGAAGAAGTTCAGCCTCTGCCGCCTGCAAGAAGTGCTGCATTTACCCTTGATGAAGCAGGTCAGGGGAAATTCCGTGTTGATGCAGCCAATAGAAATGAAATCCTCCATGGCTTCAAAAAATTTCTTGAAGAAATGGAAACTACCACTGACCAGAAAGACGGTTTGCTTGACAGGATTGCGCGCAGAATTATTATTGAGAAGGAACAGCTTAGGCCCGCCAGCGTAAAGTTTGAACTTACAGAAGCCTTTGGCATGAACTTTACCGGAAAGGTTCATGTTCTTGAAAGTGCCATCCAGAAAAATTGTCTGGTTGAAATTGAGATTACAGGAAAAGAAGGAAAATTCCTTGGAATACCAAAAGGCCTTGTAAAGAATATTGATATTCCCGTTGTTTTCCTTACTGTAGAAGACAATGATGCAAAGGAAACCATTGATTTGGAAATCGAGATTGCAAAAATTTCCCGCGTAAAGAAAATCAGGAATGCCCTTTCTTTGCGCAGGACAAAATAAAAAAAAATAAAAACGGAGTACAAGATGGAAAGACCAAAGATTTGTCTTACATTGACAGGAACAACAATCAGGGAAAATCTTGAAACCCTTGATAAATACAGGGACAAAATCGACATGGCTGAACTTCGCGTTGATTACCTCAACACGGACGAACGCCTTTATGTACGCCGTTTCCCATCACTCATAGATGTGCCTTGTATCCTTACAATCCGCAGGCAGATTGACGGCGGTAAATTCGTGGAAGGTGAAGCTGCCCGTACAGTTCTTTTTGCCCGTGCACTTTCCTTTGCTGATGAAGACAAGACCCGCAACTTCGCCTATGTTGATTTTGAAGAAGACTTCCACATTCCAAGCCTTGAAGATGCAACACTTGCCTTCGATACAAAGGTAATCAGAAGTTTCCATGACATGCATAATCCTGTAAGCGATATCATCGGTCGCCTCAAGAAGATGACTACATCTGGATTTGAAATTCCAAAGATTGCCTTCATGCCTCACAGCCTTGATGATGTTACAAATCTTTTCAGGGAAGCTTCAAAACTCCGCGACAACAACCACATCCTTCTTGCCATGGGACCTATGGGAATTCCTTCAAGAATCCTGGGGGCAAAGCTGAAAAACTTTTTGACCTATACATCTTCTCCTGAGTCCATCGGAAACACAGCTAACATTGCTCATCTTGATGCAGTTAAACTCAATGAGCTTTATAGGATGAAGACCATCAACGAAAATACAAAAATCTTTGGTATTACAGGATGGCCTTTGACAGGTACTTCAAGCCCAGAACTTCATAATGCAGGCTATACACGCCACAACATGAATTCCGTTTACATTCCGTTCCCTGCAGAAAACTTTGACCAGGCAATGAGTTTTGCAGAAACAGTAGGCGTTCAGGGCTTTTCAATTACGGTTCCGCACAAGGAAGCAGTCCTTGAAAAGGCAAATTTCATTTCGCCGGAAGTTCTGGACATCGGTGCAAGCAACACAATGGTTTTGAAGGACGATAAATGGTCATGCTACAACACTGATGCAGACGGTTTTGCCCGCTCCCTTCTTGAATTTACGGAGCTCAAGAACCTTAAGCACAAGAAAGTTGCCATCATCGGTGCCGGTGGGGCAGCAAAAGCAATCGCTTATGCCGTTTATAAGGCTGGTGGCAAGGCCTGCGTTTTTAACCGTACACTTGGAAAGGCAAAGGCCCTTGCGGAAAAATATGATTTTGAATATGGCCCTCTTTCGGCAGAAGGAGGCAAACTTTTAAGGAAATATTCGGACATCATAATTCAGACAACTTCAAAGGGAATGCACTGCAAGGAAAGTTCCAACGCGGAAAACGATCCATTGTTCTTCTATGAATTCTCTGGAAAAGAAATTCTTTTTGACATCATATATATGCCGGAAGTAACTCCGGTTATGGCTCGTGCAAAGGCTGCAGGATGCCATGTTTGCAACGGATATTACATGCTTCGTTACCAGGGGTACAAGCAGTTTGAATTATTTACAGGAGATGAATACTAATGGGTATTTCAAAGGATGAACAGAAAGTGCTTGCTGCAACAACAGCGGTAGACACATTGATTGCTGAAGGAAAAATTTTCAGCGGAATGAAGATCGGTCTTGGAACAGGTTCTACTGCAATGCCTGCAGTTAAGCGCCTTTCTGAACGCATTGCCGACGGAACCCTCAAGGATGTTAAAGCTGTTGTAACAAGTTTCCAGACACAGCTTGCATGCGAAGAGTACGGCATTCCGGTTTACACTCTCAACGACAAGGCAATTGAAGGTCACCTTGATCTTGCAATCGACGGTGCTGACGAAATCGACCAGAAGAACAACCTTATCAAGGGCGGTGGAGCAGCTCACCTTCGTGAAAAGATCGTTGAATACAATGCAGGCTTCCTTGCCATCGTTGCAGACGGTTCAAAGGATGTTGATACTCTCGGAACAAAATTTCCTCTTCCTGTGGAAATCATTGCCGACGCCCGTGTGCCTGTAATCAAGGCCCTTGAAAATCTTGGTGCAACATGTACAGTTCGCGAAGGCGTAAAAAAAGCAGGACCTGTAATCACGGACAACGGAAACATGATTGTTGACTGTGTCTGGAAATCTCCAGTAGATCCTGCCGAAATGGAAGATAAAATCGATGCAATCACAGGCGTTGTTGAATGCGGTTTCTTCACAAAGAACAAGCCTGTCGCATTTATTGCAAAAGAAGACGGTTCTGTAGTTCGCCGCTAGACGGTAGAAGGCAGAACATTCTTAAGGTCCAGTTTTCCGTCTGCGGAAAGCTGGGTTGAATATTCCTTACCCTCATATACTACGGAAAGATTTTTCCAGAATGCAGTTCCCGGTTCAGTGTATACCGATGCACTTACAAATTTCCCGTCTTTCCATTCAATGTCCCCGATAAGGTTTCCCATAAGCTGAACTCTTTTTAGGGATCCGTTCTTCCAGTTTTCAGGTACAGATTCAAGAAGTGTAATTTCAACCTTGTCACCGTTCATCCTGCACTTCAGGATTGAATCCTTCGCACTGCATAACCATCCGTCAAAGAATTCCTTATCAGTTACAGGTTCTGTTTTTGCAACAGTTTCAGGAACATTTAGTTTTGCCGAAGCATTTGAAAGGTCAAAGATAAAGGTATCTGTATGATTTCCAAGATACTTCATTGCGCGGAGTGTCAGCGAGAAGAGTTCCCTGATTGCAGCGGAATCTTTTCCCGACCTTTCTGAAATGCAGAAAATTTTTCCTTCAGAGTTTTTCCATTCCTCTGTAAATGCAGGTGAAAGAATGAGGTGTTTCTTTTCGTCAGCAGAAATCATGGTGTTAAGGAAGAAAACCGAAGCTGCCTTTAGAACCTTGAAATACTTTTTGAGAGTTTTTTTGTCCAGTGAATATTCATAGTATTCGATGAGGGCTCTGGCAAAGTTTAGGACACCAAGTGGAGAGTATGAAGATGAAAGTTTGGTTCCGCAAGGAGCTGCATCTCCCCAGATGTCAGTTGAACTGTGGCAGACAAAACCTTCTGCGCCATACATCATTTCGGAAGTGTTTTTGCCGTGTTTGTAGAGCCTTTCTGCTATATTCAGAGTTGCCCTATTGAGTTTTGAAAGGCCTGTCATTCCCGCGGCATATCTATATACAGAGTTGTCCTTCAGGCTGAACCTTTCACCTTCTGTTTCTGTCCAAAGGCCATTTTTTATTTTAGGCAGTGTTGCCTGTGGATGAAGGTCGCACAAAAGCTTGTATTTGGCGTATTCCCAATCCAAGTCTTCCTTTCCGTCAATGGAAAGAATTGCCTGAGTGTTCCATGAAGTCCAGTCTGCAATGTGGTCTGCCTTTAAATTTTCATAGGTCGTCCCAGATGCAAAACAGATTCTCTTTAAGGCAAGGTCTGCGCATCTTGATGCTGCGGCAAGAGGTTTCTTGTGGACATCACCCTGCTTTGCCCTGAAGTGTCTGCGCCTGTATCCCGTTTCAACATCAATATAGAGGGTAACATCGTCTGATTTTTCAACCACAAGGTATTCTCCCTTAACGCAGACTGACCCGCCTGAAGCAACGGCTGTCATCATCAGGCATGAAGGAAATCCGTTTACATCAAGAACGGAAATTGTGTCGTTGGTAAGGGCGTATTTTTTTGCACATCCAGGCTTTACGATTGAAGCACGGAGATAAATGCTTTTTGGAACGCTTGAGGAAATATGATAGACAATGACATTTCCGCTGCCGCTTGCAAAGCATTCCCTTGTATAAGTAATCGAGCTGTCCGAAGAACTTCTTGTAAAATCTTTTTCTCCTGAAACAGAAGACTCAACTGAAAATTCAGACGATACGATGCCTGTTTCAAAATCGATTTCCCTTTTGTAGGAATCGTATTTTTCAAAGCTGCTGCGTTTGCTGTGTTCCGCATCGTAGAAGTCAATGTGGATTTCTCCCGATGGACAGTAACATGCCTGTTCAGACGGTGTTCCGCTAAGGCATTCAAGAACGTGTTCTTCTGCTTCAGCCCATCGTTCCTGGGAGATGAGGGTCCTGATGTCTTTCAGCGCATTGCGGCTCTGTGGATTGTTTCTATTGTAGTAAGCCTTTGACCAAAGGGATTCTTCGTTGAGTTTGAGTAATTCGTGAACTGGACTTCCGTAAACTTTTGCACCAAGTCTTCCGTTTGCAACTGGAAATGCGTCCTTAAAATTTTCTGCGGGCGATTTATATGTAAGTTTGCTCATAAAAGCAATTTTAACACATTTTAGGTCAACTGTCACAGAAAGTCTTCCTGCAACTTCAGGAGATGTAGATCATCAGTTATTTTTCAACCCTAAGCACATCTACCAGGTGGCTTCCGGCTCCCAAAAGTTCAGGGCGTTCTGCATTGATCATCTGGTACTGAACAAAGCGGGCGAAGGTTTCTTCGCTCATGGCGTTGAGTTCCCGCCTCATGTAGTCGGAGGGACCGTCAGGAGAGAATACTTTCATTCGCTTTAGCCCTGCAAGGGTATTGAGCCTTTCAACATCTTCAAGCCTTACATATTCGTAAAGTTCTTCTTCGGAAGGACGCACATGAAAAGTTTCGTCTATGTGTCCCGTTTCAAAAATCCCGTTTATTCTTTCTTCCCTGAAACAGTAGGTTATTACGCTGTAGTCGTTCATTACATAGGCCGCAAGGATTATTCCGCCGGGCTTTGTAATTCTTTTTACTTCGCTGAAAGCCTTAAGCCTGTCTTTGTCGCTGTGAAGGTGATAGAGGGGGCCAAAGAAAATGGTCAGGTCAAAGGTGCTGTCCGGCAGAAAGGAAAGGTCACGGGCATCTCCAGGCCAGCACTTCACTTTTGCATGCTTGCTTTCAAGGACTTCAAGATTGTGCTTTACGAGTTCTACTGCAGTTACATCCCAGCCTTCGTTGGCAAGGGCGACACTGTAGCGCCCTGTTCCCGCACCTATGTCTGCAATCTTAAATCCGTCTTTGTTTTCAGGAAGGTAGTCGTGAATGTATTTCATGGACACAAGGTATTCCACCATTCCGTGTCGTGTTGTCAGGCGGTGGTCTTCCTTGTGCTTGTTGTAGTATTTTTCGATGGGTGTCATGAATTAGTTCTGTGATCCCTTCTGCTTCTTTTTGTCCCAGAACCAGGTGCAGATGATGATGACAATTCCGCCCGCAATCATTAGGAAACAGAGAATCTGTCCCGTACTGATGTTAAGAAGGGAAGTGTTTGTATAAAGGGCAGTGCTTCCATCGGCAGAAATCCTGTAGCCTATGTCTGCGTCCGGTTCACGAAAATATTCGATTATAAAACGAACAAGTCCGTAACCTACTGTATAGCATCCGCCCAAGAAACCGTCGTGTCTCTTTACCTTGCGCAGGTTCCACAAAACAGCAAAGAGGAAGATTCCTTCAAAGAAAGCTTCGTAGAGCTGGCTTGGATGACGTGGAAGGTTCACAAGTTTTCCGTTCAGTTCCATTCCAATGGAGCCTGCAAATTCCTTTACCCACTCAAGGCTTGATGAAAAATGTTCGGCCCTGGGGAAAACCATGCCCCAAGGCATTGTCGTGATTCTTCCGTAAAGTTCGCCGTTAAGGAAATTGCCCAGGCGACCAAAGGTGTATCCAAGTGGAATTGCAACGACCATGGCATCAATCCATTTCCACATTGGCTGCTTGTGGATCTTGCACCATGTGATCATTCCGATGAGTCCGCCGATGAATCCGCCGTGGTAACTCATTCCTGCAAGCCCCGTAAACCTGCCTGTTACATTGTCGAAAGGCCAGAAAATGAGCCATGGCTTGTGCCAGTAAAGTCCGCTTGTGTCATATACGAGTGTAGAAAAGATTCGTGCACCTATAAGAAGAAACACGATGCCCCATGAAATGAAACTGAAGATGTCGTCTTCTGTCGCCTTTATTTCTGCAGTATCAAGGGCACCTTCCTTTAGGAGTTTCTTAAGAACAAGAAATGCTCCTGAAAAAGCAAAGATGTACATGAGTCCATACCAGCGGATTAAGCCGAGGAATGGTACTCCTGGAAATACTTCAGGCTTTATGAATGATGGATAGTTTATGTAAAGCAAGTTCATACTTTAAAACCCTGTGCTGCGGCCTCAAGAAGTTTTTTCTTGAGCAAAATGTTTTCATTTTTAAGGGCTGTGAGTTCATATTGCTGCTGCCTCAAAGTTTCTGCAAGTTCCCCAGGTGTAAGGGCACCGGTTCCTGCAAGTTCTTCTATATAAGCCATCTTCTGACCAAAGTCGTCCGTAGCTTCTTCCGTTGCGATTTCAAAGGAAGTTTCGGCGGCCTGTGTCATGTCGTAGTCTGAATCAAACTTCAATGTTTCGGACTGGATGATCTTTTCTGCAATGCGGAAAATTGCCTGTCCGATGATTGACTGTGGCTTGTAAACTATTACAGGTAGCCTTGATGCAAGTGCCTTGTCCTGAAGGGTGTCGCGGTAAACCACACCAAGGTGTTCCAGGTCCAGGTCCAGATACTGCTGGCATGAACGGCGGATTCTGTGGGCGCGTTCTGCATCCTTTGGATCGTCGATCATGTTGAGTACGAGTCGAGGGTGGAATTCCTTCATTCTGCGCTTTAATAGTTCAGTAGCTTCAGGATCTTCCTTTTCAAGGATTTCTAGAAGCTTTGGAATGTATAGGCGCTGAAGGGATGCCGAATCCTTTTTGAGTGTTTCAAGATAGTTGTATGCAGGAGTTCCCTTTTTGAATGTGTTGTACATCATGCGGAAAACTACATTCTTGAGGAAAAGATAGCCGTTCAAAGTTGCAGTAACAGTAGGGGCAGTAACAACGATTCCCTGAGGAGAAAGGAGGAACATGTCCAGAATCGTAAGGTGGGTTCCGGCTCCCAAATCCAAAATCAGGTAGTCAAAGTTGTTTTCAACCTTGTTGAAGCTTCTGATGAGTTCATTTTTTTGGCTTACCTTTAGGGATGTAAGTCCTGGAATTTCTGAATCGCCGGCAATGAACGATACGTTCATGTAGTCTGTCTGGTGGATTATGTCCTCAAATTTTGACTGGCCTGTAAAAAATGTACCGATTCCTTCTTTTGCACCGGGGTGTCCCAATACAAGGTGGAGGTTGGAAGCACCAAGATCAAGGTCAACCAATAAAACTCTCTTTCCTGCCTGACCGAGTGCAATGGCAAGATTGGCACTCAGAAGACTTTTGCCTACGCCGCCTTTTCCGCTGGCTACTGGTATTATCTGCATGCCATCGATTTTATCATAAAATGCCCTATCAAGCAATTCTGATTGTAAATTCCACCAAAACCATCTAGAATATAAATGTCTTTTAAAAAATGTAATTCAGAAGGGACTCAGAGGTTATCACAATAATGAAAATCGTCAAAAAATATTTTTTAGTAGCCGTAAATACAATCATTCTTTCAATTTTTGCATCACAGTGCTTTGCACAGTCACAGTCTGCAACGGCAGACAAAAAGAAAGACAGGGAATACATCAAGATAATTAATCAGCTCTATTACTTCATTCAGCAGAACTATGTTGAAGAAGTTGACCCTCAGATTCTTTATGAAGGTGCCCTTCGCGGAATGCTTCAGGCATTGGATGATCCGTATTCAGTCTATATGGATAAGTCTGAATGGAGGAATATTTCCGATACTACACAGGGTAGTTTCGGCGGGGTAGGACTTTCCATCACCAAGCCTTCCACAACATCAAAAGACAAGCCTGCCTATGTAGAAGTAGTTCAGCCCATAGATGACACTCCTGGCGCAAGGGCCGGCATTCATCCCGGTGACTTTATCATTGCAATCAACGGAGTAGACACAAGCACAATCACAATGGACGAAGTCCTCGGTATGCTCCGCGGAACCATCGGAGAAAGCGTTACCGTTACCATCAGGCGCAAGACCGTTGAATTTGACCGCGTTCTTGTCCGTGCCCTCATTGAAAATCCAACCGTAAAATTCGGCATGATCGGTAATATCGGTTACATCAGGATTTCTGAATTTTCAACAAATACTGCAGGGCATGTTCAGGAAGCCATCGATTCTTTCAATACTGAAAAGAAATTGTCCGGTGTCATAATTGACCTTAGAAACAATGGCGGCGGACTTCTTTCTTCTGCCGTAGAAATTGCCGACAAGTTCATTGACAGCGGAATCATCGTTCAGACAAAGAGCAGGATTGCCTATGAAAATTCCGTTTACCACGCAAATGAGAAAAAAACTGTCGTGAGAGGGCTTCCTGTTGTAGTTCTCATCAACAGGGCTACAGCAAGTGCAAGTGAGATTCTCTCCGGTGCACTCAAGGATACCCGCACGGCGTATCTTGTTGGAGAAAAAAGTTATGGCAAGGGCAGTGTTCAGGTTCCAAGCGGACTTGTAAACAAGGATGGTTTTAAAATTACGGTTGCCCGCTACTATTCTCCTCTTGATGTAAACATAGATAAGCGCGGTATAAGGCCTGACCTTGAAGTCCTCTATCCGGAATTCACTGAAGAACAGAAAAACGAATGGGAACGCATCGAAAAGGACAATGTGATTCCGTCCTATGTTGATGCACACCCTGATATGAATGAAGCTCAGATTGCTTCCTATGCCAAGCAGCTTAAGAAGAGCTACAATATGGAAGAATCCTTCCTAAGGAAAATCATCCGCAACGAAGTATACAGGACAAAGACAGCCCTCCTTTATGATCTGGACTATGACATTCAGCTCAATGCTGCAATCAAGGTAATCAAGGACGGAAAGTTTGAATCCCTCATGAAGGATACAAAGACCCTCAAGGACCAGCTTGCAGAGGATGAAGCTGCCAAAAAAGAAGAATGAGGCAGTTTGTAGCAGACGGCGGCCTTGAAAAAGGGTGCCTTTATGTTGAAGGAAAAAAATTCCGCTATTTGAATTCTGTTCTCAGAGTGGAAGAAGGGGACATGGTCGATGTTCGTCTTCCGGGAGGCATCCTTCAGCCTATGACCATTGCAAAAATTGACCGTGCCGCAAAAAGGATAACCATGCAGGTTGCCGGTGAAGAAGTTGCAGACAATGCATTTGGAGTCCATGCCAGGGCTGCGGCAAAAGAACTTTTCCCCTACGAACTGTGGCTATTTCAGTTTGTTGCAAAACCTCCCAAAATGGACCTTATCATCCGTCAGGCAGTTGAAGTCGGAGTTGCAAAGATTGTTCCCATTGCAGGGGCTTTCTGTCAGAAGGGCAATGTTGAGTCTGCAAGAAAAAAATCCGGAGGTGAAGACGACAGGTGGAGGCGAATAGTTACGGAAGCAAGGGAGCAGAGCGGTTCTCCTGTGGAAACTGAAATACTCGGTTGCGTGACCGTGGAAGAAGCCTGTAGGCTGGCAGAATCCCTTGGGGAAGATAGGGTCGGGGTTGTTCTTTACGAGCGTTCTGACGATACTGTTTCCATAAAGGAACTTTCGGGTACCCTTTGCGGGGCAAAAAAGGTTCTTCTTGCAGTTGGAGCCGAAGGTGGAATTTCTCCGGAAGAAATAGGCCTGCTAAAGGAAACTGGCTTTTATGCCGTTCATATAAAGACAAACATACTTCGCTGTGAAACTGCGGCCCTCTACGGAATTGCTGCAGTTCAGACTGAGATGGATTCATTGGGAGAATAAAATGGCTGTTCAGCGCATAAACATACTTGGCGTACCTGTTGATGTATGCCAGAAATCGGAACTTGAAGAAAAAATCCTTGAACTTATGGACAGGGAAAGACCTTCTCAAATCATCTTCCTTTCGATTTGGGATCTCCTCAAGGCCCGCGGAAAAAACGAATATGCCGAATGCGTAAGAAATGCGGACCTGATTCTTCCTGTGTCAAAAAGCATCCTCAGGGGAGCAAGATTCCTTAAAAAAACTGTTCCTGTCCGCTACAATCCTTTTGATGCAACCATCAGTATCCTCAGCTTCCTTGAAAACCGCTACAAGTCTTTCTACATGTTCGGCGGAAGAAAAAAAGCTCTTGTTGAGGCGGAAAGAAATGTAAAGAAAACCTTCAAGACCCTCAGTGTTGTCGGACGCTATGTTGGATATTACAAGGCTCAGGCAGAAGAAGGAATCATCGAAGCAATCAGAAAGTCCAGCCCGTCATTGGTTCTTCTCAGTGAAGGCGTTAAGAACAAGGAACTTTGGCCATACTACAACCGCGACAAATTCAATACCAGCATCTTCATGTATTATCGTGATGCCATAGGAATTTTTGGACGCAGAATCAAAAGGATAAATCCGAAGACCTTTGAAAGGGGGCATGAAATCTGGGGGGAAGTCGTAAGGAACCCCCTCAAGATATTTTTGCTTTTCCCATACAGCTGGTATATAATTTCCCTTGTCTGGAACCGTCTATTTAAAAAGGAAGACTGATAAAAAAAGTTAGTGAAAAGTAAACTTCTACTCATTTCTGACAGCCGGGAGTTGTTTTGGTATTGCTCAAGAAAACTCTCAGGTCAATGTGAGATTCTTCATTCCAAAATACAGGACTATAAAAAAGTCCTTCTTTTAGCCGAAGTCCTTTCAGTTATTTGCGTCATTCTTGATACAAGTTCCCTTGATTCCTCCGCAACTCACGAGATACGTGATTTTGTTGCAGATAATTTCGACTGTACGTTTTTTACCGTCGATTCAGCATTCGGACCATTGCCCCTGGAGGTTGAATCCCTTTGTCCTACTCATCAGAATGAAAAAGCCTTTCTTATTGAATCCCCAAGTCCGCCGTTTTATCCTCATGACAAAAAGAACCATGTTAAGCTGCTTGAAAAATTTGCAGCCCATGAAGAACCGGTCCTTCTTCTTGGAGAAAGCGGTTCCGGGAAAAGCCACATGGCAGAAGTAATCCACCTTAATTCATCAAGAAGGGAAAGGGTTTTTGTAAGGAGAAACATTGCAGAACTGAACCCTTCCCTGATTGAAAGTGAACTTTTTGGCTGCGTAAAGGGTGCGTACACTGATGCTACGGACAGGAAAGGTCTCTTTGAACTGGCAGGAGATGGGACCCTTTTCATTGATGAAATCGGAGAACTGTCTCTGGAAAATCAGGCAAAGCTTCTTGGGATTCTTGATACGGGAAAATTCTGCCGTGTTGGAAGCACAAGGGAAATGCAGGTTCGGTGCAGAATGGTGTTTGCCACGGATGCAGATCTTCTTGCAAGGACCAGGGAGCATACTTTCAAGAAGCAGCTTTACTGGAGACTTGCGAAGTTCGTCGTGAAAATTCCGCCGTTAAGGGAACGCCGTGATGAAATAGTTCCCCTTGCCTTAGAATTTGCAAGGGATGTCGGGGTAAAACTTTCGGAGGATGCCCTTTCTTTTCTTGAATCTCAGGATTGGGTAGGCAACATAAGGCAGCTGAAATTCTGTATAGAACGGTCCGCTGTCCTTGCAGATACGAAGACCCTTTTTGAAAGAGACCTTATTCTGTAGCACCGGAATTTTTCTGGGCAAGCCCTGAAGCCTTGTTGAACACTTTTTCAAGGTATTGGGCTTCGCCTTCACTTAGGGCAGCCCTGGAAAGTATGTCGCGCCAAAAGTGTTCCATGTCGCTTCTGCCGGTAACCTTGAAGAATCCGATTTTCTGAAGGTTGTCGGTGATGTTGCCGACAGTTTCCTTAAGCCTCTTTCTGTCTATTGGAACATACCCTGTTTTTCCTTTACCGTCGTGGCGGAAGAGGGTGTAGCAGATGATTTGGACTGCATGACTTAAATTCATTGATCCGAATTCATCGCTTGAAGGAATTGTAATCCCCATGGTGCATTCAAGAATTTCGTTGTCGTCAAGACCGGTCCTTTCGTTTCCAAAGACGACTGCTACTTTGCCGCCCTGGCCGCTTTTCTTCCCTGTAGTTATCTTGTCTGCTGTTGCGGCAAACTCTTCAGGAAGCAGGAGTTTCCCGCGTTTTTTTCCGCGTCTTCTTGTTGTTCCGGCTGCACAAACGCAATCGGCAGTAGCGTCTGTAATCGAAGGATAGAATTCAGCATTGTCAAAAAGATATGCTGCGTGTATTGCAAGGACATGCACCTTTTCCACGTCGATTTCTTCTTTTCTTCCTACGATCCTGAGGGTGTGGATGTTGCTGTTTGCCATGGCACGGCATACTGCACCTATGTTGCGGGGCTCTTCAGGCCTGTCCAAAACAATAACTATGTTATCTAGATTCATATGTCATCCTAATGAAAAATAAAGCCAGAATGTTTTCCAACATATTACCGTCAGTATTTTCAAAACTCAAGGGTTGGCGTAATGTCGCCTTTACAAAATAAAAAAAGCGCCCTAAAAAGGACGCTCTTCTGCAATGTTTTCCTGCATTAGCCGAGGAAAACATTTCCGCTTGTGTCGATTGCAAGGATTGCCTTACAGTCAGAGCACTTGAATCTTCCGTTTCTTGAAGCCTTGAGTTTTCTTGAGCATACAGGGCAGCTGAAAACCTTAGGGAATACAGAAGTTGTTCCAGGTGTATGGTCCTGCTTGAAGTGCATGATAGCATCTTCAATGGTTTCCTTGATGTTGAAGAACTGGATGAATCCAAGAAGCTGGAATACTTCGTATACCTTTGGCTGAATGTTAAGGAGAACGATGTCTCCGTTCTTTGGTTTTACAAGTTTGAGGAATGCAGTGAACGAACCGATACCTGTTGATGAAACATAGTTAAGGTTAGAGCAGTTGAAAATGATGTTTACAAGACCTGCACCAACAATCTTGTTAACCTGCTTCTGGAAATAAACAGAATTGTATGTGTCAATGTATCCGTTGAGAATTACTAAAACCGCATTTTCAATTCCATCAACTTTTTCAAGAGAAATCTTGAGGCTGTCGTCTTTTTCGTCATTGAATCCTGGAACTAAATCGTTGTTATTCATAAATATCTCCGCTCCGGAAACACTCCCGGATCCTACACTTTAAATACTAATATAAGAATAATATAATTCAAATATTGTGTCAAACAAGCATAATATATAAAGAAATTAGAGTTTCTGTTAAATTTTTTCGGTATAACGCACGATTTTCTTTAGTTTTTATACCTTATAAATTGAAAAATACCTGAATATTCTGTATTTTATGGGCATAATTTAACATCGCATGGAGATATTTAGCTATGAATGAAATGGAATTGAAGTATGGCTGCAACCCAAATCAGAAGCCAGCTCGCGTTTTCATGGAAGAAGGTGAACTTCCTGTTACGGTATTGAACGGAAGGCCTGGTTTTATCAACCTTCTTGATGCCCTCAACGGATGGCAGCTTGTAAAGGAACTCAAGGAAGCAACAGGGATGCCTGCAGCAACATCATTCAAGCACGTTTCTCCTGCAGGGGCTGCTATCGGACGTCCATTAAGTGATACGCTCAAGCAGATTTACTATACAGATGATGTGGAACTTACACCTCTTGCATGCGCCTATGCCCGTGCCCGCGGTGCAGACCGCATGTCGTCTTTCGGTGATTTCATTTCCCTTTCGGACAAGTGTGACAAGGCAACAGCCCTCCTCATCAAGAAGGAAGTTTCAGACGGAATCATTGCTCCAGATTACGATGATGATGCCCTTGAAATCCTCAAGGCAAAGAAAAAGGGCGGATACTGCGTCCTCAAAATCGATCCAAACTATGTTCCTGCAGCAACAGAAAAGAAGCAGGTTTTCGGCGTAACATTCGAACAGGGTCACAACTTCATCAAGCTTGATGAAAATGCCCTTTCAAACATCGTTACAGAAAACAAGTCCCTTACAAAGGAAGAAAAGGACAACCTCATCATCGCCCTCATCGTCCTCAAGTACACACAGTCAAACTCGGTTTGCTATGTAAAGGACGGGCAGGCAATCGGTATCGGTGCCGGACAGCAGTCACGCATCCACTGTACCCGTCTTGCAGGTGACAAGGCAGACAAGTGGTGGCTCCGTCAGGCTCCACAGGTTCTTGGACTTGACTTCAAGGCAGACATAAAGCGTGCGGACCGCGACAACACAATCGACGTTTATACAAGCGACGATTATGATGATGTTCTTGCAGAAGGTGTATGGCAGAACTTCTTCAATACAAAGCCAGCCGTATTTACTCGCGAAGAGCGCAAGGCATGGATTGCAAAGAATACGGATGTTGCCCTCGGTTCTGATGCATTCTTTCCATTTGGAGACAACATTGAAAGGGCCCACCGCAGCGGTGTAAAGGTAATTGCACAGCCAGGCGGATCAGTTCGCGACGACAATGTCATTGAATGTGCAAACAAGTACAACATGACAATGTGCTTCAACGGAATCAGATTGTTCCATCACTAATCCAGGAAAATCATACTGAAAGGCACTGAAAATTGCAGTGTGTTAAAAAAGTGTGAAGATTTTCTTAAAATAGTATTGACTTAAAAGGATGTCGGAATTATATTACACGAGGCTTGTAAAAAGCTGATAAACTCTCTCCGATGTCCGAGCAATCGGACGGTAGCAGTACTGGATTCTCTTGTACTGCTATTTTTTTTATCCTCCATATCTGCTATAGTTAGTCCTGTCATTTTTAAAAAGGGGCAAAGTATGAAAAACACCATCGACAGTGCCGTTCAGGGAATTCTTGATTCCTATGAAAAATACGGCGGTATAAATCTTGAAGAGTCAAGCAGCTTTCCAAACAGGGAAAATGTCATTTCGGTTCTACATGACCTTCAGTACCTGATTTTCCCTGGTTACAGGACAGCCGAAGACCTTGATTCTGCAACCCTCCGCTATGTTACCGGTGAACGCGTAAACCGCATTCTTTCCATGCTTACAAGGGAAATAAAGAAGGCCCTTTCCTTCGTTGTTCAGGATTCCAAGATTGAACAGTCCCATTGCTATAACCTTGCGGAAAATGCAGCCGTTGCCTTGATCGAAGAAATACCTGAAATCCGCAGGAAGATTGCCCTTGATGTCCAGGCTGCCAATGCAGGTGATCCGGCCGCAAAGTCAAATGAAGAGGTAATAGTTTCCTATCCTGGACTTGAGGCCATAACAGTGTACCGCCTTGCAAACTTCCTTTGCCGCAACGGGATTCCTGTTGTACCGCGCATCATGAGCGAATATGCCCACAGCCGTACTGGAATCGACATCAATCCTGGGGCTACCATTGGAGAAAGTTTCTTCATTGACCATGGGACCGGTGTCGTAATCGGTGAAAGCTGCGTAATCGGAAACAATGTAAAGATTTATCAGGGCGTTACTCTTGGTGCCCTCAGCGTAAAGAAGGAGCTTATGAACAAGAAGAGGCATCCTACTATTGAAGACAATGTGACGATATATGCAAATGCAACTATTCTTGGCGGTTCTACTGTAATTGGCGAAGGCAGCGTTGTAGGTGGAAATACCTGGATTACAAAATCTGTTGCGCCGCACAGTACTGTCCTTCAGAACGAACAGTAGGGGGAAAATTCGCGGAATTTCAAAAAAAAATCAAGAATTTGCTAAAATTCAGTAATGAATTTGACCTGAATTCAGAGAATTCTTATTGACTTAATTGTATTGTTAATATATATTTTCCAAACATTCATTTTTACGGGATTATTGTAACCCGAACACGCTCTTATAGCTCAGTCGGTAGAGCACATCGTTGGTAACGATGAGGTCAGCGGTCCGATTCCGCTTGGGAGCTATGAGATAAAGAACTTTGAGGAGTTAATAAAATGGGAAGCAAGAAAAAGACTGCTGTTGAAATCATCGCTTTGCAGTGCACAGAATGCAAGCGCAAGAACTACACAACATACAAGAACCGCAAGAATATCACAGGAAAGCTTGAAAAGAACAAGTACTGTCCATTCTGCCGCAAGTCTATCCTTCATAAGGAAACAAAGGCTAAATAATTATTCAGCCAACTAAAACGAAACTAATTTATATTTATATAAATTAATTTAGGTCAGTAGCTCAGTTGGTAGAGTCCCGGTCTCCAAAACCGGTTGTCGCGGGTTCGAGTCCTGCCTGGCCTGTTATATTTTTCATAAGAGGATGAAGATGAAAAAGTTTATTCAGTTTGTAAAAGAATGCGCAGGTGAACTTAGAAAGGTTACATGGCCTACACGCACAGATGTGCTTTCTTCAACAAAAGTAGTTTTCATCTCTACAATTGTTGTAGCAGTAATTCTTGGTCTTCTTGACTGGCTCTTTACAAAGGGCCTTTTCTTGGTATTTTAATTAAACCTAAACCATTACAAGGAAAATCTTATGGCAAGAAACTGGTATATCGTTCATGTCTTTGCAGGTTACGAGCAGAAAATCAATCGTACGCTGTCAGAAATGATTGCCGAAAACAAAATCGATTCCTCAGTTCTTATCCAGGTTAAGGTTCCAACAGAAGAAATCACTGAAGTTCGCAACAATAAGAAATACACAAAGAACAGCCTTCTCCTTCCAGGCTACATTATGGTAGAGATGGATCTCCCGCAGATCGGTTGGAAGGATGTTTGCTCTCAGATCAGGAGAGTCCAGGGTGTAACAGGCTTCGTAGGTACAAGCCCTTCTGAAAGGCCTCGTCCAATTACAGCTGAAGAAGCAAAAAGAATGCTTCAGGCTGCTGGTGAACTTAAGGGTGACAAGACTGTTAAGATTAAGCAGTCTTATGAAGTTGGCGACAAGGTTAAGATTACTGAAGGTCCTTTCGCCACATTCAGCGGATCTGTTGAAGAAGTTATGGCAGAAAAGAACAAGCTTCGCGTAAGCGTTCAGATTTTCGGTCGTGTAACACCTGTAGAAGTAGATGTTCTTCAGGTAGAAAAAATCTAAATGAACTTAAGCTCGCTTCGCCGCGGGCTTTTGTCGTCTATAGACGAGATATATGACACGCCTTGTGTCCTGATATTTGATAAGTAATTGATGATTGACCGCCAGGTTTTTCATCTTTTCTTAATATTTGGGAGAAGTACAAGTCCGTTGGACAAAGGTGCTTCGCTAGAATCTTTTCCGCACGGAAGGGAATTCACACCAATTCTTAAGGAGCTATATTATGGCTACAAAAAAGGTACAGACTTACATCAAGTTACAGTGCCCTGCAGGCGCTGCTACTCCTGCACCTCCAATCGGCCCTGCTCTTGGACCTCACGGTGTTCCTGCACCAAAATTCGTACAGGAATTCAATGATCGTACTAAGAACATGGAAAAGGGACTCATCATCCCTGTTGTTATCACTGTTTATCAGGATAAATCATTCACTTTCATTCTTAAGACACCTCCAGCAGCTGTTCTCATCAAGAAGGCAGCAGGCATTCAGAAGGGTGCTGGAAATCCTCTCCGCGACAAGGTTGGAAAGATTTCTGCTCAGGCTGTTGAAGAAATCGCAAAGCAGAAGATGCCTGATCTTAACGCAACAGATCTTGAAGCAGCAAAGAAAATCGTCGCCGGTACTGCACGCAGTATGGGTGTAGAGGTGGAGGCTTAAAATGAAACACGGAAAGAAATACATGGATTCATTGAAGAAGTATGATCCATCTAAGGCTTATGATGTTCCAGCAGCTTGCCAGCTTGTAAAGGATCTTCACTACGTTAAGTTCGACGAAACAGTTGAACTTTCTGTAACTCTCAAGCTTGAGAAGAACCAGACAGTACGCGATACTCTCGTGTTCCCACACCAGTTCACAGCTGAAAAGCGTGTTCTCGTATTCTGTAAGGAAGAACGTGCAAAGGAAGCTCTTGATGCAGGTGCTACATACGCTGGTCCAGAATACCTTGAGAAGGTTAAGGGTGGTTGGCTCGACTTCGACGTTGCAGTTGCTACACCTGACATGATGAAGGATGTTGGACGTCTCGGTATGGTTCTCGGACGCAAAGGTCTCATGCCAAACCCAAAGACTGGTACAGTTACACCAGACATCGCAGGTGCTGTTGCAGAACTCAAGAAGGGTCGTACAGAATTCCGCGCTGACAAGACAGGTGTTGTACACATTCCAGTAGGAAAGGTATCAATGGATGCTGCAAAGACATCAGAAAACGTTGACACATTCCTTTCTGAACTTCAGAAGAAGAAGCCTGCTGATGCTAAGGTTGGATTTATCCGCTCAGTATCAATCAGTTCATCAATGGGTCCTGGCGTATGGATCGACTTCAAGGAGGCAGAATAATGGCTATCATGGGAAAGACACAGCCAGCTAAAACAGCTGCTATTGAAGAAGCAAAGAAGATTCTTAGCGAATACAAGGAATTCATCTTTGTTGAATACCGCGGACTTACAGTTGAACAGATCACAAAGCTCCGTAAGTCACTTCGCGAAAAGGATGCAACAATCAAGGTTATCAAAAATAACTTTGCTCGCGTAGCATTCAGCGAAATGAACAATGACGATGTTGCACAGTTCCTTTCAGGACCAACAGCTATCGCCATGGTAAAGGATGAAGCAAACGAATCTGCAAAGATTCTCTTTGACTTCATTAAGGAAGCTCCATCACTCGTAGTAAAGGGTGCATGGGTTGAAAATGAAGTATACGATGCTGCAAAAATCGAAGCTCTTTCTAAGCTCCCTGGAAAGAAGCAGCTTATCGCTATGCTCATGTCTGCTATCAATGGACCTGCTCAGAAACTCGCAGCTACATTGCAGGCATATGTTGAGAAGCTTGAAAAGGAAGGACCTGCAGCAGCAGCTCCAGCCGCAGAAGCAGCTCCAGCACCAGCAGCTGAATAAGCAGCCGCTAAAACAACACATTTTCAGGATTGAGTATTCTGTCCTGAAAAACTGCAGTTAGGCTTCTATGTGCTGATTACTATCTGCAGAAAATAAACTGTATGCGGGCAAATAAACTCGTAGGGTTTAACCGCAACAAAATCAAAGCCGCAAAGACGGCAAAAGGAAGACAATTATGGCACTTTCAAATGACGAAATTCTCGAAGCAATCGCAGCAATGACAGTTCAGCAGGCAGCTGACCTCGTTAAGGCTATGGAAGAAAAGTTTGGTGTTACAGCAGCTGTAGCAGTTGCAGCAGCAGGTCCAGCAGCAGGTGGAGCAGCAGCAGAAGAACAGACAGAATTCACAGTTACTCTTGAATCATTCGGAGACAAGAAGATTGATGTTATCAAGGCTGTTCGCGCAATCACAGGTCTCGGACTTGGTGAAGCAAAGGCACTCGTTGAAGGTGCTCCAGCTGTTCTCAAGGAAAATGTATCAAAAGCAGATGCAGACAAGATGATCGCTGACATTGCTGCAGCTGGTGGTAAGGCTTCAAAGAAATAAGTTAATTCGTTAACTTGTTTCTTCCCGGGCAGGTAATCCTAGCGATTTGCTTGCCCAAAAACTTACATTTTTGATGTAATTATGGCTTCAGGGTAAGCAAAACTGCCCTGAAGCTTTTGTCGTATAAAACGGCATTTATCAGGAACTGAAGGGGTCCTGCAAGGACATTTGATCTCGTGCTGAGCGAAGTTTTTGCTTGTAGCGGTTCATCTGTACCGTCCTTCAATTTGTTAGGGGATCGTTAATGTTTGCAAAAAGCAAAACAATCAAACGTACGTACTTAGGCAAAGATATCCAGGATTTCATGGAATTGCCTAATCTTATCGACATCCAGCTTTCATCTTACGAATACTTCATCCAGCGCGAAAGAATGGAAAAGGGAGAACCTCTCTTGAACCAGGGTCTTCAGGAAGTTTTCACTTCTACTTTCCCAATTGTAAGTCAGGATGAAAGTACGGCAATTGAATTCGACCATTACACAATCGACTTCAAGAATCCAAAGTATTCTGAATTGGACTGCAAGAAGAAGGGTGCTTCTTATACAGTAGGACTCAAGGCTTGCCTCAGACTCAATTTCAAGGAAACAGGTGCTCTTTTTGAAAAAGAAGTGTTCATGGGCGACATTCCTCTCATGACGGACCGTGGTACGTTCATTATTAACGGTGCAGAACGCGTAGTTGTTTCTCAAATTCACCGTTCACCTGGAGTTATTTTCCAGAACGAAAAGGGCGTACTTTCAAGCCGCATTATTCCTTACCGCGGATCATGGCTTGAATTCGAAATTGACCAGAAGAAGGAACTCATTTTCGCAAAGATTGACCGCAAGAAGAAAATCTTGGGAACAATCTTCCTCCGTGCACTCGGATATACAACTCGTGAAGACATCATCAACTGCTTCTATGTAACAGAAGACATCAAGATTCCTTCTGATGCAGAAAAGCGCGAAGAACTTTCTGGAAAAGTTCTCGGAAAGAACATATACATCAAGGACGAAGAATCTGGCGAAGAAAAGAAACTCTTCCGCGCAGGTGACAAGCTACATCCTCATGATCTTGATGCCCTTGTTGCAAACAACATCAAGGAAATCAACGTAATCAAGTTCTCAACAAAGAAGAACAAGGACGACAAGAACCTTTCCCTCGACAGTGAAATGATCGTTAACTGTTTCGACAAGGAAGAAATCACATTCTCTAAGGATGGTTGCGAAACTCCAGATGAACCAACTAAGGAAGAATGTATTTCAAAGGTATACTCAGTTATCCAGCCTGGTGAACCAATCACAATTGAACAGGCAGAACGTGACCTTACAACAATGTTCTTCAATCCACGCCGCTATGATCTTGGTCGCGTAGGTCGTTACAAACTCAACAAGAAGTTTGGATATGAAAATCCTGTGGAAGATCTTACCCTCACAAGGGAAGACATCATCCACACAATGAAGCACCTTGTGGAAGTTTACATCCGTGCAGAAGATACAGACGATATCGATCACCTTGGCCGCCGTCGCGTTCGTTCTGTAGGGGAACTTCTTACAACTTCATTTAAGGCAGCATTCTCACGCATGGAACGCATTGCAAAGGAACGCATGAGCGGAAGCAAGGAAATTGACACATTGAGACCACAGGATCTCATTTCAATGAAGCCTTTGCAGTCTGCTATTCGTGATTTCTATGCATCGAGCCAGCTTTCTCAGTTCATGGACCAGTGTAACCCACTTGCTGAACTTACACACAAGCGTCGTATGTCAGCCCTCGGTCCAGGTGGTCTTTCACGCGAACGTGCAGGTTTCGAAGTACGTGACGTTCACTACACGCACTATGGACGCATGTGTCCTATCGAAACTCCTGAAGGACCAAACATCGGTTTGATCGTTTCCCTTTCTATTTTCACAAGGGTTAACGATTACGGTTTCCTTGAAGAACCATACCGCAAGGTTGTAAACGGAAAGGCAACAGACGAAGTTGATTATCTTGATCCAGATGATGAAGACAAGTACTACATCGGACAGGTAACAGAAGGCATGAAGAAGGACGGTTCGTTCCCAACAGACCTCGTTTCTTCACGCCGCCGCGGGGACTATACAAATCGCTCTCCAAAGGATATCCAGTACATGGACGTTTCTCCACGTCAGGTTATCTCTGTTTCAGCATCCCTTGTTCCATTCCTTGAACACGACGATGCTAACCGTGCCCTCATGGGTTGTAACATGCAGCGTCAGGCAGTTCCTCTCTTGTTCCCGGAGCCACCACATGTTGGTACTGGTATGGAACGCAAGACAGCTTATGACTCAGGTGTTCTCGTTAAGGCAAAGAGGGCAGGTGAAGTTGTCTGGGTAGAATCAGACCTCATCAAGGTTAAGCCAGATGGTGTAAGGGGACAGATTGACGAATATTCTCTCCTCAAGTACCAGAAGAACAACTCTGATACATGTAACCACCAGCGCCCAGTAGTTCAGGTTGGTGACAAGGTAGAAGCAGGAACAGTCCTTGCAGACGGTCCAGCAACATTCAACGGAGAACTTGCTCTCGGACGCAACCTCCTCGTTGGCTTTGTACCTTGGAACGGTTACAACTACGAAGACGCTGTCCTCATTTCACAGCGCGTAGTAAGAGAAGATATGTATACTTCTATGCATATTCATGAACACGAAATTGAAATCCGTGAAACAAAGCTTGGTCCAGAACAGATTACTCGTGATATTCCAAGCACTTCAGGTAAGGATCTCGACAACCTCGACAACGAAGGTATTGTTCGCATTGGTGCAAAGGTTCGTTCAGGAGACATTCTTGTTGGTAAGACAACTCCAAAGAGCGAAACAGAAACAACACCAGAATTCAAGCTCCTCAACTCAATCTTCGGTGAAAAGGCTAAGGAAGTTCGTGATTCTTCACTCAGACTCCCACACGGAAGCCAGGGTGTCGTAATCGACATTCAGCGCCTTAAGAGAGATGAAGGTGATGAACTCCAGCCTGGTGTAAACGAAAAGGTAAAGGTTATCATCGCAGAAAAGCGAAAGCTTGTTGTCGGTGACAAGATGGCCGGACGCCACGGAAACAAGGGTGTTGTTGCACGTATTCTCCCAGTAGAAGACATGCCATATCTCGAAGACGGTACTCCACTCGACATCTGTCTTAACCCTCTTGGTGTTCCATCCCGCATGAACATCGGTCAGGTTATGGAAAATGAACTTGGTATCGCAGGACACTTCCTTGACGAATGGTACTCATCACCTGCATTCCAGACACCAAGTCAGGAACAGATTGCAGAAAAGCTGATTCAGGCTGGACTTTCTCCAGACTGTAAGCAGATTGTTCGCGACGGTTTCACAGGTGAACCATTCCTTAACCCAATCTTCGTTGGATGTACATACTTCATGAAGCTCCATCACCTTGTTGATGATAAGATGCATGCTCGTTCAACAGGACCTTACTCACTCGTTACTCAGCAGCCACTTGGTGGTAAGGCTCAGTTTGGTGGTCAGCGTCTTGGAGAAATGGAAGTTTGGGCTCTCGAAGCTTACGGTGCATCAAACACACTTCAGGAAATGATGACAATCAAGTCCGATGACATGAACGGACGTTCAAAGATTTACGAATCTATCGTTAAAGGTGAACCTGCTGCACCAATCGGTGTACCAGAATCATTCAACGTTATGGTTCAGGAACTCCGCGGTCTTGCATTGAACTTTACAATTTACGACGACAAGGGCAAGCAGATTGCTCTTACAGAACGCGACCAGGAACTTATCGACAAGGTAGGCTCTGGATTTGATAAGGAGGAGAATGAAAATGCGTGATATTCAGGATTTTTCAAGCCTTAAGATTACACTTGCTTCACCAGAAACCATTCGTCAGTGGTCTTATGGCGAAGTAAAGAAGCCTGAGACAATCAATTACCGTACCCTCCGTCCAGAGAGAGAAGGTCTTTTCTGTGAAAAGATTTTCGGTACTACAAAGGAATGGGAATGTTACTGTGGTAAGTTCAAATCCATCCGCTATAAGGGTGTAGTTTGTGATCGCTGTGGTGTTGAAGTTACACACTTCAAGGTTCGTCGCGAACGCACAGGACACATTGAACTTGCTGCTCCAGTAAGCCACATTTGGTACTATCATTCAGTTCCAAGCCGCATGGGGCTTCTTCTTGATCTCCCAGTAGCTTCATTGCGTTCAATTCTCTACTATGAAAAGTACATTGTAATTGAACCGGGTGATACAGATCTTAAGAAAAATCAGCTTCTCACGGAAGAAGAATACCAGGCTGCAGAAGAACGCTTCGGTGGTTCTTTCACAGCAGGTATGGGTGCCGAAGCAATTAAGACATTGCTCGAAAACCTCAACCTTGATGAAATCGCTGCAGAACTCCGTGCAAAGATGATTGAAAAGGGGTCAAAGAGCGACAAGCGTCTTCTCAAGAGAATTGAAATCATTGAAAACTTCCGCAACTCGGAAAACAAGCCATCATGGATGATTCTCGACGTAATTCCAGTAATTCCGCCTGATCTTCGTCCTATGGTTCAGCTTGATGGTGGCCGTTTTGCAACATCTGACCTTAATGACCTCTATCGCCGCGTTATCAACCGCAACAACCGTCTCAGAAAGCTTCAGGGGCTTTCTGCTCCGGACATCATCATCCGCAACGAAAAGCGCATGCTTCAGGAAGCTGTTGACTCATTGTTCGACAACTCAAAGCGCAAGCAGCGTGTTCTTAAGGGAGCTGCAAACCGTCCTCTTAAGTCTATCTCTGACATGCTCAAGGGTAAGCAGGGGCGTTTCCGTCAGAACCTTCTCGGTAAACGCGTAGACTACTCTGGTCGTTCAGTAATCGTTGTTGGTCCAGAACTCAAGCTCTGGCAGTGTGGTCTTCCAGAAAAAATGGCCCTCGAACTTTTCAAGCCATTCATCATGAAGAAGCTTGTTGCCAACGGTATCTGTGGAAACATCAAGAGAGCAAGATCCCTTGTAGAAAGCGAAGACGAAGCAGTGTTCAACATCCTCGATGAAGTTGTACGCGAACACCCAGTTATGCTTAACCGTGCTCCGACCCTCCACCGTCTTGGTATCCAGGCATTTGAACCTGTACTTGTTCCAGGAAAAGCTCTTAAACTTCATCCACTTGCATGTAAAGCCTTCAATGCTGACTTTGATGGAGACCAGATGGCCATCCACGTTCCTCTTACACAGGCTGCACAGATGGAATGCTGGACATTGATGCTTTCTGCTCGCAACCTTCTTGACCCAGCAAACGGAAGTACAATCGTTGCTCCATCTCAGGATATGGTTCTTGGTATCTATTACATGACTTCCATCAAGCCAAATGCAAAGGGAACTGGAAAGTTCTTCTCGTCAGCTGATGAAGTTCGTCTCGCTGCATCTTCAGGTGCAATCGACTGGCAGGCAAGAATCAAGATTCACAAGAACATCCTCGACAAGTGTGTTCAGTTCGATGAAAATCCTGAATCAGAATATATTCTCACTTCAGCCGGACGTATGGCTTTCAACGAAGCTATGCCGGAAGAAGTTGACTTTATGAATGATCAGATTGTTGACCCTAAGAAGAAGATCACTGCTGACAGTGGTCTTGGTGATAAGGGCATCAAGGCAATGATTGAACGCGTATACCATAACGAACAGACTTCTGATAAGCGCATCAGAGCCCTCATTGAAGAAAAGTTCGGAGTTACATCAATGGATGCTGAAACTCTCGATAAGGTTATGGCAGATGCAGAAACAGTTGCTGCAATCAACAAGATCTTCAATAGAAAAACACCAATGGAAGAAAGCAAGCTCAGAAAGCTTCTTCCAAGTCTCTATGGAATTGACCGCGCATGGCTTACAGTTCAGATGCTTGATGCCGTTAAGGCAACAGGTTACAAGAACGCTACATTCTACGGTGCTACAATTTCTATGGACGACATCATCGTTCCGGAAGAAAAGAAGCAGATGATGAAGGAAGCCAACGACGAAGTAAAGAAGATTGTTGAACAGAACCAGAAGGGTGTCATCACGGATGATGAACGCTACAACCGTTCGATTGCAGTTTGGGAAAAGACAACAAAGGATCTTACTGCAAAGATGATGGAAAAGATGAAGTCCGATAAGGACGGATTCAACACTATCTATATGATGGCCAACTCTGGTGCCCGTGGTTCTGAAAAGCAGATTTCTCAGCTTGCCGCTATGCGTGGTTTGATGCAGAAGCCAAACGGTGCAATCATCGAACTTCCAATCCAGGCAAACTTCAAGGAAGGTCTTTCGGTTATCGAATACTTCATTTCTTCTAACGGTGCTCGTAAGGGTCTTTCCGATACAGCCCTTAAGACAGCCGATGCCGGTTACATGACACGCCGTCTTGTTGACGTTGCTCAGGATGTTGTAGTTAATGAAGATGACTGTGGTACAATAAACGGTATCTATTACTCGGCAATTAGGGAAGGCGATGAAGTTAAGGTTCCACTTGCAAAGCGAATTGCTGGACACTTTCCAATCGAACGCGTAATCGACCCATTCACAGGTGAACTCATCTGTGAAGTAAACCAGTATATTGACGAACACCTTGCAGAAAAGATTGACGCAGCTGGTGTAGAAAAGGTTAAGCTCCGCACCGTTCTTACTTGTGAAAGCAAGCACGGTATCTGTGTTAAGTGTTACGGTAAGGACCTTGCTCGCAACAAGATCGTTGAAATCGGTGAAGCAGTTGGTACAATTGCAGCACAGTCAATCGGTCAGCCAGGTACACAGCTTACACTTCGTACATTCCATACTGGTGGTGCCGCTGAAGCAAGCCAGAAAGATAACCACATTGTAATGAAGTATGATGTACTTCTTTCTTCCGTTAAGGGTACACACGTTGAAAAGAAGAATGGAGACTGGCTCTTTACTCGTAAGGGTAAGATGCTTACTTCAAAGATTTTCAATACATACACAATCAGTGCCGGTGACGAAGTTCTTGTTTCTGATGAAGGTAAGATTCGTAAGAACAATGCAATTCTCAAGCACAAGGGACAGGATGTTCTTGCATCTGATGACGGACGTATCATCATCAGAGACAAGACTATCTACCTCTTGAGCCGCAGCGAGCAGGAAGTTGAAATTTCCAACGGTTCGCTTGTTTACTCAAAGTTCGTAAAGGGAGAATGTGTTGCAAAGGCTAATGAAGAAATCGGTGAATTTGACCTTTACTCTGAACCAATCATCGCCGAGCAGTCTGGTTACATCCACTTTGACGATATCATTGAAGGTGTTACACTCAATGTTAGGGAAGACAAGTTGACTGGAATGAGGGAATGCCGCATTTCTGATCTCCACATCGATGTAAGACAGCCTCGTATCCGTATTACTGATGAAGACGGTAACGAATTTGCTTCTTACAACATGCCTGTTGGAGCTCTTTTGAGCAACGACATCAAGGACAAGGGTAAGGTAGAAGCAGGTACAACTCTTGCAAAGATGCCAAAAGAAGCCGCTAAGGCTAACGATATTACTCTCGGTCTTCCACGCGTTTCTGAACTTTTTGAAGCTCGTCAGTCAAAGAAGAATCCTCCTGCAATCATCTCAAAAATTACAGGTACAGTTTCTTTCGGTAAGATTGTTAAGGGTAAGATTACAGTCATCGTTACTGATGAATATGGCGTAAAGTATGAACACCTCGTTCCTGTTGTTAAACGTCTCCTCGTTCGTGAAGGAGATGAAGTTAAGGCAGGCGATAAGATTTGTGACGGTTCAATCGACGCACATGATGTTCTTACAGTTCTTGGTGAAGATAAGCTCCAGGAATTCCTTATGGAAGAAATTCAGAACGTTTACCGCGGACAGGGCGTAGACATCAACGACAAGCATATTGGTACAATCATCCGCCAGATGCTTAGAAAGGTTGAAGTTATCAATGTCGGCGATACAAAGTTCAGGTATGGACAGCAGATTGACAAGTATTCATTCCGCGAAGAAAACGAACGCATCCTCGCAGAAGGCGGTACACCAGCTGTTGCTCGACCAATGTTCCAGGGTATTACTAAGGCAGCTCTTGCAGCAGATTCATTCATCTCTGCATGTTCATTCCAGGAAACAACTCGTGTTCTTACAAATGCTGCAATTGCAGGTGCTGTAGATAACCTCCATGGACTTAAGGAAAACATTATCATCGGACACAGAATCCCAGCTGGTAGTGGTATCCGTCAGTACAGCAACATCAAGCTTTCTGATGATTCGACAACAGACCTTGATGCAAAGATGAAGGAAATTCTTGAACAGCGCATGCAGGAACAGAGGGAAGCTGAAATTGCTCAGGCAAACCAGCCGATGATTGATTCTGCTTCTGACGAAGAATAAAACAAGGGAATTTGCGGAAAATTCCGTAGAATTTCAGGGAATTTAGCAATGAATTCCCTGAAATTCCCTTGAATGAATTTTTAGAATTCATTAAACTTTTAAAAATCGTTTTGTTTTATTTTTGGGAGTGCTGCCCAATTAAAATAGGAGAATAGGCGATGCCTACAATTAATCAGTTAATTCGTAAAGGTCGTCAGTCATCTGCAAAGAGAACTAAGGCTCCAGCCCTTCAGTCATGCCCGCAGAAGCGTGGCGTTTGCACTCGCGTTATGACAATGACACCTAAGAAACCAAACTCGGCTCTTCGTAAGATTGCTCGTGTTCGCTTGAGCAATGGTATTGAAGTAACAGCTTACATTCCAGGTATTGGACACAACCTTCAGGAACACTCAGTTGTTCTCGTTCGTGGTGGACGTGTTAAGGACCTTCCTGGTGTACGCTATCACATCATCCGTGGTACAAAAGATACACTCGGTGTAGACGGACGCAAGCGCGCTCGTTCTAAGTACGGTGCTAAAAAGCCTAAGGCATAATTTTTAAGAGGAGTTTAACTATGGGAAGACATAAGAAATCAGTTAATCGTCCAGTTATGCCGGATGAAAGATACAACAGTGTGGTAATCTCTAAGTTCGTTTGCCGCATGATGCTCGATGGAAAGAAAGCAGTTTGCCAGCGCGTTGTTTACGATGCACTCGACAAGCTTAAGGCAAAGACTGACAAGGATCCTCTCGAAGTATTCTTGAAGGCTCTTGATAATGTAAAGCCAAGCGTAGAAGTTAAGTCTCGCCGTGTTGGTGGTGCAACATACCAGGTACCTATTGAAATCCGCGAAGGCCGCCGTGAAGCTCTCGGAATGAGATGGATGATCGCAGCTGCTCGCGCACGCAATGGTCACGGTATGGCAGAAACACTTGCTGCTGAAATCTTCGATGCTTTCAACAACACAGGTTCTGCTTACAAGAAGAAGGAAGACACACACAAGATGGCAGAAGCAAACAAGGCTTTTGCACACTTCCGTTTCTAGTTCCAGGGGTTATCCCGGAATTGGCAAAAGGGCACTCTTTGGGGTGTCCTTTTTTTGTTACAAAAGTAAAAAGAATTTGACAAAAAAGAATCTTGGCCACTTGATTTAATTTTCAATAAATAGTATAAATGTACAACTGTATACCGCCCTAATTGGGTTTGTTGTGCATGTGTGCAACGGGTTCTTTGAGAAGTCAGACAGACGGTTTTTAACTGTCTGGTAAAAATCGTAAAGCCAACTTGAAGGAGTTAGCAGATTTTTACACCCGGATGCAGTGAAGAAGGCTGTTAGTTTTCTTCGTTAAATAACTGAGATTCGGAGATTCTGACGGATTTCACGCCAGTGAATGAAAGTTCACGATATCATACCGGTTTTCAGTACTAGAAGATGACAGGTGATACGGAACAACTGCTTCGAATTGATGAAACAGGTGAATATAAATTGTCCTATCAATCTATTCATCTCATAATATTGGTAAAGTGTGATTGCGAAAGTATTGTTGCCTTTTAGGTGCAATATTTTCTGGCTTAAAGTGCAACACATAAAATAATTTTTATATGCCGCAGTTTAAACTGTAAGGCAAGGAGAAAAATCATGGCTAAGGAAGAGTTCAACAGAACAAAACCTCACATGAACGTTGGTACCATCGGTCACGTTGACCATGGTAAGACTACATTGTCTGCTGCTATCACAACATATTGTGGTAACAAGTATGGTGACAAGGTACTTAAGTACGATGAAATCGACAATGCTCCAGAAGAGAAGGCACGTGGTATCACAATCAACTCTCGTCACCTTGAGTATCAGTCAGACAAGAGACACTATGCTCACATCGACTGTCCAGGACATGCTGACTACATCAAGAACATGATTACTGGTGCTGCTCAGATGGACGGTTCTATTCTCGTTATCGCTGCAACAGACGGTGTTATGGCTCAGACAAAGGAACACCTTCTTCTTGCTCGCCAGGTAGGTGTACCAAAGATCATCGTATTCCTTAACAAGGTTGATGCTCTTGACGGTGATGAAGAAATGCTCATGATGGTTGAAGAAGATGTTAAGGATACAATTCAGTCTTACGGCTTCTCGGCTGACACACCAATCATCAAGGGTTCTGCATTCAAGGCTCTTAACGAACCAACTCCAGAAAACACAAAGTGTATCGAAGAACTCCTTACAGCAATGGATACATGGTTTGACGATCCAGTTCGCGATGACCAGAAGCCATTCTTGATGCCAATCGAAGACATCTTCACAATCACAGGTCGTGGTACAGTTGTTACTGGACGTATCGAACGTGGTGTAGTACACATGGGTGATGCAGTACAGATCGTTGGTATCCGCCCAACACAGGATACAACAGTTACTGGTATCGAAATGTTCAACAAGACACTCCAGGAAGGATGGGCTGGTGACAACGCTGGTATCCTCGTTCGTGGTATTGAAAAGAAGGACGTTATCCGTGGTCAGGTTCTCGCCGCTCCAAAGTCAATCAATCCACACACAAAGTTCGAAGCTCAGATTTACGTTCTTACAGAAAAGGAAGGTGGACGCCACAGCCCATTCTTCACAGGTTATCGCCCACAGTTCTACTTCAGAACAACAGATATTACTGGTACAGTAAATCTCGCAGCTGGTGTAGACATGGTTAAGCCAGGTGACAACGTTACAATCAACGGTGAACTTATCCACCCAATCGCTATGGACGAAGGTCTCAAGCTCGCTATCCGTGAAGGCGGACGCACAATCGCTTCTGGCCAGGTTACAAAGATCATCGAATAGTTTTTAATGAACGAATGAAGGGGTTCGCAAGGGCCTCTTCATTCAAGTGGAGTAAGTCATGGCAAACGGCAAGATTCGTGTACACCTTCGCGCATTCGATGTATCACTCATCGATCAGAGTGCAAAGGACATCGTACGGCAGGTTAAGGCAGCTGGAGCAGAGGTTTCAGGACCAATTCCGCTCCCAACAAGAATCAACAAGATTACAGTGCTTCGTTCAGTTTTCGTAAACAAGAAGTCACGCGAACAGTTCGAAATGAGAACACACAAGCGTCTCATCGACATCATCGAACCAAGTTCAGAAGTAATGGATTCTTTGATGAAGCTTGAACTTCCTGCAGGTGTTGACGTAGAAATTAAACAGTTTTAATAGCGGCTCGTAGAGCGGCTTAAAAAAACGGTAACGGTCCCCTGGATCGGGGATGGCGGCCGATGGGAATACAGACAAAAGGTTTGTACTTCCAAATAGGAGATTCAGATGAAAGGTCTGATAGCAAAAAAAGTAGGAATGACACAGGTTTTTGACGAAAACGGCAATCTGATTCCAGTAACCGTGATCCATGTTGAACCTAACACAGTTGTTGCTACAAAGACAAAGGAAAAGTGCGGTTATGACGCTGTTGTTCTTGGTCTTGGCGAAATGAAAGCTAAGCACGTAACAAAGCCATATGCAAAGCAGTTTCCAGAAAACATTACACCAAAGCGCCAGTTGAAGGAATTCCGCGACTACGAAGTGGAAGTTAACGTAGGCGACAAGCTTGGTGTTGAATTGTTTGAAAAGGTTCGTTTCATCGACGTGACTGCTACCTCTAAGGGTAAAGGTTTCCAGGGTGTAATGAAGAGATGGGGTTTCCATGGTGGACGCGCAACTCACGGTTCAAAGTTCCACAGAGAAGCCGGCGGTACAGGATGTTGTACAACTCCAGGACACACACTTAAGAACATTAAGATGCCTGGTCGTATGGGTTCTGATCGTGTTACAGTACAGAATCTCAAGGTTATTAAAGTTGACCCTGAGCTGAATGTTTTGATGGTTCGTGGTGCAGTTCCAGGTGTTAAGAACTGTACACTCATCGTTAAGACAGCAGTTAAGAGAAAGTAGGTCGGGGGAATAGTATTATGGAAAAGAAAGTCTATTCAATCGATGGCAAAGAACTCAGAACAATCAATCTTGATGACAAAGTTTTCAACCTTCCAGTCAACGAAGATGTAATCTACTATGCCATCACAAACGAATTGGCAAATAAGCGTGTTGGTACAGCTTGTACAAAGACACGTGCAGAAGTTCATGGTTCAAATGCAAAACCTTACAAGCAGAAGGGAACAGGTAATGCTCGTCGTGGTGACAAGAAGTCTCCACTTTGCGTTGGCGGTGGTACAATCTTTGGACCAAAACCACGCGATTACAGTTATGCAATTCCTAAGAAAGAAAAGCGCCTTGCAATGAAGACAATCCTCAGCATGAGAGCACAGAGCGACATCCTTACAGTAGTTGAAGACTTCACTGTAGAAAGCGGAAAGACAAAGGATCTCGTAAAGATTCTTAACAATTTCGCTAAGGATACACGCACAGTAATCCTTCTTAAGGATGACGATGCAAAGATTAAGCTCGCAGGAAGAAATATTCCTACACTTTCATTCTTGTCTTTCAACCGTCTTCGCGCACACGATCTCTACTACGCTAGAAAGATCATCATGCTCGAAAGCGCTGCAAAGAACCTTTCTGAATTCTACGCTGAAGAAAAGGAGGCTAAATAATGACATTCGAAGATGTACTTATTAGACCAGTTCTTTCTGAAAAGGCAACAGCACTTCGTGAACAGAATAAATATACATTTATTGTTGCTCCATCTGCTACAAAGATTCAGATTAAAGAAGCTGTACGCAAGCTTTTCAATGTAAAGGTTGTAGACTGCACAACAGTTAACGTACAGGGAAAAATGAAACGTCTCCGCGGACCAGCCGGACGCACTGCTTCTTTCAAGAAGGCAATCGTTAAGTTGGCACCTGGTGAAACAATTAAGGTATTCGAAGGCGTTTAAGCCTTTGAGTAGATAGAAGGGGAACCTTA
This sequence comes from Treponema sp., assembly GCA_018384055.1. Classification (GTDB taxonomy): domain Bacteria; phylum Spirochaetota; class Spirochaetia; order Treponematales; family Treponemataceae; genus Treponema_D. The sequence goes on from JAHAZL010000085.1 coordinate 41,464, forward strand.
TGGCTCTTAAGATATTTAAACCTTATTCAAAAGGTACACGCGGCCGTGTTGACTTGGTACGCGAAGAAATTACAGCCGACAAACCCGAGAAAAGCCTCACATCTGGACGCAAGGCTTGCGCTGGACGTGGACAGGGCGGACGCATTTCCGTTCGTCATCAGGGTGGCGGTCACAAGAGAAAGTATCGTGAAATCGACTTTAGACGCGATAAGCACGGTATTCCTGGAACAGTAAAGACAATCGAATATGATCCAAACCGCAGTGCAAACATTGCTTTGATTGCATATGCTGATGGTGAAAAGCGTTACATTATTGCTCCACAGAAACTTACAGTTGGTCAGAAGATCATGTCTGGTGAAAATGCAACTCCAACAGTTGGAAATGCACTTCCACTCAGCGCAATTCCTGTAGGTTTCATCATTCACAATGTTGAACTTACACTCGGTCGCGGTGGACAGCTTGTTCGCTCTGCAGGTGCTGGTGCACAGGTAGCTGGTGTTGACGGTGAATACGTAACAATCAAGCTCCCATCTGGTGAACTTCGCCGTGTAAATGGAAAGTGCTATGCAACAATCGGTGTTGTTGGTAACGAAGAACGCATGAATACAAAGCTTGGAAAAGCTGGTCGTAACAGATGGCGTGGTATTCGTCCAACAGTTCGTGGTATGGCAATGAACCCAGTTGATCACCCACTTGGTGGTGGTGAAGGCGCAGGAAAGGGACACCTTCCTGTTACTCCTTGGGGTCAGCCTTGTCGTGGATACAAGACACGCAACAAGAGAAAGACTTCAAGCCGCTTCATTATTAGCCGCCGCAAGAAGTAGGATAGGAGTTAATCGTGTCAAGATCAGTTAAGAAAGGACCTTTTATTGAGAAGTCTCTCTATAAGAAGGTTTTAGAAATGAACAAAGCATCGGCAGCTGATAAGAAAATGATTAAAACTTATTCCCGCTGCTCAACAATTATTCCTGAAATGGTTGGAAACACTATTTCAGTTCACAACGGAAAGTCATGGATTCCTGTATATGTTACAGAAAACTTGGTAGGTCACAAGCTTGGTGAGTTTGCTGCAACAAGAACATTCAAGGGACATGGCGGCGACAAAGCTGCAAAGAAATAAGGGAGTGTGACATTATGGCAGAAAAGAAAGGCTATGTAGCCACAACAAAATTCCTTATTGCATCACCTACAAAGGTTCGTCCTGTAGCTAACGTAGTAAAGAAGATGCCTTGCTCAAAGGCATTGGCAACTCTTGAAGTTATGCCACAGAAGGGTGCAAAGCTCATCAGCAGCACATTGAAGTCTGCAGTAGCTAATGCTCTCAACCAGAACAAACAGCTTGACGAAGATATGCTCGAAATCAAGGAAATTCGCATTGACGAAGGTCCAAGATTGAAGAGAGTTTGGTTCCGCGGCCGTGGTCGTGCTGATCAGCTCCTCAAGAGAATGTGTCATATCACAGTTGTAGTTGACGAAAAGGCGGGAAAATAATGGGTCAGAAAGTTAATCCTATCGGTTTACGCCTTGGTGTAAACAAGACATGGCAGTCTCGTTGGTATGCTAATTCTCGTGATTATGCAGACCTCTTCTTGGAAGATATGAAGATCCGCAAGATTGTTGGTGAACTTCCAGAATGCAAGAACGCAGACATTGCTGAAATTGAAATCGTACGTCACCCACAGCGTGTTACAATCGTAATCCACACTGCACGCCCAGGTGTTATCATCGGTGTTAAGGGTGCTACAATCGAAAAGATTAGTGCAGATATCCAGAAGCAGCTTACAAAGAAAGTTGTAATCAAGATTAAGGAAATTAAACGTCCTGAAGTTAACGCTTCTCTTATCGCACAGAATGTTGGACGTCAGCTTATGGGTCGCGGTTCATTCCGCAAGGCTCTCAAGCAGTCAGCTTCTAACTGTATGAAGGGCGGAGCTCAGGGTATCAAGATCCGTATCTCTGGCCGTATCGGTGGTGCTGATATGACTCGTTCAGAAGAGATTAAGGAAGGACGCGTTCCACTTCATACTCTTCGTGCAGACATCGACTATGGTACATTCGAAGCTCTTACAACATACGGTAAGATCGGTATCAAAGTTTGGGTTTACAATGGTATGAACTACGGACACGAACAGAATGAAGATGCTGGTGAAGTAGTTAAGAGACCTCGCCGCAACAACGGTGAACGTAAGCCACGTGGTCCTAAATCTGAGGGAGGAAAAGTAGAAAATGCTTAGTCCTAAAAGAGTAGCACACCGCAAAGTACAGCGCGGTCGCCCAACAGGCAATGCTACACGTGACAACTACCTTGACTTTGGTGAAGTAGCTCTCGTAGCTCTTGACCCAGCTTGGCTTTCTGCTAAGCACATCGAGGCTGCTCGTGTTGCAATCAACCGTTGCATTAACCGTCAGGGACAGTTGTGGACACGCGTGTTCCCAGACAAGCCTATTTCTAAGAAACCTGCTGATACTCGTATGGGTAAGGGTAAGGGTTCTCCAGAATTCTGGGCTGCAGTAATCAAACCAGGTATGATCTTGTTTGAAGTTGGTGGAGTTGATAGGAAACTTGCTGAAAAAGCAATGAATCTTGCAGCTAGCAAACTTCCAATTAAGACAAAAGTGGCATTCCGCCCAACAGTAGAGTAGGAGTAAGAAAATGGCTAAAGACAAGAAAAATGACCTTAAGAACCTTTCTTATGACGAAATGGTTGCAAAGCGCAATGAACTTAAAAAACAGTACATGGACCTCCGCTTTCAGAGCGTACTTGGCCATGTGGAAAACCCAATGCAGAAGCGTGCTATCCGCAAGGACATCGCTCGCTTGAACACATTGATTCACATGCAGGACCTTGAAAAGTTCAGGGCTGCTGCTCGTGAAGCAATTTCTGCAAAAAACTAGGAGCTGACCCGTGGAAGAACAGAATGTACAGTCAAAAGGTGCAAAGCGTTCATTCGTAGGTATCGTCACTAGCGACAAGATGGACAAAACTATCGTTGTTTCTATCGATACAAAGAAGATGGACCGCCTTTATAAGAAATACGTTACACGTACAAAGAAGTGCAAGGCCCACGATGAAAAGAACGAAGCACACGCAGGTGACACAGTTCGTATCGTAGAATGCAGCCCGATCAGCAAAGACAAGTGCTGGCGTCTCGATGCTATCATCGAGAGAGCTAAATAAGCGAGGAGTAGAAGATTATGCTTCAGATGCAGTCAAAAATGGTTGTAGCCGATAACTCCGGAGCTAAATTAGTTCAGTGTATCAAGGTACTCGGTGGTTCACACCGCCGCTATGCCGGAATCGGTGACGTAGTAGTGGTAGCTGTTAAGGAAGCAATTCCAACATCTACAATTAAAGAAGGTTCAGTACAGAAGGCAGTAATCGTTCGCGTAGCAAAGGAATACCGCCGTCCTGATGGAACTTACATCCGCTTTGATGACAACGCTTGTGTTATCGTTGATGCAGATAAGAACCCTAAGGGAAAGCGTATTTTTGGACCAGTAGCTCGTGAGCTCCGTGATATGGATTACATGAAGATCGTATCACTTGCTCCGGAAGTACTCTAAGGAGTTGTCTAATGGAACGCAAATACTCTATCCGTAGGGATGACAATGTAGAAATTCTTGCTGGAAAGGACAAGGGCAAGCGCGGAACAATCGTTCGTGTATTCGAAAAGAATGGCAAGGGACGCGTAATCGTTTCAGGTTGCAACATTGTTAAGAAGGCAATGAAGAGAAGATCTCAGCAGGATGCCGGCGGAATCGCTGAAGTTGAAGCACCTCTTGATATCTCGAATGTAGGGATCGTATGTAAAAAGTGCGGTCGCCCTGTTAGAATTGGTTATAAACTTGACGGTGACAAGAAAGTTCGCGTTTGCCGCAAGTGTGGAGAAACACTGTAATGGAAAATTACGTACCACGGCTTAAGAAAGTCTATAATGAAAAAATCGCTCCAGAGCTCTTCACAGAACTCGGATACACATCTAAGATGCAGATTCCAGCAATCAAGAAGATTGTTGTAAGCATGGGTGTTGGCGAAGCTCTCACAAATAAGAAACTTCTTGATGCTGCAGTTACAGATCTCACTCAGATTACCGGCCAGAAAGCTGTTAAAACAAGAGCTAAGAAAAGTATTGCAAACTTCAAGCTTCGTGAGGGTCAGGAAGTAGGTGCTATGGTAACACTTCGTGGAAACATCATGTATGAATTCCTCGATCGTCTTATCAACGTTGCACTTCCTCGCGTTAAGGATTTCCGCGGGATCAAGGCTACTGGCTTTGACGGACACGGAAACTTCTCTCTTGGTATTACAGAACAGATTATCTTCCCGGAAATCGACTTTGATAAGATTGTCAAGATTTCTGGTATGAACATCAGTATTGTAACAAGCGCTCGTACTGATAACGAAGCACGTGCACTTCTTACAAAGTTCAACATGCCGTTTAGAAAGTAAGGAATAGTTCATGGCTAAGAAATCAATGATTATCAAAGCAAACCGCACTCCTAAATACAGCACACGTCAGTACAATCGCTGTAAGATCTGCGGTCGTCCACATGGATATTTGCGCAAGTTCAAGATTTGTCGTATCTGCTTCCGCAAATTAGCAAGTGAAGGCCTCTTACCAGGCGTCACAAAATCATCTTGGTAGTGACAGGAGAAAAGAATGGCAGCTTCAGACCCAATTGCAGACATGCTCGCAAAAGTCCAGAATGCGGCAAAGGCCGGTCATGAGAAAGTAGATGTACCTACTTCTAAGATGAAACTGGAAATTGTGAAGATCCTTAAGACAGAAGGATACATTAAGAACTTTAAGAAGGTTCAGGATGAAAATGAACACTCAATCATCCGCATCTTCTTGAAGTATGATGATTCAAACAAGGCAGTAATCCACGGAATGAAAAAGATTTCAACTCCTGGTCGCCGTGTTTATTCAGGTTACAAGGAATTACCACGCGTTTATAACGGCTATGGTACATTGATCGTTTCAACATCTAGCGGTGTAACAACTGGCAAGAAAGCATCTGAAAAGATGGTTGGCGGCGAGTTGATCTGCCAGGTATGGTAATAGGAGGCAAGTATGGCATCTAAGATCGGAAAACTTCCAGTAACTGTACCAGCAGGTGTTACTGTAACAGTTGGTGACAATGTAGTTACAGTAAAGGGTTCAAAAGGTGAACTCTCACAGAAGATCAATGACCTTGTAAAGGTAGAAGTTAAGGGAACAGAAGTAGTTGTAACCCCTTCAAACGAATCAAAGGCTGCAAGCGCAGCTCACGGTTTGTTCCGCGTTCTTATCGCTAATATGGTAAAGGGCGTTAGTGAAGGTTACACAAAGGTTCTCGTAAAGACTGGTGTTGGTTACCACTGGGAAGTTTCTGGTAACGTAATCAACATGAACCTTGGTTATTCTTCTGACTTCGTAGTTGTAATTCCAGAAGGAATTACAGTTACTATTGATAAGGAAGAAAAACTTACAATCACTGGCATCGACAAGCAGAAGGTTGGTGAATTCAGTGCTCAGATTCGTAAATTGCGTGGTCCAGAACCTTACAAGGGAAAGGGTATCCGCTTTGAAAACGAAGTTATCAGACGCAAAGTTGGTAAGACTGGCGTAAAATAATAAGGTGAATTGATATGATCAGAAAACTTAGTGATAAACAAAGAAAACGCCTGCATAGAAAGATTCACATTCGTAAGTCAATTTACGGAACAGCTGAACGCCCACGCTTGACAGTGTTCAAGAGCGGACGCAATCTTTATGCTCAGGTTATCAACGACGATGAAGGCAAGACTCTTGCTTCCATCTCTACATTGGAAAAGGATTTTGTTGCTCTCAAGGCAAACGTTGACAGCGCAACAAAACTTGGAGAAGCTTTGGGTGCTCGCCTTAAGGAAAAGGGAATCGAAAAGGTTGTTTTTGACCGCAACGGTTACCTCTATCATGGTGTTGTAAAAGCCCTTGCTGACGCTACCCGCGCTGCCGGGATTGTATTCTAGGAGTGGCTATGGAACACCAGAAGAATTTTGACAAAAAGCCTGCTGACGAATTCGTAGAAAAGCTCGTAAAGCTTAACCGCACTGCAAAGACTGTAAAAGGTGGACGCAGAATGTCTTTCTCTGCACTTACAGTAGTAGGTGACAGAAAGGGACGCATCGGTTTCGGATTCGGCAAGGCTAATGATGTTACTGAAGCTATCAGAAAGAGCCTCGATAAGGCAAAGTCAAACCTTATCACAGTTCCAATGAAGAACGGAACACTTCCACACGAAATGATTGGAAAGTACAAGAGCTCTGAAGTATTGCTTAAGCCTGCATGTCCTGGTACTGGTATTATTGCCGGTGGTCCAGTTCGTGCAGTACTCGATGCATGTGGTATCACAGACGTTATCTCTAAATCACAGGGATCTCGCACTTCTGTAAACGTAGTACGCGCAACTTTCGATGCTGTTGAAAAGTTGATGGATGCACGTGCTGTTGCACAGAATCGTGGTAAGACTCTCAAGGATATGTGGGGCTGATTATGGCAAAAGTACGTATCACACTCGTTAGAAGCGTTATTGGACAGAAGCCTGAAAAGAGAGCTACTGTAAAAAGCTTGGGTCTCAAGAAGATCAGTTCGTCAGTTGAACACGAAGCAAACGATGCTATCAAGGGCATGATTGCTTCAGTTGCTCACCTTGTAAAAGTAGAGGAGATTAACTAATGGCAAACGAAAACGAATTTGAATTACATGCTCCTCATGGTGCTAACAAAAAGCCAAAGCGTGTTGGTCGCGGTTCTTCATCTGGTCTCGGTTCAACAGCCGGTAAGGGTAACAAAGGACAGCAGTCACGCTCTGGTAGTGCAGTTCCATACGTTGGATTCGAAGGTGGACAGATGCCTTTGTATCGTCGTATTGCACGCCGTGGTTTCTCTAATGCTCCATTCAAGAAGGTATTTGCTTGCGTAAATCTTTGTGATCTCGAAGCAAAGTTCGCTGATGGAGAAACAGTAAACCGTGAGTCTTTGAAGAATAAGGGTCTTCTTGGTAAGGTTGTTGACGGAGTTAAGGTACTCGGTAACGGCGATATCACAAAGAAACTTAATGTTGAAGTTGAAAAGATTTCTGCTTCTGCAAAGGACAAGATTGAAAAGGCTGGTGGCTCAGTAAAAATTATTGAGAAAGCAGTCAAAGAATCAAAATAAAAACGTTGGAGTGACAAAATGGCAAACAATGCTGTTGTAAACATGTTCAAAGTAAAAGAGTTGCGCTCACGCCTTCTCTTTACATTGCTCATTCTTGCTGTTTTCCGCTTGGGTAGTGTTCTCACTATCCCAGGCATCAATGCCACTTTACTTCTGCAGTACTTCGAGAACATCGCAAGTGGTGCAGAAAGTGCGTTTGCCAGTTACATGGACTTTTTTGCGGGTGGAGCTTTTGAAAAGTTCTCTGTTTTGATGCTGGGTGTAATGCCATACATCTCTACGCAGATTATTCTTCAGCTTGCCCTCGTAATTTTTCCGTCACTCAAGAGAATTGCTCAGGAAGATGGCGGTCAGCAGAAGGTACAGTCTTGGACAAGAATCGGTACAATCTTTGTATGTTTGATTCAGTCTATGGCTATTACTGTGTATGCTGATTCCATCAACCAGCAGGTTCCGGGTGCGATTATTTTCGAAAACAAAGTCTATTTCAATCTCCTTGCCGTCCTTACAGTAACCACAGGTTCTATGATTGCTGTATGGCTTGGTGATCAGATAACTGCACGTGGTATCGGTCAGGGTATCTCAATGATCATCTTTGCTGGTATCGTCGCACGTCTTCCAAGTGCTGTGTATGAATTGATTAAGAAAGTACAGGGCGGAGACATCAATGTTGTTTTCGTTATTGTAGCTGTATTCCTCTTCCTTGCAATCATCGGTTTTGTTGTATTTGAACAGTCTGGTGAACGCAAGATTCCAGTACATTATGCTAAGCGTGTTGTTGGACGCAAGATGTACGGTGGACAGAGTTCATACATTCCTTTCAAGATCAATCCATCGGGAGTCATTCCAATCATCTTTGCTTCTGCATTCTTGACATTCCCGCTTCAGATTGCAAACAGCCTTTCGTCAAAAGCTACATGGCTTTCAAAGGTTGCTTCAGTTTTGAACCCACTTGGTTTTTGGTATAACTTTATTGAAGTTTTGTTGATCATTTTCTTTGCTTACTTCTACACTCAGGTAACACTGAACCCTACAGAAATTGCAAAGAACATCCGTGAAAACGGTGGTTCCATTCCTGGAATCAGAACAGACATGACTGAAAAATATCTTCAGAAGGTTTTGAACCGTCTGATTCTTCCTGGTTCTTTGTATCTTGCAGCAATCGCATTGTTGCCTACAATCATCCAGATCATCTTCAAGTTCCCGGCACAGATTTCTATGCTCATGGGTGGAACTTCACTCTTGATTCTGGTTGGCGTTGATATTGATACAATGGCACAGGTGGAAGCTCTTCTTAAGATGCATCATCACGATGGTCTTACAAAGAAGGGGTTAAAGTCTCGAGGACTCTAATTTTCTGATTTGATTTACTGCCGGTGATCTAGGTCATCGGCTGGTATTTTTTATAGAAAATAGTGGTTAGGGACTAGATTAAGTAGGAATAAACTTGTATACTATCGCACCGCTATCTAGGTTGATTTGCGGTGTTGCCAGATTGTAGTTCATGGTGAAAATTCATGTCACTTCGAACTGCCATGATTTGGTAAGTATAATGTTTTTTCAAGGGGACTTTTATGAAAGTACGTACAAGCGTAAAGCCCATCTGTGACAAATGCAAGGTAATCAAGAGAAACGGAGTAGTTCGTATTATCTGTGAAAACCCAAAGCACAAGCAGAGACAGGGTTGAGGAGTAACTGATGGCACGTATTTCGGGAGTTGACCTCCCAAACAAG
>JAHAZL010000037.1 GCA_018384055.1 Treponema sp.
ATACACTATACAAATTAACAGATCAATGTTTTAACAGGAGATATACAAATGAAATGTAGCAATTGTGGCGCAAGCCAAAGCGAGCAATCTTCATCGAAGCCAAAATTCAATGCTGCCGCTTTTGCTATGGGCGATAAAAATGTGATTGCCGGTGATGTAGTCGGACATCAGGAAACTACTCATATCACAGGTAATGCAACTATCATCAAAAACGAAGGTCAGAGTAAATAGATTAAGCGCTGTCATGTATGCGGTAGTCTTGTGTTAATTACTGATGGGCGCATTGACCTTGAGGAGCGCAAGAATCTTAATGCACTTCAGAAAAGGCGCTTTCTCTTTATCTTCCTTGCCTTGCTGCGAGCGGAAAAAGTGCCGAGGTACTTAAGATTATCGACGAGCTTGGAGCTGATGTTTTGAGCTGCTACATTACGGCTATTGATATCTGTTTTTGTGCTTCCCGTAAAGAAACTGATTGAAACTGGTGAAGGTTGGGATGCCGGAAGTTCAGTCTGCAAGATTCCAAATTATTTTTACAAATGCTATCGAAGTAAAGATATTGAAATTGAATTTAATGATTACTTACGTGCAGGTGATAGGTGTCACAATTCATATCTGCTTGATAAAAATGGAAAGCAAAACTGGGAATGTAAAGGAAGAAGCTACCCGTTACCGTCTGGTACAACTTTCATGCGAAAATGTCACCGTAACGCCGGAAATGGCTGTGCGAAAAAAACCGCAGCGGCAAATGGAAGCCCAGCCCTCCGATAGAAGTTTTTGACACCCAGATTTAATTTTGAAAAATTCCATAAAGATAAATTGAGATTTGTAGGACCAAGGCATAAAATGAGCTGAATCCGGGCGGTTTGCAGTGCATCATTCATTTTAAATGTAAAATGGCTGGTGGGTAGAAATAATCTCTAACCGCCAGCCATTTTCCTTTGGATCTGCTGATTTTATTTAGTCAGCCATATTCTTGTATTCGTCGAACTTTTCTTCAACGCCAGGCTTTGTCTTTGTAACAAGGCTTACGAGAACTGCAACAACGAGAGTTGCAATGAATCCCGGGAGAATTTCGTAGATGTCAAAGAGACCGCCGTGGAGGTTGTGCCATACAACAACTGTGATGAATCCTACGAGGAGACCTGCAGAAGCACCGTCAGCTGTACACTTCTTCCAGAAAAGTGCAAGGAAGATGATTGCGCCGAATGTTGCACCGAATCCTGCCCAAGCATAAGAAACAAGACCGAAGATAGAGTTGTTGTTTGGAAGGAGACAGAGTCCGAATGCAATGATTGCAACTGCAAATACAGTAATGCGGCTTACAAGGAGAACCTTCTTTTCATCAGCGTCCTTGTTGATCTTTGCCTTGTAAAGGTCAAGGGAAACTGTAGAAGCAACTGCAAGAAGCTGGCTGTCTGCTGTAGACATTGAAGCTGCAAGGATTGCACAGAGGAATATTCCTGCAACGAATGAAGGGAACATCTTGAGCATTGTTTCGCTGAATACTGTTTCGGCTGTTCCGTTATCAAGAAGGTTTGGAAGAAGGTAAACTGTACCGAGTGAACCGATTACGAATGCACCGATGTAAGCAACGATCATCCAGATGATGCCTACGCGGCGTGCTGTCTTGATTTCTTCATTAGAACGGATTCCCATGAAGCGAACGATGATGTGTGGCATACCAAAGTATCCGAGACACCATGCGAATGCAGAGATTGCGCTTTTTGCACTGAAACTCTGGTTTGCCTCAAATACTTTCTGGAGGTCAGCATTGAATTCGCCTGAAAGAGCCTTTACGCTGAATGCCTTTGCAGAACTGATTGCTTCTGTTGGACCTCCGAGTGCGAAAATTGCAACTGTTCCTGCAATTACGAATGCGAAGAAAATCAATGCACCCTGAACGAAGTCAGTTGTACAAACTGCGCGGTATCCACCGAGGATTGTGTATGAAAGGATTACGACAAGGCCGATAACCATGCCTACTGTATAGTTAAGGCCGAATACTGAACGGAAAAGCTTGCCGCAGGCAACGATTCCTGATGCTGTATAAATGGTAAAGAAGAATACAATGAGGATAACGGAAATGATGTTGCAGCGTTCGCTCTTGAATCTGTTCTTGAAGAATCCAGGGATTGTGATTGAGTCACCGAAAGCGATCGAGCACTTGCGCAATGGCTTTGCAACGATGAGCCAGTTGAGGTATGTACCTACAATGAGGCCGATGGCCGTCCAGAAAGTTTCCTTCAATCCGCCGAGATAGCAGAGGCCAGGAAGACCCATCAAGAGCCATGCAGAAGAGTCTGATGCTTCTGCGCTGAGGGCTGTTACCCATGGACCGATTCCGCGTCCACCAAGGAAGAAGTCCTTTGCATTGTTTGTCTTCTTTGAGCTTCTGATTCCGATGTAAATCATGAAACCAAGATAGAGGGCAAATGCACAGATTTTACCGATTGTCTGTAAAGTCATTTCTACCACCTGAAACTTAAAAAATATTTAATTTATTTTAGTGTAAATAAAGTTTTTATTCTATGTAAAAAAAAGCGAATTTTCTTGAAAGATGAAACAAAGTGTGATAATATTGAAACGTTTCCAATTATATGCACGGAGGAAGACCTTGACCATAAAAGACATTGCAAAAGAATCTGGCTGCGCAGTTGGAACTGTTTCCCGTGTATTAAACAATCAGGAATATGTAAGCGAAAAGACCCGTGCCAAGGTGATGGAAGTTGTAAACAAGTACAATTTTGTCCTTAATACTAATGCAAAGGCTCTAAAGGCACGCGGAACCAAGACAATCCTGATTCTTGTAAAGGGGACTTCCAACATTCTTTTAAACAGTCTTCTTGAAACTGTTCAGAAAAACATGGAAAACCTTCCATATACATCAAAGGTTATTGTTCTTGATGAATACGACAATGAAACCGTTGAAGCCGAGAAGGAACTTAGGGAAAACAAGCCCATGGGAATCATTTTCCTTGGAGGAAACCCTGAACGTAACAGAGAAGTTTTTCCACGCATCAAATGTCCATGCGTCCTCATTACAACAAAGGCTGATACGGAAGAATATGAAAACCTTTCAAGCGTAAGTACGGACAGTTTGGAAGCTTCCGCTATGGTTGCCCGTCATCTTGTGGAAAAAGGCCACAGGAACATCGGCGTAATCGGTGGAGACCTTGTTTCTTCAGCTACATCAAGAAGACGTTTTGCTGGCTTTACCCAGGGACTTGAAGCATGTGGAATTTCCTTTGATAAAGAAAAAGCATACGCAACTTCAAAGTATTCCCTTGAAGGGGGTGCAAAGGCTGCGGAAGAACTGCTAGAGAAGTATGAAGGCATGACGGCGATTTTTGCCATGTCCGACATGCAGGCCATGGGTGCTTGCCGAAAGATTAGGGACATGGGATACAGAATTCCTGAAGACATTTCTGTTGTAGGATTCGACGGTCTTCCAATAACACAGTTCTACTGCCCGAAGATTACGACTGTCAGGCAGAATGAAGAAGAACTTGCGGTACAGGGCCTTAGAATCCTTGTTGATGCAATAGAAAACAAAACGGGTGCAATACATAAAAACATCCCCTTTGAATTCATTGAAGGCGAAAGTGTAAAGAAAATATAGATGCTGAAATATACGGAGTAGATTATGCTGAATAAAAGAGCAAACGGAGTGCTGATGCACATTTCATCGCTTCCTGGAAAAACAGGAATCGGAACTATGGGTAGGGAAGCCTACGAATTCGTTGACTGGCTTAAGAAGGCAAAGCAGTCTTACTGGCAGATTCTTCCTATCTGTCCTACAAGTTACGGTGACAGCCCATACCAGAGCTTTTCGACATTTGCCGGAAACCCATACTTCATTGACTTTGATACCCTTGCAGAACAGGGGTACCTTGCCAAGTCAGACTACGAAAACATAAAGTGGGGCGGCCATGAAAACTATGTTGACTACGGAACACTCTATGTTGAACGACACAAGGTTTTTGCAAAGCTTCATGAAAATTTCAAGAAGAACATTCCTTCGGACTTCGGAGATTTCATAAAGGCCAACGACTGGCTTGAAGACTATTCCCTTTTCATGGCAATCAAGGATGCACACGGCGGCGTAGCATTCAGCGAGTGGGAAGAAAACATCCGCAAGCGCGAGAGCGTAACTTTGGAAAGCTGGCGCGGAAAGTGTGCCGACAGAATGGAGTACTACAAGATGCTCCAGTATTTCTTCTTTAAGCAGTGGTTTGCCCTTAAGGATTACGCAAACAAAAACGGAATCCAGATTATCGGTGACATTCCTATCTATGTTGCCGCAGACAGTGCTGATGTATGGTCAAATCCAGACCAGTTCATGCTTGACAAGAACCTTGTTCCTGTAGAAATTGCAGGATGCCCTCCAGACTGTTTCAGTGCAGACGGACAGCTTTGGGGAAACCCTGTCTACAACTGGGAATACCAGAAGGGAACAGGCTATGCATGGTGGAAGAAGCGCCTTGAAAAATCCCTCAAGATTTACGACGTTCTCCGCATCGACCATTTCCGCGGATTCGATTCATTCTATTGCATTCCTTACGGAGCAAAGGATGCCAAGATTGGCCAGTGGAGGCAGGGTCCGGGAATGGATCTTTTCAATGCCCTCAAGGCACAGTTTGGCGACATGCCTATCATTGCGGAAGACCTTGGATTCCTTACTGACAGCGTAAGGCAGCTTTTGAAGGATTCAGGATTTCCTGGAATGAAGGTCCTTCAGTTTGCATTCGACAGCCGCGAAGAAAGCGACTACATTCCATATCACTACACTGCAAATTCCATCGTCTACACGGGTACCCACGACAACGACACCATCATGGGCTGGTGTGAAACTGCAGCTCCAAAAGATGTTGAAAGCGCAAGGGAATACCTTCGTGCAGGGGACAATGCAAGCCTCGTAAAGGAAATGATGATAGCCGGAATGGCAAGCGTTTCAAACACTTGCATTGTATGCATGCAGGATCTTGCAGGACTTGGAAAGGAAGCAAGAATGAACATTCCGTCAACTGTTGGAAACAACTGGAAGTGGCGTTTCACTAAGGAAATGTTCACTGAGGAAGCAAATGAATTCCTTGGCTATTACACATACCTCTATGGCCGTGCGGCAAAGTAGGTTTCACCATTGATGAGTGGATTGCTTCGTCGCAGGCTCCTCTCAATGACGGCGCAACGGCGGCGGATTAGGCTTGCCATTGCACTGACAGTGTCTACGCCATTGCAGTGACAGCTCCTATGTCATTGCGAACGCAGTGAAGCAATCCATGCCCTCACTTTTTTTAAAATCAATTATTTCCTATAATATGCCGAAAATAAAGACATAGGAAATTATTATGACAAAACAGGTTAAACAGGTTATTTTCTGGGTCGGCGCCCTCATTATGGGTGCCATTCTTGGGGCACTGCATGTTGGTGCGGTAGACAATGTTTGTGACTTCGTTGCAACAGTATTTACAAGACTTTTCAAGTTCACGGCAGTTCCAGCCATCGCAGTTTCAGTTCTTACAACCCTTGCTACTCTTGGAAGCAACAAGGAGACTGCAAGAATTTTCAGAAGAACAATCATGTACACTTTGCTTACAACAGTTGCAGCTTCTACAATTGCGGCAATCTTGTTCTTCATCATCAAGCCTGAAGTTCTTTCGTCGGCAGCTTACGAAGGAACCGCAGCGGCAGAAAAAGTTCAGAGCATGAGTTCTTCTTCTTTCCTCAGCTACTTCACAAGTGCAATTCCAGACAACATCATCTATCCGTTTGTATCCGGCAATGTTCTTTCTATTCTTATAGTTTCTTTTGCATTCGGTTTTGCAATTTCCGGAATGCCTGAATCAGAAAAAAAGACTTCTATCCTTAATGTTGTTCTTGGCTTCCAGGAACTTGTTTTCAAGATCATCGGATGGATCATCACAATCCTTCCAATCGGTATCATCGCTTTTACAGCCCAGCTTGTTAAGGAAATGAGAGCCGACATAGCAATGGAATCAATCGGAAAATATACGGCTGTTGTTCTCAGCGGCAACCTCATTCAGTTCTTCATTGTTCTTTCGCTTTTCCTTCTTGCACGCGGCCTCAATCCTGTAAAGCATTTCAAGAACATGATTCCTGCAATTCTTACGGCACTCTTTACAAAGTCTTCGGCTGCAACACTTCCTGTTACAATGGACTGTGCAGAAAACCGCGTTAAGTGCGACAAAAAATTTACACGCTTTATCCTTCCAATGTGTACGACAATCAACATGAACGGTTGTGCAGCCTTCATCCTCGTTACATCACTTTTCGTAATGAAGAACGGCGGCGTTGACCTCAACATCTTTACAGTTATTGCATGGATTTTGATTTCAGTTATCAGTGCAGTTGGAAATGCCGGAGTTCCAATGGGATGCTTCTTCCTTACACTTTCACTCATGGCAGGCAAGGGAATGCCAATCGGCGTTATGGGCGTTATCCTTCCAATCTATGCAGTAATCGACATGATCGAAACAGCAGTAAACATCTACTCTGACTCTTGCGTGTGTGCAATGACAAACAAAGACCTTAAGGATCTTGCAGACTAAAAATTAAAGTCCGACAAAAGAAAAGGCTGTCTTGGAAAATCCAGGACAGCCTTTTCTTTTAAATCATTGGTCAAACCCGACAATGACACAAGGGGCTTTAGTAAGGCCCTTTGAACTAATTACTTGGATGCCTTTGCAGCTTTAGTTGCAGCAGGTTTTGCCTTGGCAGGAGCTTTAGCCTTTGCTTTGGCGGTAAGCTTAGCAGGTGCTTTTACTGGTGTTTTAGCGGCAGTTTCAAGTTTCTTCTGGAGCCTTGCAACTTCCCTTGCCAATGCCTTGTTCTGTGCCTGAAGAGTCTTGAGCTCAGTCTTGAGTTCTTTCTTTTCAGAAGTCAGCTTTGCAATTTTTTCATCCTTTGCAGAAATCTCGTTGTTCTTCTTTGTAATCCACTGCTTGTGGGCAGCAGAAGAAGTTGACTTGTCCAGCATTTCCTGCTGTTCTGCAATCTTGTTCTTTCTTCTTGTGTCTACAGCTTTCTGAGCAGGAGTTTTTTCAACTGCCTTTTCTTTTTTTTCTGCGACAACAGTCTTGCAACATGATTTAGCCATAAATCTATCCTCCAATAGATTTATGATAACACCAAAAGTTCCAATAAGCAAAATTTTTTAAATCAGGCAATTGCTGTAAAAAGGTTTGAGTGTATAAAATTGGGAATTAAAAATATTTGATGTCAGTAACGCAAGTGCCTAAAGTTTCATCAACCGTAATGAGGTTTACTGCATTGTTGCTTGCGTAGGAAGGAGTAACTTCCTCGTACATTCGTCCGTAATTGTAGGTGTAATGTCTATGGGCATGTCCTTCAAGCATAAGCTTTACATTGTTCTCTGCGCCAATGGTAAGGATTTTTGCACATTCCAAAGTATCCTGAAGGGTAACAACAAGAATACCGCCAGCATAAACCGGATAGTGTGAAAGAATGATTTTGGGCTTACTGCTTTTCTTCATCTTGGACTGCAAATCTTCCAGCTGGTATCTCCCCAAAGTTCCGTTGCCGGAATCAAGAAAGTAAAATTCAAAGCCCTGAGTGGAACTGTTGTTGGCAAAATCAAAACAGTAACTGTAGATGTGGGGATAGGTGTAATTCAAAAAGTAATTGCGCCCGTTGTTGTAAAGGTCGTGGTTTCCAACAACCGAATAGATTTTAAAATCCTGAATTCCATCAATGCTGTTTCTTGCGATGTCCCTAACTTTTTCCGACCATATATAGTAATCCTTGAATTCAGAAAGTCTTCCGCTGTCAGCAATGTCTCCAAGATTGATGATGAACTGAGGCCGCTTAGTAGGATCAGGGCAGTTCATCATTGTCTGGAACCAAATGAAGAAGCCATTGTGGTTATGCTTATAATGTCCGGCTCCAATGTGCATGTCTGTAACAATAAGGAAACTATATGTGCTGAGTCCGTTGGTTCCGGAAGGCAAATATGGTCCCTGAAGTCTTGTAATTGTTCGGGAACGGTCTTCAACATTTTCTTCCGTAAAGGCAAACTGGTACGGACCGAACTTGCAGGATGAAAGGAGGGCAATTATGGATGCAAGCAAAATTAACGCCGTTTTTTTCATAGATAGAACCTGAATCCTCCGCTAAACTGCTGTCCGTTCAGAAAAAACTTTGTCGTAAACATGTCGCAGCAATGAAACTGCAGGTCAGCGTGCAACTGAATTCCGCTGCTGAAAGCATAGGAACCGCCAAAAGTATATAAAGGGGAAGGAAATTTGTAGTACCTGAAAACATCGTGGGTAGAAAGAATTACATGAGCTTCGGAATTCTCCGTAATCTTTTTGACGAATTCAACATGAAAAGAAAAGTTCTGGTCAAAGGTCCACATGTTAAGGATTTTTACTTCCTGTGCCTTGAAAGTAAAGCCGGCTGATAAATCCAGGTGCCAGTCATGTTCCCCCGTATACCTTAAAAAAGGTTCAAGGAGAAGGTCGTTTTCATAGCACCATTTCCCATAGTCAAAAAAATGATAGGTGAACTTGCCGCCAAAACTGAATCTGGAATTTTCAAGATCAAGGATTTCAGGCCAGAAATCAGCAGTTGTCGTAAACTCCCGGCATTCATCCCCAAGCCTAAGCCCAGAATAAAGGTTCCATTCGCCAGCAAAAGAAATATTGCTGCCGTAGGCAATGGAAGCAAACTTGCTTTTTGCCTCTGTGCCAAGGTCTGTGTTTGAGTAGAAAGTAGTTTCAATATACTGGCTGTTGATAGCAGTTACATCCTCAGAAAAAGCAACCTGCCCTAATACAGCCACTGCCGTTGCAAAAGCGGCAGCTAAAACATGGCGGCTCTTCATTTAAATTACAGCTTAGCAAATGGAATTCTGTAAACGCTTCCGCAGTTGCGGCAAACGATTTCAAGAGGGTCAGGACCGGAAGACTTAAGATCTTCAATCTGTTTTGGACCAAGGGACTTAAGGTGTTCGATGTAGTAGTCTTCGCAGCAAGGGCAGTCGTACTTGATGTTTCGGCGGACTGCAATCTGAGGTTTGAATTCACGGAAGAGGCCGTAAACTATGTCGTTGATGTTTCCCTTTTCCTCAAACCATTTGCCAAGGGAAGGACATGCACTGAAGGCATTTTCAACCCTTGTGATGAGTTCTTCGTCAGCATTAAAGTCCGGAGTAGAAGAAGTTTCAGCACCTACCTTTTTTGTACCGCCGGTTTCAGGAAGAACCTGAATGAACATGCCGCCCGCACCCTTAACGCGGCCCTTTGGGTCCATGAAAATGCTTGTACTGAATGCAGTGTTGATCTGTTCAGACTGGTTGAAGTACCAGGCAAGGTCTTTAGTAATGTTTTTATAGAGTGTTTCTACGGAACTAACCTGAGGACTCTTGTCTCCTGCATGTGCCTTTGTAATTGTCATTGTGCCGTTGCCAAGAAATGGGGCAAGGTCCCAGCTTTCAAGAGGCTTGTCGATTGGAATGTGGTCTTCAAGAAGATAGCCGCGGACATAGCCAGTGCTGTCTGCTTCCACACTGAATCCCTTTGCAGGACCGTCGCATTCGTAGCGCCATGAAATGTGTTCCATGCCTTTCATCGTAGGCATCATGAGGGCAGCACATAGAGAAGCCTGTCCAAGAACCATGGTTTCAAGAATGCCTGTTTTGTGCTGTGCGCGCATCTGGTTAACGAAATTTGTACCGTGGAAAAGAGCCCCGCGGATTCTTCCGTCTGCCATAACAAAAACAGCCATCTCATCTTTTTCAATGGAATCAAGATGTTCCAAAAGTTCCTTATCTTCAATCTGTGCTTTGATCATGCCATAAATATACTAAATTTGGTCCTTTGTTGCCATAAAGAAGCGGTTAAAAATTTTTGGGGGAAAGGGATGTTTTGTTTTCCGATAAAATAAAATCGAAAACAAACTCGATAGCGAAGCGACCCTTCCCCTCGCGCCCACTTCGTTGGTCGCAACCCCTTCCAGCGGGGGCACATCCCCCGCAACGCCTAACATCATCAACTTAAGCCCACTATTTAAAAATTTCAAAATATAATAAAATTCCTTAGGTGGAAAAATGGGGGCAACATTTCAGAATAGATGGGAAGAAAATCAGAAAAAATTATATTCAAAGGAAGCAGAAGGAAAAGCAAGGGGAAAAAATAAAAAAGCATTCACGCGTAAAAGAAAAATGCCTGTTTGTGATATTATAATAAGTATCATGACAAGCAAAAAACAGACGTGTGCAATGGAATTAAGAAATTTTTTTAAGCTTAAAGACAGAGAAGAAATCTCTAAACAGGCATATTTTAAGGCGCGACAGAATTTAGATCCGGCAGTCTTTACATATCTGAATGATAATTATCTGAATGATTTTTACAAACATCCAGATGAAGTAAAAACATGGAAGGGTTA
>JAHAZL010000093.1 GCA_018384055.1 Treponema sp.
ATATAGAGAAGTGTTGTATAATTGAAGGTGACATTTAATACTTAAGAACTTGCTTTAATAGTTCCTGACAAAAAAGGAGAACTTATTATGGATTTATGTGAAACACTTGCAACAATTAATGTTGATATCGAAGAAGCCCTCGGTCGCTTTATGGGCAACAAAGATCTTCTTGTAATGATGTACAAAAAGATGCCTGACTCAATCAACAAGAACAAGGACATCATCCCTGACATTCAGGCCGGCAATATTGACGCTGCAATTCAGAAAGCACATACCCTCAAGGGAAACATGGGAAACCTTTCCATTAAACCTATGTATGAAGCATACGCAAAGATTACGGAACAGCTTAGGGCTGGCGATACAGCAGGGGCAACTGAAGGCGTGAATGCAATTCAGGACTACCAGAACAAGCTTCTTGAAATTCTTGCAAACTGCTAAAAAACTGATTGCCAACAAAAAAGAAAGGCAACCTGGTGCAATTAAATTGAGTCAGGTTGCCTTTTAATATTTTAAAGAACCAGATGATGACCTATTCCACCTTTGCCATGAGTTCAGACAAAAGAGGGATAAGCTGCTTCTTGCGGGAAACAATGTCCTTCATAAAGTAAATATGCCTGTCTCGTTTAGGGAAATTCAAAACATCTTCAAATTTCTGTTCGCCCGCAACCAGCATGATGGAACTAAGTTCAGTAATGTCCGTTACAAGCAAGGCGCTGAAGAGTGCTCCCACAGCTTTTCTTTCAGTTTCAAGCTGCTCAAGGAATTCCATCTTGCGCTCGATGATGTCACGGGTACTGTCAACTTCAATCTGGCTTACGCTGTATTTGAACTTGCCGTCCTTGTATTCCTTCATATCCTGGTGGATAACTTCTTCTGCCGTGCGTCCGTCAATGTGGCTTCCGCTCTTGATGATGTCATTGCCCAAAGTCTTGATGTCCAAGTCAGTAATGCTGCTCAAGTATTCCGCAATGTCCCTGTCGTAATCAGTTGTAGTTGCAGACTGAAGAACAAGAGTATCGCTCAAGATACCGCAAAGGAGGATGGAGGCTATGTCCTTTGGAATCGAAACCCTCTGCTCGCGGTACATGTTTGCAATGATGGAACTGGTTGAACCGACACACTTGTTGATGAAAGTCATGGGAAGTTTTGAAGAGAAAGTATTGATCTTATGATGGTCGATGATTTCCTGAATGGTATAGTTTTCAAGACCTTCAACCGCCTGCTGAGGTTCATTGTGGTCAACAAGAATAACCTGAATGTTTGCCTCGTGAAGAAGATCGCTTTCACTGATGATTCCGATTACCTTGTAGTCATTGTCTACAACCGGAAGACAGCGGCTTGGGCTGTCCTTAAGCTGAGGCTTTATTTTCTGAAGGGTATCGTTTGCATGAACCGGAAGAACATTCATGTCTGCCATTGAACTTACAGGAGATGAATATTCAATGAGCATAGCAGTCTTAAGGGTACTGTCATGTCCGCTCAAAACAGAAACCCTGTTCTTCTTTGCAAGCTCTGCAAGATCCTTTGGAACAACATAATCATGGGTAACGATAAGGGCACGAACCTTTGATTCTACGCAGAGGCGCTGAATGTCCTGCCTGTCACCGCATACAACTACAATGTTTTCGCTCTTATGTTCTTCCAGAATTGTCCTTGTTGATTCAAGTTCATCGTCGGCTACCATGATGGAACACTTGAAGTAGTCGTTTTCATCAAAGGCAACAATAGGAGTTGCATTCAATGTCTTTTCAATAAGGTGAATGCTTGTAAGGAAAATCTCATTTCTCTTGGGATTGAGAATTTTAAATGAATTGAGGGCAAAAGCATTGTAATTCAAGAGCCCCTGATATGTTCCGTCTGCATTGACGATTGGAAGAACAGGAGCATTTGTACTGATCATTCTGTCAACGGCTTTCCAGAGGGAAACATCGTGGTCAACAGCAACAAATTTGTCAGACATGTAGTATTCAGTTTTTGGAATCAAGTCCGGAATGTATTTAGGAGGCTCAATTTTAAATCTTTTGAAAACATATTCTGTCTGAGGTGCAAGTTTTCCAGCACGGGCTGCAACATATTCATTCATGCCTAAAAGATTCTTGAGTTTTGCATAGGCAGTTGCGGCTACTATTGAATCAGTGTCTGGATTTCTGTGTCCAATTATATATACCTTGTTTGTCATGCTTTGAATTATACTCCGTTTTTTTACTCTTAACTATCAGGTGTTTTCTTTAAATAAAAAAAAGCACCTGTCCAATTGACAAGTGCTTTTACTCGGGATGTACGGGACTCGAACCCGTGGTCTCCGGCGTGACAGGCCAGCGCGATAACCAGCTTCGCTAACACCCCATAAGGTTTCTCCATTATATATAAACTATTAAAATATGTCAAGGGCATATCATTGTTTTTTTGAAAAATATAAAAGATTCAAAAAATTGAATTATTTTGCCTTTCCCCTATATAATTGAAGAATGATTATTTTAGAAACAATTATTCCGGTTTTTCTTATAATTGCACTGGGAAAATTCTTAAGCCGTAAGGGCGTCCTAAACGACAATGGAATCGCCCAGATAAAGAACCTGTGCGTAACAGTTCTCCTTCCTGTCATGGCATTTGATGCACTCATTCACGGAACCTATTCAAGGAATTCAATTCTTCTTATTGCCCTTGAATTCTTCATGCTTTTTTCAGCCTGGGGTATCGGATTTCTGCTCAAGCGATTTTTCGATAAATCCATCAGAGATTACATCCCTTATGCTTTGACCACCTACGAAGGCGGACTGTTCGGCTGGGCCTTGATTTCAATCCTTGTAGGCGAAAAAAATCTTTTCTATATAGTAAGCATGGATATTTTCAGCGGAGTTTTCGGCTTTACAGTAATGTACATCGGATTCAAGATCAACAACGGAGAGCAGCCTTCCAGAAAGGAAATTGTCCTCTCCATTGCAAAGAACCCGCTCATCATTTCAGTTGTCCTTGGCTTTGCCGGAGCTTTCATTGGACTTGGTAAGATCATCGATGAATCAGCCTATGCTGGACTCTACTCTAAAGTAATAAGTCTTTTTACTGCCCCACTCACAAGCCTTATACTTCTTTCCATTGGTGCAGGGCTCATATTCAACAAGACAGTACTTTCCCGCGGAATCAAATTCACCGTCGTTAGAATTCTCATTCAGGCCGTAATCTGTGTCCTGGTACTGAAACTAATAGACTGGACAATAGGAATGAACAGGGTGCTTTTTGCTTCATTGCTCATGTACTTCAGCTGCCCGCCAAGTTTCTTGATTTCCATTTACTCCAAGAAAAAAGAAGCAGTGGAATTCTCCTCCGCAGTAATAAGCCTTCAGATTATTTTTGCCCTGGCAGTCTTCTCTGTCCTCTTGATACTTTCAATGGGGCTGTAAGAAAACCATTTGTCCAGTTGCCGATTTATACAACAAATTTCACGGTACTTAATATATAATCATAATGATGTAATATTTTTGGGGGAACTATGTCCGCATATACAAAAGAAGAAGTTATTGAATTCATAAAACAGGAAGATGTTAAATTCATCCGCCTTGCATTCTGTGACATTTATGGAAACCAGAAGAACCTTGCAATTCTTCCAAGTGAACTTGAACGCGCCTTTGAACAGGGCATTGGTTTTGACGGCAGTGCCATCGACGGTTTTACGGATTCTGCACATTCAGACCTTTTCCTCTTCCCTATTGCATCAACATTGACAGTCCTTCCATGGAGATCAACATCTGGTAAAGTTGTCCGCATGTTCTGCGAAATCAAGAGACCTGACGGTTCCCTTTTTGAAAAGGAAAGCCGCTACATTCTCAAACAGGCAGTTCTTGCATCACGCGAACAGAACCTTGAAATCAATATTGGAACGGAATGCGAATTCTACCTTTTCAAGACGGACGAAAAAGGAGAACCTACAAAGATTCCTTTTGACAATGCAGGATATATGTCGGTTGCTCCAGAAGACAAGGGAGAAAACATCCGCCGTGAAATCTGCCTTACCCTTAAGGAAATGGACATCCATCCAGAAAGTTCACACCACGAGGAAGGTCCGGGTCAGAACGAAGTGGATTTCCGCCACGCAGCTCCACTTAAATCAGCCGACAATGTAATGAACTTCATTACAGTAGTTCGCGCTGCAGCTGCCCGCAACGGATTGTATGCAGATTTCTCTCCAAAACCTTTGAGCGGTCACTGCGGAAACGGATTCCACATCAATGTTTCCGTTAAATCAGAAGACGGAAAGGATGTATTTGAAAACTTTATGGCTGGTGTTCTTTCCCACATTAAGGAAATGACTGTTTTCCTCAACCCAACATCGGATTCATATATCAGGCTTGGTGCGGGAAAAGCTCCTTCGACCATTGGATGGGCAAAAGAAAACCGTACACAGCTTATTAGAATTCCATCAACAAACGGAGATGAAAAAAGATTTGAAGTTCGTTCTCCAGATCCAACAACAAACCCATACATAGCATTCGCCCTCATCATTTATGCGGGTCTTGACGGAATAAAGAACAATGCAAAACTTCCTGAACCTTCGGATTCAAGCAGCCGTTCTGAAAAACTTCCTAAGTTCTGGGGAGAAGCTGCAGATATTGCCCGCCAGAGTGAATTCATAAGAAAGATATTCAACGATGACGTTGAATCATTCTTGCGCAGATAGTCAGGAAAAGTATAAATGAATCCTTTGAGCAGCAGAAGAAAGGTGCTCATAGTATCAGACAGTGACACCTTCTTTGAAAACATTTCAAGCATTCTCCCTAAAGAACAGTTCAATCCTGTCATCCACGCAAGCAACGGCGGGGAAGCACGAAGAAAACTGCTTGAATGCGATGCAGACCTGCTTCTGATTGACTGTCCTCTTACAGATGAACATGGAGTACTATTTGCAGAAAATTTCTCCGAAACAAACATGGGAATCCTGCTTCTTGTAAATGCCGACATGTACGACGAAGTCTGTTCAAAGGTAGAAGACCAGGGAATCATCACCCTGCCAAAACCGAACTCACCTCAAATTTTCTATATGGCTGTGAAAATGCTATCTGCCATGACATTGCGCCTTGAGAAAATGGAAACAAAAAACAGAACCCTTCAGGAAAAGATGACCGACATAAGAGTCATCAACAAGGCAAAGTGGATGCTCATTGAGAACAAAAAGATGTCGGAAAGCGAAGCCCATCACTTCATCGAAAAGAAAGCAATGGACGAAAGGTTGAGCCGACGGGAAGCAGCCGAAAGAATCATCGAAAAATACGAACTCTAATTCTGCAAAGCATATCATTTATACCTTGCAACAACTCCTATTCGGGAAAAACAATTTCACCTCGAAGAAGAAGTCTTAGCATTGCATCAGCAACATCAGGATCAAACTGTCTTCCTGCATTGTCGCTGATTTGCTTTATGATCATGTCTGGTCCCATGTGATTTCTATAGCACCTGTTTGAATTCATGGCATCAAAAGCATCTGCAAGACAGGTAATTCTTGCATAGAGAGGAATTGCATTTCCGGCAAGTCCATCAGGATATCCCTTCCCGTCATAACGTTCATGATGATAACGGGCTACCATACAGGCTTCCGGAATGGCTGTAAGACCTGAAAGAATTTCAAAGCCACGGATTGTATGACTCTTGATTATAGAGAACTCGTCGTCTGTAAGTCTTTTTGGCTTTGAAAGAATGTCATCGTGAATGCTTATTTTTCCGCAGTCATGAAGAAGCCCGCAGTAGAAAACCTGCTGACACTGTTTTTTATCAAGCCCCATTTCTTCTGCAAGCTGTTTTGAATACTTTCCGACACGAATTGAATGACCGCCTGTATAGGGATCCTTTGCATCAACAAAGCCTGAGAAAGTTTCCATAACTTCCTGAATCATTTTTTTGTCACGAAGTTCTATCTGTTCAATCTCATTGATTCTGCCTTCTGAAAGCAAAAGGAAAACAAGAGAAAATGCCCAGATTACAGAAATATAGACAAGAATTAAAAAGGCAGGATCCTGATTAATCCTTTTCCTGCACTTGAAAGTAAGTTCTCCGTGCAGTAAATCATCTGCCGAAACAATATCCTTACCATAAAGAATGAAGCCTAATTTTGCAAATGACTTTGGCTTGTTTGGGGCAGTCCCCATAAGAGGAACCTCTTTTTCTTCGAGGCTCGGATAATAAACAAAAACATCACCCTTTTCCAAAGGGAAAAGAATCTGTCCATTAGTTTCAACATAATCTATTTTAACCATCTTGCTGTTGTATGTTCTTAGGTTAAAATTCTGCGCGAGAGTCTTACCGTTTCTCTGCTGAATTACATCAACCTTTCCGCACCAGGCCGATTCAATATAGCAGAGCTTGTCCATAGTAAAGGCAATGTTCCAGTCTGTTATTTCGTAAGGAGTTTTGTTTTCAATGGTAACATCAAATGTGTTTCCCATCAGAATTGGGCATCCGGTTTTTTCAAATGCTTCCAAAGAAAGAGCCGTTGCCCAGTTTCCCGACTCCCCGCCTCGTTCCTCTATCAGAACCGAAATTTCCGACTGTTTTTCCGGAAATTCTGCAAGAGTTGATAGATTAAGAATTCTGTCCTTCCTGTTGAACCTGTCATTCCTTATGAAGACAAAGGAAAAACAGGAAACAATGAAGAAGAAGGCTATGAAGAGGAACACGAAATTCAGGCGATTCTTCTTTGAAATCATATCAGTTAATTCTCACATTAAATTCGGTTATGATAACACCCATCTTAACCTGAACGGAAGTCTGTACTTCATATTTTTTTGTAAAGGCACTAAGTTCAGGAACACTCAAACTGCAATCTACACTCTCAGAGATTTTCTTCAGCAATTCTTCTGACCTATCATCCTTGTCATTGTCGTTCGACGAATCAATTTCGGGAAATCTTGTCTTCATTTCTATATTCATCCAGGCACCAGACGGATACATGGAAACAGTCAACTGCTTTGTATAGAACTGACAGCAAGATTTAACCGCCATGTTCAGGAGTCTTTCAACAAAAACGGCATATTCAAATTCAATTGCTCCTAATCTTTCAGGTACATTGAGGTTGTAGGCAATCGAAACTCCAGCCCTTTTTGCATATTCTTCAACTTCAAGGATAACAGAATTGATTGAAGTGTTTGCACACTTTCTTTCTGCTACCATAAGTCTTGAATCCGACCTGATGGCAGAAATAATTGTCCTGATGTCATCGTAATGTTCGTTATCAAGAAGGTTGAGGATTTCTGAAGTAACCGCAAGCATGGCACTGTTCATTTCCTCGATTTTCATTGACATTTCGTTTACCTTTGCCGATTCATTTTTAATTCTGTCCGAATATTCTGCAAGGAAAACAAGGCTCATGTCCTGTTTCTGTTTCATTCCCCTTCTTGCATACATTCTCATGCCACAGGTAAAAGTTACAAACATAAGTGCAAAGAGAATTATTACACCTGGCATGGCAGAAGGATATTCAATTAGGTTCATCGGCCAAACAGTAAGGCAGGTAATGCTCAGATAAAAAAGAAAAGGAACAAGACAGATACTTTTCCATCCAATGCTGTCATTGTCATTTTCCTTGTAGTATATTGAAACGAACTTTACAAGGAAGAAAAGGAATACAAACTGAACTGCAATCTGGAGAAGAATACTAGAGAAAATATCGTTTGTACGGTTAAAGACTATATAGCAGACTATGTTTCCAGGAAGGATAAAGTCTGTGGCACAGAGAACTGTAAAGACCGAATGGAAATTCTTACTCCTTGAAATGAGCAATTCTGTACCTGTCAAAATCAAAAATGTCAAAAGAGTAGACAAAAGATAGAAGATTCCGCCAGAAGTATGGTAAATGAAAATAAAATCAAATACGGTAGTAACTGCAAATGATGCGGATAAAATAAGGACAGTCCTTGTCACGCTATATTTAAGTCTGGTAAACAGCCCCATATAAGCCAGGAGGAAAAACATTGCCACTCTGAAACTAAATAAGTACAGAAAATTCATCTTTTCAATTATAACACAAGAACATGCAATTTTCCAAAATTTGATATTTACAAAAAATGTATTAAAATAGAAGTAAATGGCAGTATATTAATTACTGTTCTTAAATTACATCAGGAGGCGCACTATGTCAGTAACAGCATATTCACTTGGAGCAGCTCAGGAAGTCACAGGAAGCAAACACATTCTTGAAATTGACGGACGCAGTTTTATGATTGACTGCGGTGCCTTTCAGGGCAAACGACAGGAAGCAGACAAAAAGAACCGCGACTTTGACTTTGCCCCAGACAAAATTGAAAGCGTAGTTCTTACCCATGCTCACTTTGACCATTGCGGACTCCTTCCAGTCCTTACAAAAAACGGCTATGGCGGAAGCATTTTTGCAACTCCGGCAACCCGCGATCTTGCCAACATCGTAATGATGGACAGCGCAAGAATCCAGGCAAGAGATGCGGAATTCCTTGCAAAACAGGCAAAGAAAAAAGGTGAAAAATTCTCCTGGAAACCTCTCTTCACTGAAATGGATTGCGTAAAGGCTGCAAACCAGATCATCACCCTGGGCTATAACAGAAAAATGTACATAGCCCCAGATGTTCAGCTGGAATTCTACGATGCAGGACACATTCTTGGTTCTTCCCTTGCATATTTCACAATTACAGGACAGAGGAAGAATCCACTGACTTCAAAAACATCCGGAGGCTTCGGCATGTCCGGAAGGAGACTTTGGCACAGGCTTTTCGGTCCAAAAATAGACGACAACTCATATTCAAGAAATGCAAAGGAAGAGGCTTTGCGCGGTGCTCCTTCAGATGAAATCCGTGTCCTTTACACTGGGGATTTGGGAAGACGCAACAAGCCTATTATCCGCGACCCTTCAACAAACATGCCTGCCCCAGACTACATTTTCCTCGAAAGCACCTATGGAAACAGACTTCATCATGAAGCCGAAAGCGCCCTTAAGGAACTTGAAAAAATCGTCCGCCGAGCAATAGACACAAAGGGTAAAATCATCATTCCTACATTTGCAATTGAACGCGCACAGGAATTGGTTTATTACCTCCACCTTCTTGTAGACAAGAAAAAGATTCCTCAGATTCCAATCTACATGGACAGTCCTATGGCTGTAAATGCAACGGGAATCTACCAGCTTCATCAGGAATGTTATGATGAAGCAACCAAGGAAGCCTTCCTTTCTCACCACAAGAATCCTTTTGGTTTCAATTCCATGACTTTCGTTCAGAGTGTAGATGAATCAAAGTCCCTCAACGACAAGCAGGGACCTATGATCATCCTTTCCGCCGACGGCATGTGTGAAGCAGGACGCATTCTCTATCACCTTGCAAACAACATATCAGATCCAAAGAACATCATCTGTATAGTTGGATACATGTCGGAAAACACCTTGGGAAGAAAAATCCTAGACGGTGAAAAAGAAGTAAAGATCCTTGGTGACTGGTACAAGGTGAATGCAGAAGTTGTAAACATCGATTCATTCAGTGCCCACGCAGACTACCAGGAAAGCCTTGAGTGGCTCAACACCATCGACACGAGCAGGCTAAAGAAAATCTTCCTTGTTCACGGTGAAAAAACAGGTCAAGAACACATGAAGCAATTCCTTGAAGACAATGGATATGAACATGTGGAAATTGTAAAATATGGCGAGACTTATGATTTGGAGTAATCGCTGAAATGGAAAAAGACACTGAAGAAAAAATAATACAGCTTGAAACAAAGCTTGCGTACCTTGAGGACTTCCTGAACCAGCTTCAATCTGTGGCTGTGGAAAATTCCACAACCATAGAAAAACTGAGGGAAGAGAACAAACTCATGGCACAGAAGATAAGGGATCTTTCAGACCAGATGGAAGGGGACATTCCCAACAGAAGACCTCCACACTACTAAGAGACCCTCCATCAAAGCGTAAGCAATGCTCTGTCCCATCGATGAAAGATATGGACTTATCTTTCCAAACGGTAATTTCAGAATCTGTCTTTTCAGAGTTTGACAATCCCTCTCTTCATTAAGCAAACAAATAATAGACTGAAAAGAAATGTAAAATGCTTCCGCCAAGGGCAAGAAGATGGAAAATACTGTGTGACCACTTGTAATTGCGAAGCATGAAAAATCCTCCACCCACAACATACAAAACACTTCCCGCAACAAGAAGTGAACCACATTTTACAAAAGTCAGCGTCATTATGACAAAGGATACAATAAATGCAAATACAGAAACTCCCCTTATCTTGTTGCCGAAGACAGCATAAAGAACTGCCATAAGACCATAAAGAGACCACACAATGGAAACAAAGGCTGTCAATGTCGTTCCGCTCAAGGTCGCAAGGGCAAATGGAACAAAAGTAGCAGGAACAAGAACCCAGATTGTCATGAAAGTCATTCTTTCAAAAACCTTTCTTCCACCCATTGCAGAAATAGCATGTGACAATGTAGATGTTAGGTAATAGATGAAGAAAAAAGCTCCAAGCAAAGAAAATGAAGCCGTCCAAGCACCAGAATCAGCTGAAGGTGCATGGAAAACACTTCTGATTATGAGAAGTACGATTGCTGCAACACTCAACCCAGCACCGATACCATGGGAGATGGAGCTGAAAAGATCCTCACCCAATGAAAAAGGACGTGGCTGACGCTCATTGTAGGAAATACGTGCATTTGCCTTCTGAGCCTTAAGCTCCTTTCTCTGTTCCTTTTCGATGGTCTTTGTCTTCTTGCGTTCAGCATCAATGGAATACTCAAGCTTTACCAGGCGAATCTTTTCTTTAGCCTGAGCCTTAATAGTTTTTATGGCAGCCTTTCGCTTTGCTTTGAAAGACTTGCGTGTAATTCTGCGTGAAATGTCACCCATGATGTTACCCCAATTTCTAGTATATGTTGATTATAACCTATAGAAACAATATTTGCCATAAAAAAACCCGACAGAATCCAACGAATCCTGTCGGGAAAACAATGAAGGAAACCGGCATTTTCTGATTAATCAGAGCCTTGCCTGAAGGCTATATTTTGCAGCAAGGAACGGAGGAGTCCCTGCTGCCTTCATACATTTTATTTGCTTGACTTCTTCTTTTTTGAAACTACGTCGAAGATAACTGCAAGAAGAAGAACCATACCCTTAACAGCACGCTGCCAGTTAGAGTCAACACCAAGGATCGACATACCGTTGTTAAGAACACCCATGAAGATGGCACCGATTACAGCACCACCAACCGTACCTGTTCCACCGTATGCAGAAGCACCACCGATGAAGCATGATGCGATTGCATCCATTTCGTAGCTCTGCCCAACTGTTGGAGCTGCAGAGTTAAGGCGTGCTGCACAAACGAGACCTGCAATACCGGCGATGAATCCCATGTTTGTGTAAGCAAACATCATTACGTTGTCTGTGTTTATACCTGAGAGGCGAGCAGCCTTTTCGTTACCACCGATTGCGTAGAGGTAGCGTCCAGGAACTGTGTTCTGTGTGTAGTAAGAATAGATTCCTACGATAATACCGACGATAACAAGGATGAGTGGGAGTCCCTTGTCCTGTGCAAGGAGTGTTCCTACAATCATAATTACAGCACAGAGGATAGCCTGCTTTGCAATGAATCCAATGTTTGTAGAAACCGAATATCCCTTTCTGATCTTAGAAGCACGGCTAACTACAGCTGCAACAACAGTTAAGAAACAGCATATTACTGAAATTATCATTGTTACAAGGAAAGTAATCTTTTCGTTGTGTTCGATGAGAGCATCGTAAGCTTCATTTGCCATGTCGTCATTTGGCTGTTCAAGAAACAATTCTGGAAGGTAGCTTCCAAAGATGTTGAGGAATGAATCTGGGAATGGAGAAATTGTCATACCGTTAAGAAGGATGAGGGCAACACCACGCCACAAAAGCATACCAGACAATGTACAGATGAATGGAGGGATGTGAACATAAGCGATGAAGAATCCATGCCATGCACCGATTGCTGCACCAACAATAAGACAGATGATGATAGATGGAAGAACAGGCCAACCCATGTTGACTATGAGGATTCCGGCAACTGCACCAACAAGACAGATTACGGAACCTACTGAAAGGTCGATGTTACCACCTGTAAGGATACAGAGAAGCATACCTGTTGCAAGGATAACAACCCATGCATTCTGGTTGATAAGGTTTGTAATATTTTCTGGAGCAAAAAGGGATCCCTTGTCTGCACCAACAATCAATAACTGGAAGAACAACATGACAGCAAGAAGGATAAGAATCATTGTGTTACCCTTCAGTGTCTTCTTTAAACTCTGAATATTAGCCATTTTAATTACTCCTATTTATTTACCTGAGTTGATGATGCATGCCATGATCTTTTCCTGGTCAGCATCCTTTGCGTCCATTTCAGCAACCATGCGACCTTCGTTCATAACATAGATGCGGTCACTCATTCCCAAAACTTCAGGCATTTCTGAAGAAATCAGGATAACAGACTTACCTTCTGCTACCATCTTGTTGATGATGCAGTAGATTTCGTACTTTGCACCAACATCGATACCGCGTGTTGGTTCATCAAGAATAAGAATGTCCGGATCAGCAAAGAGCCATTTTCCAAGAAGAACCTTCTGCATGTTTCCACCAGAAAGGTTTCCGACATTTTCATCAACAGTTGCACACTTTGTATGCATTTCCTTTGCCGTTGACTGGGCAACGCGGCGACATTCATCATAGTCATAAATCCAGTGCTTTGAAACCTTTTCTGGCTTTGCAGCAACAGTATTCTTTGTAATTGATTCCGTAAGAATGAGTCCGTTACCCTTGCGGTCTTCCGTAACATAAGCAATTCCGCTCTTGATAGCAGACTTAACATTAGGGAAGTCAACCTCTTTTCCGTTAAGGAAAATCTGTCCGCTGATGTTTGCCCCGTAAGACTTACCGAAAATACTCATGGCAAGTTCTGTACGACCAGCACCCATAAGTCCCGAGATACCGAGAACCTCACCCTTTCTAAGCTTGAAGTTTACTCCGTCGCAAACCTTGATTCCATCGAATACAGGGTGATCAACGCTCCAGTTCTTAACTTCAAGACAAACTTCACCGATTTTTGGAGTGCGCTTAGGGAAGCGGTCTGTAATGTCACGGCCTACCATTGCAGCGATGATTGTGTTTTCGCTGAATGATTCGTGAGCCTTGTCCATTGTTCTGATAACGGCTCCGTCACGAATAACAGTGATTTTATCGGCTACATAAGATATTTCATTAAGTTTGTGGGAAATGATGATTGATGTCATTCCCTGCTTCTTGAACTCAAGGAGGAGGTCAAGAAGATGCTTTGATTCGTTTTCATTAAGGGATGCTGTTGGTTCATCAAGAATAAGAAGACGAACTTTCTTACCGAGTGCCTTGGCAATTTCAACAAGCTGCTGCTTGCCGACACCGATGTCTTTGATTAATGTATGTGATGATTCTTTAAGACCTACTTCAGCAAGAAGCTTGTCGGCCTTATCGAAGGTTTCTGCCCAGTTGATTTTGGCTTTTGTGCCGCGTTCGTTACCAAGGAACATGTTTTCTGCAATTGTCAAAAGTGGGACAAGAGCAAGTTCCTGGTGAATAATTACGATACCCAGGTCTTCACTATCTTTGATTGAGTGAAACTTACAAAGGTTTCCGTCGTAAAAAATATCACCTGAATATGTACCGTATCCGTAAATACCGCTAAGTACATTCATCAAGGTTGATTTACCAGCTCCGTTTTCACCACAGAGAGCGTGGATTTCACCTTCTTCTACAGTAAGAGTTACATCGCTAAGTGCTTTTACACCAGGGAACTCTTTTGTGATATTTCTCATTTCCAATAATGCTTTGGCCACTGGAATCTCCTATAACAATTATTTTTAATTACTTAAATTAAAACCCACAAAAAAGGCGGGATTGGTTAGAACCCCGCCTTGCCCATTTAGTTCAGACTATTTGAGCTGAGCTTCTGTGTAGTATCCAGAGTCGATAAGGAGAGCCTTGTAGTTGTCAATGTCTCCGTATACTGGTTCACAAAGGTATGAAGGAATGATTCCTGTACCGTTGTCGTATGTCTTTGTGTCGTTGATTTCTGGCTTTGTTCCCTTCATCAATGCGTCAACCATACCTACAACCTTTGTTGCGAGTGTACGTGTATCCTTGAAGATAGACATAGCCTGAGTTCCAGCGAGCATGTTCTTTACAGAACCGATGTCACAGTCCTGACCTGTGATGATTGGGAAGTTAGCCTTTGTGTAACCTGCAGCCTTGAGAGCGTTTGTGATACCCATTGCACAAGAGTCGTTTGAAGAGTATACAGCGTCAAGCTTTGTACCCTTTGGACCGTACTTGTTAGATGTGATGAGGTTTTCCATACGCTTCTGTGCTTCTTCTGTTGACCAGTTGAGAGTTGCACACTGTGCCTTTGATGTCTGTCCTGAGCGGCAAACGAGAACACCCTTGTCGAGGTAAGGCTTGAGTGTATCCATAGCACCACCAAAGAAGAAGTTGATGTTGTTGTCGTCTGGAGAACCTGTGAAGAATTCGATGTAAGCAGGATCATCCTTTGAGCGGCTCTTGAGGTTGAGCTTGTCTACGAGGTAGTCACCCTGGATTGTACCAACTTTGTAGTTGTCGAATGTTGCATAGTATGAAACTGCCTTTGAGTTCATGATAAGGCGGTCATAAGCGATAACCGGGATCTTCTTCTTTCTAGCCTGATCGAGGACACCCTTAAGAGCTGAACCATCGATAGAAGCGATAACGAGAACCTTGCACTTTGATGTAACCATGTTTTCAATCTGTGAAACCTGTGTTGCAATATCATTATTTGCATACTGAAGATCAACTGTATATCCAGCCTTTTCCAGCTGTGCCTTCATGTTTGCACCATCCTGATTCCATCTCTGAAGATCCTTTGTAGGCATGGAAACGCCAACTTTTGTTCCCTTCTTTTTAGCAGCAAAACAAGGGAACACCAATGCTGCAGCCAATAATACAGCCATAATCTTTTTCATAAGATAATCCTCCTTAATTCGATATCTTACATTTAGCAGTTAGCATCAGTCCTCCCCGCAAGGAGAACCAATACTACCTTTGTTCTTAGGATATTTATATACTACATCAAATTACTGGCCTTGGATTATCAATCTTCTTGAATATTTTGTGAATTTATGGGAATTTTCAAAAAATACTTACATCAACTTGCACCCCCGTTCTAGAATTTCTTGTTGTCAAAAAAGTTAAGATTGTCCATAACAAGAATTTCCTTGAAAAAAAACAAATTCTTTCTTATTATAATAGCATTATGGGTGGAAATTTCTTAAAAGACTTATTCGGTTCTTTTTTTAGCGGAAGAGATCCTGAAGCACAGAAGAAAAAAGTTCTTAAAGGCATTGCAAAATCTCTTTCTAAGACAAAGTATAAATTCTATAAAATGGGTTCGAATGAAGTAGACCCTAGTTTTGCAAAATTCATGTTTGAACTGTACAAGGCAGTTTCTCCAGCTCAGGCAATGATTCAGTCATTTGAAAATCCTAATGCGCTCAAAAAACTGGTTCTTAACCGTTCCCTTACAGAAAAGCAGATTGAAGCAATAGACAACCTTACTGAAACTGCAATAACTGAACTTGCACGCAAACAGCCCCTCAAGGCAGTTAATGAAAGCATCAGGGCACACATGGAAACATTCACTTCGGCTTACGATAGCACAAGGATTGCAAAAACCGATGCCCTCTACACAAAGCTCATGTATTTTGCAAACTTTGTTCAGTATGACTTTTACTTTACCCTTAAAAAGTTTGACAACACTATCAAAGAGCATGATTTTACAAAGGTTCCTAAATTTTCAGCAATCAACGGTTCTTATATTGTAGAAGACCTGAAGAATTTTATTGACGTTGCCTGGGTTCTTCCCTTTGACACTGACTGGAGCGACGTATTCAAGCTCATCAAGTCCGTTAAGGGTGCAGATCCACTGCCAATGGGAACATGGAAAAAAATCCTTGCACGCGTAAAGTACCTCCGCGACAACCACATCCTTGAAATGCTCATTCAGCTTATTTCTGAAAATCCACTTTACCGTGACGAATATTCACAGAAAGAACTTTACATTGTTGACGACTATATTGCCGACATCAAGAAGGCTGCAGAAAACACATTGGAAGAACTTCAGGCAAAGCAGAAGGCAGGCAAGGTAGACGGTCTTCTGGTTCAAATTTTCGGTACTAACGAAGTTGAACACCTCAAGTACTACAATGAAGCAGGAAGCGCTCCTTTTGAAAGAAAGGGTATCGGTTCCTTTGCATACGGCGAACCCCTCGGATACCTCAAGATGTTCATTTTGGACTACATAAAAAAAGACATAAGGGAACTCAATGATATTCTTACAGTCCGCGGTGAATGGGCAAACCAGCAGCTTGCGACACCAATGAGCGATGCATTCCATAATCTTGTGGACATTTCTGCCGACATCACTGCCCTTGATAATAGCGTAAACGAAACAGTTGACCTTGGACTCAAAATGAAGACACACCTTCCTCGTGCAGACCGCGACAAGGATTCAAAGGGAATCATCCAGTCTACACTCAACCAGGTAAACGATGCTGCAGGAAAGCTCATAAAGAAGGCAATCAATCTTCTCATCAGCTACGACAGAAACCTCAAGATGATTCTTGAAGACTGCGTTAAGAAGCATCAGGAACTTATTCTCAACTGGAACGACATAGACCACTTTGCAGAGGGCCAGTTGAAGCAGATGTCCATTGATGCCTACAAGAAGATCTTTTCATTTGTATCACTTATGCAGAACTTCCCAATAGAACTTACGGAAGAAGAATAATAAAAATCCTTTCAGCCAAATATAAAAAAGCTGCCGGCGTAATGAAGTGCAGGCAGCTTTTATTTTTTGGACATTCAATTCAGATCAAATCATTTGAGCACGGAATCAACAAGAGCCTTTAGTTCTGGATCCTGCTTGATTTCAGAAGTTTCAATTCCAGACTGAATTGTAAATACACCATTCTTTTCAACGATTACTTTTGTCATAGTTTTTGTTCCACTTTTTTCTGCAATATGTTTTAGGAGCCCTTTTCCACCCTTCTTCTCAGAAGCAATTTCAAGGGCCTTACCCATAAGACCTGTTTTACTTTTTTGCGATTCATTTTTTTTAATTTCTGCCATATCAGTTTTCACCATCAAGATTTGAAAAATTGAGGTCGACAACAGAGAAGCTGTTCTTGCTCTTCTGCCTTATTTCATCTGCATTAGCAGGTATTTCCCTTTCTGCAGGAAACCTTTCTTCTTTTGCGTATTCAGAATAAGTCTGCTCGATAATTACATCCGGTTCCTTTGACGAATCATTTTCACCCATGAAGTCAGCAACGTCTACGAAACCATCCCCAGATTCTTCAACTGGTTCGGCTTCCACGACTTCCTCAAGTTCCTCTACTTCTTCTACGGGTTCTGCCTCTTCGATTTCCTCGAGTTCCTCTACTTCTTCTACTGGCTCTGACTCTTCGATTTCCTCGAGTTCTTCTACTTCTTCTACTGGCTCTGCCTCTTCGATTTCCTCGAGTTCTTCTACTTCTTCTACTGGCTCTGACTTACTGATTTTTTCAACTGGTACTGACGGAATTACTTCCGTAACAACATTTTCTGCAGGAGCATCTGCTTTTCTTTCCACAAGAATTCTTCCTGAAGTTGCACCTACAGCAGACATTATGTCCTGCCAGCTTTCTTCAAGCATTACATCAATTTCTACAGAATGTTTTTTTCCGCGTCGACCAAGGCTTCTCTTGATTTCATCGTTAACATCCATTCTGCGGGAAGCGATTTCCTTTGAAAGACTCTTCCAGTCACTTGTGTCCTTGCGTTCAATATATTCTTTGAGAAGTCCGTACTGGAACTTTCTTATTCTTCTTCGGATAAGAACCATATCGTCATGACGAATGTTGAACAGAAGGAAAATGATGAGGAAAACGGTAATGAAAAGACAAATCAAAAGGGAAATTTTTTCTGTCTCTGAAAACTCAAATTCATCCTGACTGCAAATCCATCCAATTTTTATTCCGTTTTCATTTGTTGTAGAAACAACAAACAGGTTTTCTTTCTTTACATCAGACTCTATGAGGTGCTCGATGTTTTCGTGCCTTTTTTCCCATCTGGCCTGGATTTCCTGAATCAGCATGTTTCTTCCAGTCAAAGGAATGTTGAATACAAATCCCGCTGGAGAAAGGACAGTTCCCCTTGCATTAAGGGATACAATATCCTTGCCAATGAGGAATCTTGTAAAGTCATCGCCTGCAACATAGAAGACCATAGTTCCACGGCAAGCTGTATAAACATCATAGAACGGATAGCTGAAAAGCAATCTGTTCTTTGCATTGTCAAAATAGACCTTTGTTGTCTTTTCACCGTCTCCGGCCTCAATCAATGTAAAAGGAATTCTGTCCGTATAGTTGGAATAGGTAATGAGGTCAACAGATTCCTTTAGAACATCTTCCTGGAAAGTACTGTAGTGAATGTGAATTCCATCATTTTCTATTAGGCGAATACCATCAAGACCAGAATTCTTCTGGAAAAGGAGACCGCAAAGACTGTCCCTTTCATCCATGTTTTCTTTTGAAGGTTCTCTTTCGATATAGGAAGCAACACTTCGTTCAGAAAGAAATTTTCTGAACTGCTCGTCCATGGCTGAAAAATAGTCTCCATAGACAGACTTTATTTTTTCGAGGCGATTGTTTATGTTTCCAATGACTCTTGGCGTATAGTACTGAACTTCAATGATTCTGAAGCCGCCTGCGAATGTGAACAAAAGGCAGCCTGCAAAAACAACTACAGAAATCAGCATGCTTAGAGCGATTTTAGGCAAAGAGGTCACAGCTTTCTCCTATGAAAATACGAATTCTGAAGAATTCATATAACAGAAATGTATCCACTTTCTGCTTTTCAATTCTCGGCATTTTTTACTTTTGATTTCACACTTTTTTGAAAAATTTGTATAATCGTAAATATGGTAGAACTTAAGCAGGAAGAAGAAAAGAAAGTTAGATGCCTTTTGGTTGGGGGGCCTGACAAAAAGAACAGAAATCCGGAACCAAAGGAACTTGAAGGCCTCATTAAGACACTGGACTACGAAGCAGCTGGTACCATAGTCCTTGTAAGAATCGAACCTACTCCTGCATACGGAATGGGAACTGGAAAAGCACAGGAAATTGCAGACAAGGCAAAGGAACTTTTTGCAGACTGCATTGTCTTTGACTGGGAAATGGATCCTTCAAAACAGCGCAACTGGGAAAAACTTGCCGGCATGCCTGTATTTGACAGAAACGAAGTAATCATCAGGATTTTTGCACAGCGAGCCCAGACAAAAGAAGCAAACCTTCAGGTAGAACTTGCAAAGCTTACATATTCTCTTCCCCGTTTGAGCCACATGTACGGTGACATGGCAAGACAAAGAGGCGGAGCCGTAGGAAACAAAGGTAGCGGTGAAACACAGCTGGAACTTGACCGCCGCCAGATAGAAGATAAAATCGTTCAACTTAAAAAAGAACTTGAACAGGTTGAAACAAACAGAAGAGTTCAGAGAAAACAGAGGGAAAGAACTGCAGCTTCAGGATGTGCCCTCGTGGGCTATACAAATGCCGGAAAATCAAGTTTGCTAAACGCCCTTACAGGAGCAGATGTTTTTGTTGAAAACAAACTGTTTGCAACCCTTGACCCAACTACAAGAAAACTTTCCCTTTCGGAAGCCAATACGGTTCTCATAACAGATACAGTAGGATTCATTTCAAAACTGCCCCATACCCTCATCGATGCATTCAAGTCTACCCTTGAAGAAGCCGCCTTTGCAGACTTCCTCCTGATTGTAGTTGATGCAGCAGATCCAGACTGCGAAAAGCAATATGCACAGGTAATGAAGGTTCTTGCAGAAATCAAGGCAGATAAAATTCCTTCCATCGTAGTGCTCAACAAATACGACAGGGTTCAGGGAAACATTCTTCTTGAATCCCAATTGAACAATTCATTTCCCGGAGCCCTTCATGTAAGTGCAAAAACCCACGAAGGCTTTGAAGACATCATCGCAGTGCTTACTGAAAACCTTCTTGGTGTTTTGCGCTCTTTCAGAATCCCAATGGCCCGCACAGACCTGGTAGAACTTGCACGCAAAAACGGAACCATCGAAAAGGAAGAATGGCTTGAAGACTGCATTGAACTTGAGGCAAGAATCCCAGGAAAACTGGATGAGGAAGGCAAGTCAACAACAAGAACCCTGGCTCTATTGAAGGATTACATTAAATGAAAATCAAATTGGAACTACTGAATAAAATTCTCGCATGGGTCGCTTCAGGAATTGCCGCAATCATAATAATTGCAACGCTAACTGCTTTTGCCGTTGCAAAAGGCGTTCCGGGAAAGAATTACAGGAAAGCAGATCCTGATCCGCAGAAAGTTACAAATATGAACAGGGGAAAGGAAAATTCAGTTGACGCCTTTACAGATTTCCGTCAGATAAGGGTTCAGACAAAAGTTGAATCGGAAGATGAAGAGCCTACAGTCATTGTTATCTGCCCATGGTTCTCTTATCCTTCCGGAGACAAGCAGCTTTATGAAGAACTTTCCCAAAAAGAACGCCAGATGAGAAGCATATTCATCAATTATTTTACGGAACGTACTTCGAGGGAAATAATTGAAAGAGGAGAAGGCCGCATAAAGGAAGACCTCCTTGAAATAATAAACGGCCAACTGGTCATGGGAAAGATCAGGGCCGTCTATTTTAACGATTATATTTTCATCGACTGAATCATTCGTAATAGTAGACTGAATAGGTTTCGATGCTGAAGAAATCATTGAACCTAACATCTACGTGCCATCCGCTGTAAAGGGGCCTGTCAAGAACGAATGTAACTCTTGAATTGCAGCAGCTTGTATTTACAACGGTTGATGTGTACTTTAACCTTCCGTGATTGTCGTAAACCTTTACAGAAATGATGTCGTCTTGATCCAAGTAACCTGCATAGTTGCATTCAAGAATGTGGTCGTTTACAAACCGAAAGTTGTAAAGTCCGTCTATATCGTCTTCCTCAGCATGAACTACAACACAGGAAGATAAAAGTCCCGACAAAAGAAGGGCAAGAATTGCACA
Source organism: Treponema sp. (assembly GCA_018384055.1). GTDB lineage: Bacteria > Spirochaetota > Spirochaetia > Treponematales > Treponemataceae > Treponema_D. Next base: position 21,123 of record JAHAZL010000093.1, read on the forward strand.
GAAAACGCAATGTTTCTTATTCATAAAATCACCTCTCATTGATTTTTCTGGCTTCATTATGACATCCGTAAGTCTTCCTAAATAGTGAAAAATTCTGATAATAAGATTAAAGATTTCTAAGAATTGAACTTCAACATCAGACGTTTTTTGCCATACAAGTCATGGTACAGCCAGCATTATCAATGTTAATCAAGTTGTTTTTTTATCATATTTTGACTAATATAGCGGCATGAAAGTTATAGTTGTTGGAAACGGTGGACGCGAACATGCCATTGCCTGGAAACTGGCACAGAGCAGTTCAGTTGAAGAAGTAATCTGTACTCCAGGTAACGGTGGTACTGCATTTGAAAACAAGTGCCGCAATGTTGAAGGCAAGACTCAGGACGATTTTATCAGAATTGCAAAGGAAAACAATTGTGACCTTTGTGTTGTTGGTCCTGAAGATCCTCTTTGTGCAGGTCTTGCAGACAAATTCTGGGAAGCAGGAATTCCTACAGTAGGAACAAAGAAATCCCCTGCACAGCTTGAAGGAAGCAAGGATTTTGCAAAAAACTTCATGCACAAGTACGGTGTTGCATGTGCTGACAACAAAACTTTTACAGACAAGGCTGAAGCCCTTGCTTATGTTAAAGAACATGGAGCGCCAATCGTTCTTAAGGCTGATGGTCTTGCAGCGGGAAAGGGTGTTGTTGTTGCCCTCAACATGGATGATGCCCTCAAGGCTGTTGAAGAACTTATGGAAGGCCAGCTTGTTGGTGATGCAGGGCGCAAGCTTGTCATTGAAGAATACATGCGCGGAGTTGAAATCTCAATTCTTGGTGCTGTCTCAGTTAATCCGGAACTTACAAAGGCTGGAAAATCCTGCATTGTCCCATTTATGAGCGCTCGTGACCACAAGAGACTTCTTGACGGTGCAAAGGGACCAAATACAGGCGGAATGGGTGCCATTTGTCCAGTTGATGATGTTACCGACGAAATCCTAGCCCAGTTCAACAAGAACATTCTTGAACCAACCCTCAAGGGTATTCAGGCAGAAGGATGGGATTACAGAGGGTTCATTTTCTTTGGTCTCATGATCACAAAGGAAGGTCCAAAGGTCATTGAATACAATGTTCGTCTTGGAGATCCTGAAACTCAGGCGGTACTTCCTTTGATGGATTTTGATTTTGCAGAAATGTGCAAGGCTGTTACGGAAGGAACTTTGAACGAATTCAAGACAGCCTGGAAACCAGGTTATGTTGTTGCTCCTGTTGCTGTAAGCGGTGGATATCCTAAGGCTTACAAGAAGGGAATGACAATCAAAATCGACACGGCAAAGATTGAAGAAACAGGTGCAAAGGTATTTTTTGCAGGTGCAATGGAAAACAGAAGAACAGAAGGCGGAATCGTTACAAACGGTGGCCGTGTTCTTGCCTGCTCTGCACAGGGAAATACTTTTGACGAAGCATGGAAGAAAGCTTATGCGGCCATCGAACATGTAAGTTTCGACGGCATGTTCTACAGAAAGGACATTGGTCTTCCTGGAGCAGCTGAATCAAACTGATTGCAATAGCTTAATATAATTGAAGGGCTATCCAAAAAGAATCGTCATGCTGAATTTATTTCAGCATCTACACTATTAGTAGTATGCAGATTCTGAAACGAGTTCAGAATGACAAAGTCTTTTACTTATTGGACAGCCCTTTATATTTTGACTATGTACTAAAATAGTATTGCTGAAAGTCTTGTCATTGCGAGGAGCTTGTGACGAAGCAATCTAGCTAAAGGCATGAAGATTGCCACGCCCGTTTCTGGCTCGCAATGACGTAAAGACTATGTCTACGGACATGACATTTAAGTATATAGATTTTATTTTCCAACGCAGAATCTTGAGAATATATTTCCAAGGACATCGTCAGGAGTTACATCACCGGTAACTTCTCCAAGACTGTCCAAGGCATCTTCCAGATCCTGAACCACAGCATCAAGACCGTATTCACCGGTTGCTGCAATTTCCAGTGCATGGGTCACCCTTTCAAGGGCTTCCTGAACTGATTTTTTCTGGCGTTCTGAACCAAGCCCTGCATGTTCTTTTTCAGCAACTGAACCGCCAAGAACAATTTCCTTTACGACCGAAACCAATTCTTCAATACCGGTTCCATTTTTTGCAGAAATTTTTACGGCGTGTTTCCATGGACCATCTGTTGGAATTACAACATTTTCGATTCCATCACATTTATTCATTACAAGAACAGACGGAACTGTTTTCTGTTCCTTCATGTAATCAACATCCTCTTCTTTAATTCCGTTTTTTGAATCTACAAGGTAAAGGATTACATCTGCATCTTCCGAAAGATCCTTCGTAAGCTCAACACCGCGGGCTTCTATTACATCATCAGTTTTTCTTAAGCCTGCTGTATCAAAAAGCCTTACTGGAATTCCGCCAAAGTCTGCATAGCTTTCAATCCAGTCTCTGGTAGTTCCTTCTATATTGCTGACAATAGCCCTTTCTTCCTTAAGCAAAGTGTTGAACAGGCTTGATTTACCGGCGTTTGTTTTTCCGCAAAGGACAACACGTGCTCCATCCTGATAAAGTTTTTCGCTTTTCCAGGATGCTTCAAGCTGCTGAAGTTTTTCCTTTACCTGAACCAAAGGTGTCGAGTCAAAACAGTCCGCAATATTTTCTTCGTCTTCAGGATATTCAATTTCAACTTCAATGTTACCGAGAACATCAACAACGCTTTTTTTGATGGAATCAATGAGTTCAAATAGATTTCCTGAAAGTCTTCCGGCAGCTCTTCCACGGGAAACATCGGTCTTGCTTTCTATGATTTCCTTTACAGCCTCAGCCTTTGTAAGGTCTGTTTTGCCATTGATATATGCACGAAAAGTATACTCTCCCCTTTCTGCTTTTCTGAAACCATTGGCAAGAAAAAGATTATAAATTGATGTAACAACCGAAACACCGCCGTGACAGAAAATTTCCACCATGTCTTCACCTGTAAAGGATCTTGGTGCACGATAAACGGCTGCCATTACTTCATCAATTCTGCTGCTTTCCTTTGGTCTTGAAGGATCAATGACCCAACCGTAAACAAGAGAATTGCCCTGTGCTTCTGACAGGGCCTTTGGTCGTGAAAATATTTTTGATGCAAGTTCAATGCAGTTCTTGCCGCTTGCCCTTACGATTCCGATTGCACTTGGAACCAGGGCTGTGGCTATAGCTGCTATTGGCTCTTCTGGTGTATAGCCTGTATTATTCATGGTTCACTGCCGGAAATGGTTCTACCATCAGGAAGTTTCTTGTCGTTGAACCAGGATTTTCATAGTCTTCCTGTTCAAGAACTGTATTCCATACTGAAAGAATTTCATCTTTGTTGATAAGCTTGTCATCTGCAAGACCTTCTTCGCTTTCACCAGGATTCATTTCCTTGCTGAAAGCCGGAATCCTTGTCTGCTTTGCAGCTTCATTGTGATGCCATGGAGACAAAGTAGAATCTTCTGGATCAGGACTGATGTCTTCGTAATAGCCACCAGAATTGTTCCAGTACATGTAGCCTCTGTTGATTCCATCGCGAACACCAAAAACTTCGCGGCTTACATAGTTTTTGTCGTAGTATTTTCTGTCATAGCGGACTCCCATGTAGAATGCCTGAAGCCATGGACGCACAACGATTCTGTTTCTTCCGATTACTGTATTTCTGTATGAACCGTAGAAGAAAATTCTGTATGGTCTTTCTTCATAAGGAGAATAATCAAGGAAGCTCTGTTCAAAATGTGATGGATAGAACATAGGACATATTACATCAACATATTCGCTCATAAGTTCAACATCCTGGCCGGTTCTTGTTCCTGAACGATACCACCCGTTGGCACCGTAGATGTCGATTCCAATTGGAGCATCAATGTTTTTGCGTGCGTAGGAAAGGAATGAAACCAATGCACTTTCCTTATCCATTCCCTTGTCCTTCCATCTGTAGGAAGCCGATCCCATGTTAAGTCCGTCTGTAGGGAATCTGATATAGTCAAACTGAATTTCATCGAATCCGCGCTTTATGAGTTCCTTTGCAATTTCAACATTGTATTCCCAAACTTCTTCACTGTATGGGTCTACCCAGTTTTCATCGTAATAGTTTGCCTTTTGACCTGTTACAGTTCCATCTTCTGCAGTAATGTTTTCATAACTGCGGATACCAACCCAAGGTGAATTTGTCTTGTAGTTCCAGACCGCATACTTTCCTTTATCATAACCAGCAAGGTTTCTGTCTTTGAAAACAACAATACGACCTATGAGATAGGTTCCGTCTTTCTTGAATTCATTCACAAGCTTATCAACATCAATCTTATAAACTGTAACCTTTCCCTTTTCCTTGAGAAGTGGACTTTCAGGTTCAAAGCGAAGGAGTCCATAATCATCCTTCATGTCTATTACTATAGAATTCAATTTGTTGTCGTTTACAATCTTGCGGTACTTTTCAATTCCATTGTCATTGCGAAGCTGATATACAGATGAATAAACAGCCTTCTTCTTGTTGGCAACTTCACCCCAAGGCGTAAGGATTACATCCGGATTGAGGAGCCAAAGTTCGCTGAGCTCAAGAGGTGTATCAAGTCCACAAACAACCTTTGGAATATATGCTGAATTTACGATTGAATGAGCGGCATTTAATCTGCTCTTCCATGTGTCGTAGCTTTCAAGATCCGTAATTTTCTTATCTACGAGAGAAAAAAGACTAACCTTTCCAAGAGCAGAATATGCAATGCTTGAACCGGTCTGGCAAAGTCCATCAATAGTATCTATCTGTTCTTCGCCTTGATAAACCTTCTCCCCCCTCTTGTCCTTCCAGTTGAATCTGTAGATGTTGGGAAGGAAAGTCTGTGAAAGATATACTTCTGCAAAACGATTTCCGTTTGCATCCTTGCACATTACAGGAAGAATGTCTGCTATTTCATCAACCTGAGTCATGCTAGGCATTGCGGCAAAACCTGCGCTTACATCAAACCAGGCCGGCTTTTTTGCATCTGCCCTGTAATAGCTGAAACCATAAATCGGGTGAGACATAAATACTACAAGCTCACTGCCTGTAATCGTACCATCTCTGTCATAAACAGGCATGTGAGATACGGCAACAGCCTTTACTCCTGCAGTATACTTGCTTGCTGAACCAATGTTTTCCCAAGTCTGTGCACCATCTCTTGTAAGGTAAACTGCATCTTTTGTTGCAGTTACAAGAACATCAGGATTGAAAGGATCTGCACAAATATCCTTTAGGAGGGCTGCCTTCTGTTCAAGCTGTTTCTGAACGCCGTCATAAGACTTAACTGTGAGGAAAGGAAGACCATTGTTTCTTTCAGTGAAAATATTTAAATCGGGAGATGAAATGATACCTTTGTCTGTAAGGAAAAACCATCTTGCACTTGTCTTGATGATTCTTTCAACTTTTCCGTCCGTCCACAAAGGTTCTGCAGTTCCGTTTCCAAGAATTTTATACAGTCCTCTGTCGGTACCTAAAAGGAATGGAGTTCCGTCCTTATCTTTCTCCTTGAAGGTAACTTTCTTTTCAGGGAGGGTTTCAGGCAACTGATACAATGGTTTAGTCTGTGCAAAAAAACTTTCAGTAATAAATAATAGAGACAATGCCAGACAAATTTTTACAGAGATAGGTTTCATGTTCAAATTTTCGGCACTGGAAAATAAAATTTAAGATATTTTTTTATTCAAAAATTCTATAGAGGATGTTGTTTTCCCTGCTGATAACTTTCTCTTCTATAGATTTATTTGAATACAATCCGTTTGCTTCAGAAAGATTGATTTTTTTGTAGGACTTTCCTTTTGTAATTCTATTGATTACATTGGTGATGTCTTCGCCTGCATCGCGTTCATTGATAACGGTAAAATTCAGAACACCGGAAAGGATCATCTTGCGGAGATTGTCGTTGTCCTCGAATGCAAAAATAAGGACATCTTCTCCAGGCATTTTACCATACTTGAAGAGAACATCGATTACACCCTGATAGTCGTTTTCTGACTCTACAAAAACTGCATCGATTCCAGGACAGTTTTGATAAGCCTCTTCCATGAGTTTCTTGGCAGTCAAGTAATCGCCGCCAGTTTCCCTTTTGGAAATGATTTTCCAACCTTCGTTTCTTTCCATAGCCTCGTCGATGGCTCTGTTTCTTTCCCTGGCAGAAGTTGTATCGGCAAAATCATTGAGAACGAGTATTTCTACATCAACTTTTCCTTTTTCATAAATTTCAAGGCACCTAGCAGCAAGGTCAGCTTCCTTATAGAAGTCTGGTCGAACTTCATAAATGATTCTATTTTCATGGCCTGGTTCAAGAACAACTGAATTGCCGCAGATAATTACGGGAATATCAAGATTGAAACAATTTTCAATGCCATATTTGAGACCATGTTCGTTAACAGGATCAATGATGATGAAGTCTGCCTTTCTCTGAACGAAAGTATAAAGATGATTTATCTGTTCCTTCAAATCGCACTTTGCATCATATTCAATGAATCTGTATTTAGACGTATCAGAAAATGCTTTCTGTATTTCCTCATAGTTGGACATGTAAGGTTCTGAATACCTGCCGGAATATGTAAATCCTATTGTAATGATTTTTTTTTCGCTTTTTTTCTGAGGGAACAGGAAGCAGGAAGTGATTGCAAGAGGAAGAATAATAGCAGCAATAAAGAACAGGGATTTTTTCACATGAACCTCACTACTGCCATTTTATTGCTAAATTATCTAAATTTCAATTTTATGCAAGAGTAAGGTCGCCTTCTTTAATCCACTGGATTTTTCTGAGCAAGAGTCCTACTGCCCATGAAATTATGCCTGGAAGAACAAAGCAGATGAGGAAAAGTCCAAGCCAGTCAGCAAAATCAGGATTGATGGCAGAAGCACCGTGTTCAAAAGCAACTGCAGACGGATCGAACCATCCTGAAATTACACCGATCTGACCGACAAGACCGCAAGTTCCCATACCAGATGAAACAGCAGCACCGTTCATTTCCATCTTGAAGATGCATGTTGCAATTGGACCTGTAATTGCAGAAGCGACAACAGGAGGAATCCATACGCGTGGATTCTTTACGATGTTCGGCATCTGAAGCATTGAAGTTCCAAGTCCCTGAGAAAGAATTCCGCTCCATCTGTTTTCACGGAAACTGAGGACGGCAAAACCAACCATCTGGGCACAACAGCCTGCAACAGCAGCACCGCCTGCAAGACCTGTAAGACCAAGAGCGTGACAGATTGCGGCAGAGCTTACTGGAAGCGTCAGAAGAATTCCAACAATAACGGAAATGATTACACCCATGAGGAATGGCCTCAAAGTTGTTGCCCATACGATAAGGTTTCCGAAGGCAGAGGCACCCTTACCAATGTATCCAGCAAAAAGAACTGAAAGAAGTGCACCTGCAACAATCGTAACCAATGGGGTCACAATGATGTCCACCTTTGTCTTCTTGCTTACAAGCGTTCCGGCTTCTGCAGCTGCAATTGCAATGAGAAGAACTGCAAGAGGACCTCCTGCACCACCGGTAACATTTGCGGCGCTACCTACTGCAACAAGAGAAAAAAGGACAAGAGGAGAAACCTGCATTGCATAGCCGATTCCGATAGCCATGGCAGCACCTACCACATGCGGTTCCCCTGCAAAAGTTCCAGCCTTTACAAGGAATTCAAAAAAAGGATTTACATCGATGCGGAGAAGCTGCTGGCCCAATGTCTTTACGATTGTTCCGATAAGGAGGGATGCAAAAAGTCCCTGTGCCATTCCGCCCAAAGCATCAATCAAATAACGCTTTACGTACTTGTTCATAAACAATACCTCATGAGAAAAAAATAAAATGTAAAAGGATTTTGACTTACTTGGTGATGTAGTGATAGGAGCGTGCGTAGGCTCCTTAGGCAGTGAAGTTCTGCCGACAGTCATCTCAAACGTAATTTCTACCTGAAAAAATAGCAGAAGAAAATGATTTAATCAACAATCCCGCTGCAGAACAACAGGACGTGACTTCTTCAAAATGAAATTTGATTAGTATACAGACATTACAGCCTTTGCAAGCTGGTCTGCACAGCTGGTTCCCTTGTCGCGGCAAAGATTGCCAAGAAGTTTTGCAGAAATTTCTTCAGCTGTCATTCCTTCGCAAAGCTTTGAGACCGCCTTAAGGTTTCCGTTGCATCCGCCTTCAAACGAGATGTTGTGTATTCTTTTATCATCGTCGCGTTCAAAGTGAATTACCTGAGCACAAGTACCTGTTGTTTTATAATCGAATTTTTCCATAATAAGACCTCTTTCTTTCATTCTATCATAAATCCGGAAAAATATCTTCAGTTCCAAATTGAAAGATTTGTTCTTTGGCATTATGATTTGTTACATGTACCACTTCATAGTTAATCCGGTTTCAAGATCAGGAAAAGGACTTAAACTCTGGCAGCAGCAGATTGAACCAGAGCTTAAGACTCAAAACATAGAATATTCAGTTGAGTTTTCAAAAGAGCGCGGAGATGTAACAAACATTGTCGCAAAAATATCTTCAGCAGCAAAGAATGAAAGCAACTGCATCATTGTAATTCTTGGCGGAGACGGTACGGTAAACGATGCTGTTCAGGGAATAAAAGATTTTGAGAACACTACCCTTGCATATATTCCGACAGGCTCAAGCAATGATTTTGCCCGTGACCTTAAGCTTCCGCACAGCGTAAAGAAAAACCTTAGGCGCATACTCAGTGCAAAGGCTCCGGTACTCATGGATGTGGGACAGGTTGAAACAGAAAGAGGTACAAGAAGATTTGCCGTAAGCAGTGGCCTTGGCTTTGACGGTGCAGTCTGCCAGAAATCAGTACATTCGATTCTCAAAAAGAGACTCAACAAAATCGGTCTTGGAAAACTTACATACCTGGGAATTGCCCTAAACCAAATCATTAATGCTCCAAAAGTTGATGCAGAAATTACCTTTGCCGACGGAAAGAAAGTAAACGCAAAGAACCTTTTATTTTTTGCAGCAATGGTTCACAAGTATGAAGGTGGCGGATTCAAATTCTGTCCAAAGGCTGATGCTTATGACGGAGAACTGGATTTCATCTGTGCGGCAAACAAAACAGTTCCTGGAATTCTTCTTGCCCTTCCAACGGCATTCTTTGGATTCCATTCAATATTCAAGGGAATCGACATATACCGTTTTAAAACTGCAGAAATAAAAACTTCAATTCCGCTTTGGCTTCACACCGACGGTGAAGTCGGATACAAGGCACAGTACCTTAATTTTTCTCAGCTTGAACAAAAACTTAAGTTCATTCTGTAGAAGGCTAAAATGAATTATCAGGCTGAACTGGACAAGACAATCAAAAACCTCAAGGACAAACCAAAACTTCTTCTGCATGCCTGCTGTGGGCCGTGTTCAAGTTATGTAATGGAATACCTTGCGTCTATTTTTGACATTACGATTCTGTACTACAACCCGAACATTTATCCTAAGGAAGAATATGAAAGAAGGCTTCAGGAACTGAAGGATTTTCTTCCAAGATTTTCACCTGCCGTTGAAAACAAAATCAAACTTGTAGAAATGAATTATGATCCGGAAGAATTCTACGGCGCCATCAAAGTTCGTGAAGAGCCATCCATGGCTGATGATCCTGAAAAAGGCGAACGCTGCAGAAGATGCTACGAATTCAGATTGAGAAAATCCTACGGCTATGCAGCAGAAAACAAATTCGATTATTTCTGTACTACCCTTTCCATAAGTCCATTCAAAGATTCTGTAAAGATCAATACTGAAGGCGAAAAAATTGCCTCAGAAAATCCTGAAGGTCCAAAGTGGCTTTATTCCGACTTTAAGAAGAAGAGTGGATTTTTAAGGAGCCTTGAAATCAGCGAAGAATACGGACTATACCGACAGCAATATTGCGGCTGCGTCTATTCAACAAGAACTGCCGTGCCTGATTGAGTTTTTCTATTTTTCATTCAACAAGGCATTCCAGATTATCGAAGAAGATTTGGGAACACACTTTGATCCAGCCCTCGGACTTGAATTCATAAAGTGCCGGTCAGAACTGGAAAAGCTGTACAGTTAACTCTTTTATGCTGACCTAGCATTCAAAAGCCTTTTCAAGTTTTTCATCCAGAAGGGAAACGAAATTTGAAAAGGTTATTTTTTTATTCTCTATATTTTCTGAAAGCTTCTCAAAATATTCAAATACAAGGGACATGAACAAACCTGCTCTTGAAGGCAGCTTCATGTTTTTATCCGCAATGAGTTTTGAAAGGAAAACACAGCTGCAAAGCTTTATGGACCTTTCAAGTCCAGAAAAAATTGCACCGTCCGTAATTTTAAGTTTCCAGATTTCTGCAAGGATCTTGCCGTGGGGAACAAGAATCGAAAAGAAAGTTACTGACAGGATGAGTGCAAGTGAAGGAAGAAGATTTACCCTTTTGTTTTTTATGAAGCAGGCAATTACGGCTAAAAGGAAAATTCCACTGACTGCATAAATTGATTTAGAAAAGAAAAGCAGGATGAACATTGAAAGAGAGAATGCCAAAACAAGGAATTGAAACTTTGGAGATGATTTTTTTTCTTCTGCGGCTGCAGATTTTTTCCCCGCGGATTTTACTTCCGTCCAATTTTTATTTCTTAGGTCTGCAAGCCACTTTGATTTTTCTACAAAGACATTGGCAAATAAGCCCATTGCAATTGATGCAACGAAACTGATGGCAAGCAAAACAGGTGCAACAAATTTCGTGTTCTCTCCAAAAAGAAAAATGCAGGCAACACCAAGCTGGGCAAGGTTGTTGGCAAGTCCGCCTGCCATGCTGATGCCAAGCCAGGACACAAGTTTTCTTCCGTAAAAAAGATGGAAGATCGCCATCATCACAAAACCTGAAGCAACCGATCCTGCCAGTGAAAAAAGAAACACATAGGAGAAAAGGGTTCCGCTGATTATAGCCTGCAAGAGCACTTTAAGAAAAATCAAGGCGGTGCTTTCCTTACGGGACATGCAGAGAAATGAAATCATTATTGGAAGGTTTGCAAGACCAATCCTGAAAAATGGCACAGGCTTTGGAATTGCATATTCAACTGCGGAAAGAAAAAAACACAAGGCCGAAAAGAAGGCAAGTTTTCTCATTGCAGGCCGCCACCTACTGAAGGTAAACCATCAGGAGCATGATATCGCTGTTGCGGATTCCACTGATGCGGGATGCCTGTCCCAAAGTTACAGGGCGAACCTTCTCAAGCTTGCCACGGCTTTCTGACGAAAGGGCCACGATCTTTGAATAGTCAAAGTTATCCGGAATGCGGACATTTTCCATGCGGTGCATCTTTGCAACACGGTTGTCCTGCTTTTCAATGTAGTAGCGGTACTTGTGGTCTTCCTGAGCAAGAGTCCACTCAATGAGAGTATAGTTTCCGGGATTTTCTGCATCCGGATGCTTGTCCAAAAATGCCATGGCTTCTTCTACGTTGCGGTATTTCAGTTCCATGGAATCCATCTGTTCTTTTGAAATGAGGCCAACATTGAAACCTTTCTGGCGCAACCTTCTGTCTGCCGTATCGTGACGAAGCTTAAGTCGGTATTCTGCACGGGCAGTAAACATACGGTATGGCTCCTTTGTTCCAAGAGTAACAAGGTCATCGATGAGAACGCCGATGTAACCTTCATCACGGCCAAGAACAAGAGGTTCATAAGACGGAATTTTTTCAAAATTGTTGAAGCCATTTTCCGTCTGGAAGTTTTTAAGTTTTTCAGAAAGTTCCTTTGTTTCGCGTGCAGAAATTTCCGCAAAGTTCTTGAGATCTTCCGCGTTGAACACAGGCTTTGGCTGGAACTTTCCTTTTTCTCCGCTGGCAGGAGATGAATAGATTTTTGAATCTGCGGCACAGAGGGGACCACAGAGATTTTTATGCTCGCGGGCATAAAGGCCTGCA
>JAHAZL010000038.1 GCA_018384055.1 Treponema sp.
TTCAAAATCGTCCACAAGTTGTGGACGATTTGTGCAGAATTCCTTGGGGACATCACAGATTTATAATTGACAAGATAAAGAATGATTCAAAAAAAGCATTGTTCTATGTTGAGCAGATTATTCAAAACAACTGGTCAAGAAATGTGCTTTTAAACTTTATTGATTCAAATCTTTATGAACGACAGGGAAAGGCTGTTACAAATTTTTCTCAAAAGTTGTCAGTTCCTGCAGGTGACCTTGCTCAGCAGATTACAAAAGATCCTTATAGTTTTGATTTTCTTTCTCTCCGCACAGATTATGATGAAAAGGAACTCAAGGATGCTCTTATTGGAAATATAGAAAAGTTTTTACTTGAACTTGGAAAAGGTTTTGCTTACATGGGTCGTGAATATCGTCTTGAAGTTGGTACTACGGAGCAATTTCTTGACATGCTTTTTTATAACACAAATCTCAGATGTTATGTAGTAATCGAAGTAAAAACAGGAAAATTTGAACCTTCCTTTATTGGACAGCTTGGGACTTATGTAGCATCAGTAAATCATATTTTAAAAACTGAGCACGACAATCCAACTTTAGGTATCTTAATATGTAAAGATAAGGATAATATTCTAGCAAAATATTCTTTGGAAAGTTCTGCCGAACCTCTTGCTGTTTCTGAATACGAACTTGCAAAACTTTATCCTGTAGATTTTAAAAGTTCACTGCCAACAATTGAAGAAATTGAAAGCGAATTGAAATAATGATTGAAAAAGGAACTTCTGGACTTAAAACAGCAGATAGATTCCACCGACAAAGAAATCAACCGGCTTGTATACCAGCTTTACGGCTTAACAGATGAAGAAATCTCTGTTGTGGAAGCCTCGCATTAAGGCTTTGAAAAAAAAGAGACATAAAAATCTAAATGATGCTATAATATGGGAACTGGAGGCGAATTATGATAGCAGTGAATGCTTATTTTGACGGAAATAACTATGTTCTTGAAGACAATGTTTTGGTTAAACAGAATCAGAAAGTTATCATCACATTGCTTGATGAATTTGTTCCGAAAAAACAAAAGAAAACTCTTGAAGAAATCCGTTCTTATATGAAAGGAGGTAAATCTGTCCCTGATGGTATTTCCACAGTTGATTATATAAGACAATTGAGGGCAGATTAATGAGCAAGATTTATTTTGATACCACTCCGTTGATTTACTTCCTTGATGATGAAAAGCCTTTTTCTGATAAAATTGTAAATTTTATTTTGAATCATCAAGGTGAAGATAATCATTTTTTGACTTCTTCCATAACAGATACAGAATATCTTGTTTTTCCATTCAGAATGCAAAATTTTGAGAAAATTGCAGCTTATGAAACTTTTTTGCAAGACTTCAATTTTCAAATCGTGGAACCGAATAGATCAATTACTAAAAAAGCCGCAGAAATACGGGCAAAATACAAAGGCATAAAAGGAATGGATTCCATTCATCTTGCAACAAGCATTTATTTCAACTGCGATATTTTTCTGACAAATGACACGCAGTTAAAGCAAGTTGTGGAAGTAAATGTTGTTTGTGTTGATGAATTGTAAAGGAACTGAAGCAGAAAATCACTCCAAAACTAAAGCTTGAATGGCTTGAAGTTTTTGAAGACACAAAAAAATCCCTCCAGGAAATCCAAAGTCAAATCGCCGCCACCGACAAAGAATTCAACCGGCTTGTGCACCAGCTTTACGGTTTGACAGATGAAGAAATTGCAGTTGTGGAAGGAAAGTAATATGGAAAATGAAATTTTATTATACACAGATGAAACTGGTAAAATGAATGTAAATGTTCGTTTTGCAGAAGAAGATGTGTGGGTAACACAGGTTCAGCTTGCAGAAATTTATGCAACAACAAGACAGAATATAGGACAGCACATTGAAAATATTTATAAAGATAATGAACTTCCACGGGAGGCAACTATAAAGAAATTCTTTATAGTTCAAACAGAGGGTACCCGACAGGTAAAACGAGAGATAGATCATTACAACCTGGATATTATTATTGCTATTGGATATAGAGTTCAGTCTGAAACGGCAACTCGTTTTCGCAGATGGGCCACACAACGACTTCATGAATATATTCAAAAAGGTTTTACCATGGATGATGAACGTCTTAAAAATGGCAGAAACCGTTATTTTAAAGAGCTTCTTCAACGAATTCGTGACATCCGATCTAGTGAACGCAATTTTTATCAGCAGGTTACTGATATTTATGCAACAGCTGTAGACTATGATCCCCGTTCAAAAATGACTCTGAATTTTTTTGCAACAGTTCAGAACAAGCTTCATTATGCCGTACACGAACATACTGCAGCTGAACTTATTTATGAACGAGTGGATAGTGAAAAGCCTTATGTTGGAATGACAAATTTTAAGGGAGATTATGTTACAAAAGATGATGTTAAAATTGCAAAAAATTACCTGTCTGAAAAAGAACTGCAGCGCCTTAATTTGATGGTCTCTCAATTTCTTGATTTTGCTGAATTACAGGCATTGGATGAAAAGGCTATGACAATGCAGAGTTGGATAAATGCTCTTGATAATCAAATTATAGCAAGTCAGCGAAAAATCCTTGAAGGAAATGGGACAATAAGTCATGAAAAAGCAATTGAAAAAGCTGAACATGAATACGATTTGTATCGTCAAAAAGAACTTGCAAATCTTAAAAGTGACTTTGACTTGTTTATGGAAGATATAAAGAAAATTGAAAAGTAGATGATAATTATGAAAACGAACTTAAAGATGCTCTCAGCGAGCTCTACGGCCTGACAGACCAAGAAATTGCAGTTGTGGAAGCCTCGCATTAAGGCTATGAAAAAATATGAAAAGCCTTTTTCTGATAAATAGGGACTTCAGAATTGAAGCCCCTTTTATGCAAAGGTTTTACTTCTGCTTTTTCTTAAGCAGGATTACTCCACCGATGATGGCTGCTGTTCCGATGATGAACGGAACGAATGGATTCTTTACGAAACCTGCGATGATGTAGGTTACAAAAGAAACTCCTGCAACGCACATGGCATAAGGAATCTGTGTAGATACATGGTCAACGTGGACGCACTGTGCTCCGGCACTGGACATGATTGTCGTGTCAGAAATCGGTGAGCAGTGGTCGCCGCAGACAGCACCTGCCATACATGCAGAGATTGAAATGATCATCAGTGTCGGGTCGGTGTTGCTGAAAACTGCAACTACAATCGGAATGAGAATTCCGAATGTTCCCCATGATGTACCTGTAGCAAAGGCAAGGAAAATTGCAATTACGAATACAAGGGCAGGGAGGAAGTTCATGAAATTGCCGGCACCGCTTTGTACGATTCCTGCAACGAATTCCTTTGCGCCAAGACTGTCTGTCATTCCCTTCAAAGTCCATGCCAGGGTAAGGATGAGGATGGCAGGAACCATAGCCTTGAATCCTTCAGGAAGGCATGCCATAAGGTTACCAAAATTAAGGACACGGCGGACAAGGTATGTGATGATTGTAACGATGAGGGCACCCATTGAGCCGAGCATCAAACCTACGGAAGCGTCGGATGCAGAGAAGGCATCAATAAATCCCTTCTTTTCTTCTCCGCTTGCAAAGAATCCGCCTGAGTAAACCATTCCGATTACACAGAGGACAATCAATGTTGCGATAGGGAAGACAAGGTCAAATACAGTTCCCTTGGAATCTGTCTTGTCTTCTTCTTCATATCCATCGCCGTAAAAAAGTTCTGCCTTTTCAAAATACTTCATAGGACCAAAGGAAACATCAGTAAGGATGATGGCAAACATGGCAATGATTGTGAAGAGGGCATAGAAGTTGTAGGGAATTGCCTTAAGGAACAAAGTAAATCCGTCTTCGCATTCAACAAATCCCGTAACTGCTGCTGCCCATGAAGAAACAGGGGCAATGATGCAGATAGGGGCTGCTGTTGAGTCTATGAGGTAGGCAAGCTTTTCGCGGCAAACCCCGTGTCTGTCTGTAACAGGTCTCATTACGGAGCCTACTGTAAGGCAGTTAAAGTAGTCGTCGATAAAGATGAGGATGCCAAGGATTACTGTTGCAACCTGAGCACCAATCTTTGTCTTGATGTGTTCCTTTGCCCATTTACCGAAAGCCGCAGAACCACCTGCCTTATTCATCATGGCAACGAGAGTGCCAAGAACAACAAGGAAAACCAGGATGCCCACATTGTAGCTGTCGGAAAGGGACTTGACTACGCCGTCCTGAAAAATGTGTGTAATAGTTCCTGTAAAAGAGAACCCAGAGAAAAAAAGTCCGCCGATGACGATGCCAATAAAGAGGGAAGAATAAACTTCCTTGGTAATCAGTGCCAGTGTAATGGCAACTACAGGCGGAACAAGTGACCAAAATGTTCCAATCATATTCATA
>JAHAZL010000099.1 GCA_018384055.1 Treponema sp.
GGAGTTCCAACCTGAAGAACCTTACCCTGGTTCATGACTGCAATTCTGTCGGAAACTGCAAGGGCTTCGCTCTGGTCGTGAGTAACATAGATGAAGGTAATGCCGATCTTGTCGTGAAGGGCATCAAGGTCAAGGAGAAGGCTTGCACGGAGCTTTGCATCAAGGGCAGAAAGAGGTTCGTCCAAAAGAAGAACCTTTGGCTCGTTGATGAGGGCACGGGCAATGGCAACTCGCTGACGCTGACCGCCGGAAAGCTGGTTAGGCTTTTTAAACATGTGCTGGTCAAGCTGAACAAGGTGCAGGTATTCGCGTACCTTTTCGTCTATTTCCTTCTTGTCCTTCTTCTGAAGGCGCAATGGAAATGCAACGTTTTCATATACAGAAAGATGAGGAAAAAGTGCGTAGCTCTGGAAAACCGTGTTGCATGGCCTCTTGTTTGCCGGGAAAGGAACAATGTCCTTGTCGTCAAGAAGAACTGCTCCATCGTCAGGGAATTCAAATCCTGCGATTATGCGGAGGAGTGTAGTCTTGCCGCAGCCTGATGGTCCGAGAAGTGAAAAGAATTCACCCTGCTTAATTGTAAAATTAACGTCATCAAGCGCATGGAAAGATCCAAAGTGCTTTGACACATGGTCAATAGAAACTGTACTTCCGTTCACTGCAGTACAACTCCTCTAAATAATGTTGGTATTTTTGTTACTATCCCCTTTATACACTTAAAAGTCAATAAAAATCTGAAAATTTTTGAATTTATTTTCATGGTGGAAGAGATGCTTTTATGCCTTTTTTGCTCCGTCAGAAAAACAAAAAAATTATATTCCTGTTGTCTAAACACTATTTATGAATTACAATTGAAGTTATGGCAACTGTTGTAACTGCACAGACTTTGAATCGTTACTATGACGATTACAAAGATACAGAAATTACTTTCTCGAAAGAAATCATGCGCACCCTTAAAATGGACCCTCGCCAGATTTACATTAAGAGCGGAGGTCTCCAGTGGCCTTGCATTATCAGCAGTACTACCTTCAACATTGCGAAGATAATCATTGGAACAAAGAGTGGTGCATATCAGGTTCTTTCAAAGCAGGAACCGGCTCCTGTCAGCCTTAGATTCAGTTTTTACCAGCCTGACGGTCAGCTCATGAGTTTCTTTGTTTCAGCAAGAGTTCAGATCTGTCAGCCATATATGAACAGTTCGGACCTTGCCATCGTCCAGCTCCAGTACACACAGCGTCCGCCTGATGATTTGATTCAGATGATTGGAAATATTCTTGATGCAAATGGTAATGCAGTAAAGCGTAAGGAAGACCGCATCATAATCAATCAGGACTCAATGAGAAGGCTTGGAATTACAAAAAAAGAAATGGTTGTTACCATTCAGAACGTTCCTCGCCACTGCATTCTTCAGGATCTTTCCTTTGGCGGTGCTAAAATCGTTCTCATGGGACTTGCTCAGTACCTCCTTAAAAAGGAAGTTCAGCTTCAGCTTGAATTTGAAGATCCGCATGAAATCATTACCCTCAGCGGTGTTGTTGTTGGTGCCAATTTCATTGAAGGCAGAAAGGATATTATAGTTGCAAGCATCAAGTTTGCAGAAGAATCCGTTAGCCTTCCATACAAGATTCACATCAACAAGTACATCACTTCCGTACGAAAGAGTGAATTGGACAACAAGTTTGCGGATGAAGTTCCAGAGACGGCAACTCCTGTTTGTGGTGTAGCTCCAGCAGCACCGGCGGCTTCAGCTAAGTGACGAAGTTACTTGAATTATTCGGGCATCTCTGATATAGAGATGCCATATTTTTTTTATATCAAATAGAAAAAAAGGAAATGCGATATGGCTTCAGCAAACCCATTGGATTCAATCTATTTTGTTAAGATTCCTGCAGATGCAAAGTTTTCTTCGGAAGCAATGAAAATTGATTCTTCAGTAGAACTTCCGGTTCAGAAAAAGAACCTGGATGATCCTGTGGAAGAGGATTTTGCAAAACTTTCTGAAGAACAGATTCTTTCCGGAATCCTCACCGTTCTTGCCTATGACAGGGAAAACAAAAATTCTGCCTACTACAGAAAACTCATTACGGACATTCGCCCAAACATCAAGAAGGAACTTGCAGAGGCTGCCATCCTCAAGGCTCATGATGAAGAATGGGAGCTTGCGGAAGAAATCTGGCTTGCAGTTCATGGAATCGATCCTGAAGACTATGCCATCATCCTTAACCTTGCAATTTTCTATGACCAGAAGGCCGACAGTTTCAGGCGCAACACCCTCAATGAGGATGCTGATGCCTTTGATGACCTTGCCTTGACCTATTACAAGAAAGTTCTGGACAGCGACAAGGAACTTCCTGACGGATACTTCAATGCAGGATTCTTCTATCTTAAAAAGAGTGAATACGGGGAAGCAAAGGCCTGTTTTGAAAGTTTCCTTGCCCTTACCTCGGACAAATCAGACGAAGAACTTGGTGAGAACGGTGGCTACAAGAAGGAACGTGCACAGGAAATCATCAACAAGATTTCAAACCGCAACCTTGAAAGCGACAGGTTCCATGATGCATACAAATACATTTCCAGCGGACAGGAAGAAAAGGGACTTGAAGAAATCAGAAAGTTCCTTGTAGACAATCCTGCAGTTTGGAATGCCTGGTTCCTTTTGGGATGGGGACTCAGGAGGCTTGGAAGGTTTGCAGATGCAAAGGCAGCTTTCCTCAAGGCTCGCGAATGTGAAGGCGGCGACGAAAATGCCGACACCCTAAACGAGCTTGCGATCTGCCAGATGGAAACAGGCGATACTGAAGAGGCTTATGATACCCTTAAGGAAGCCCTTTCCATGGATTGTGAAAATACAAAGGTAATTTCAAACCTCGGTTTCCTTAGCCTCAAGCTTGGCAAAACCGATGAGGCAAAAAAATATTTTGAAGTTGTTCTTGAACTTGATCCTGAAGACAAGATAGCAAAGGAAGAACTTAAGAAACTTTAAAGATCAAAAGGGGATGATCAATAAGTTCAAAAAGTGTCATCTGACCCGAAAATCCATTTAATTGCAATACAAGAGATTGCCGTGTAGAGCACGGCAATGACTCATACTTATTGGACAGCCCCTTCTATATTTATCTGTATTTTCCAGGAATTTCGACTCTGTCACCGGGTTTTATTCCGCAAGCTTTAAACCACCCCTGGGGAACTTCAAGGGCGTACTTTACGGAACCAGTGCTCAAAATCGGAGACAGGCTGTGCGGCTTCATGTCGAAAATGTCGCGCACCGTTCCGCTTTTTGTAATGTATGCAATGGAAAGTGGGTGAGGGGTGTTTTTCATCCAGAAGCTCAGCTGCTGTTCGTTTTCAAAGACAAATAGCATGCCGGTTCCAGCCGGGATGTTTTTCCTGTTCATGAAACCGTAGTTTCTTTCTTCCTGCTTTACGGCAATTTCTGCACGGACTTCAAAAGCTGTTCCATCCGATCTTGTAATGGAAATGTTTTCGACTGGAAGCCTGAATTTCCCCCTTTCTGCACTGCAGGAAAAGGAAATCATTGCCACAAGTGAAAAAAATAAAAAGAAATTTTTTTTCATAGAAGATCCAGAAAGTCCTGCTTGGACTGTTCTTCCGCAGTTTCCTTGACCATAGCCTTAGACTGAAGGTCCTCAAAAATCTTACGGTCCGTGTATTTAAGGGTAAGAGGGCGTTCGAGCGACATTATGACGCCGTCGCTTCTCCATTCGCTCTTTTCCGGATTGAGGGAGTCTGGGTTTCCGTATTTTTCCGTAAGGGTAGTGTAGATGGAATAGTGGTCCATCTTCTTTTTCTTCATGTTGATTGTAATTGTGTAAAGCTTGTCGTCGAAAAACTGAAACCAGCAGCGTTCAAGAAATGAATATGGTGCTGTCCTTGACGTGTCTGTTTCAATGAGGATTCTGTTTTCACCTGGAAGTAGAGATACGTCCCTGTCTCCGCGGAAACCAAAGGAAGGGTCTTTCTTCAATTCTTCCTTTACCTGATCCACTGTCATTCCGAAACGGATTTTCTTGAAGCCGTCAGGAAGATTTTTATCTGCATAAAGCAATGCAGAAAAGAGAAGGAAAAGGGCAAATGCTGAAATTTTCTTAATGTTCTTTTGCATGTTTTGAACTCTGTTTTCTGTAGAAGGCTGCCTGCTTGATGATTTCATTAACGTTAGGAACAAGAACCTGGCTGTTGACGATCTTTACATTCTGATCTGACAAAAGCTGGTTGTAGGCACTGTTCTGCTGTTCTACTGGAATGGCACACATTTTGAGGAGGTCCACAACGGAGATTCCTGTGTTGTATACTTCACCCTTTACAGGGGTTGTCTTAAGCTTTTCAATCTGAAGTGCTACCATGTCGATAAGTTTTTCGCGAGGGTCTGAAAGAGTTGTGTTTGCAAGCTGACGGTACATTGCCCAAAGACGGTCTGCAAAAGTTGTAGTAAGTTTTGAGATCATCTGAGGCTGTGTTGTAACCATCTGGTTGAAGTTTGTTTTGTTTACAACCATAAGCTGACAGGTAGTGTGTGCAATTGCACTTGCTGATCTCGGCTTGTTTTCAAGGAGAGCCATTTCACCGAACATGTCGCCTTTTTTGAGAATGGCAAGGATGATTTCCTTTCCGTCAACTACCTTTGTGATTCTTACTGAACCGTCCTGGATGATGAACATGTCGCCGCCTGACTGGCATTCTGCCATGATCATTGTGTTGGCTGGGTAGGTACGTACGACTTCATTTGTAGGTTCAAAATAAACTGCCCTTGACCTTGGCTTGAGCTTTATGAATTTTGCCTTTGCAAGATCAAGGTTAATTCCTGTGGAACAATGCTTGATGTACTGGTAGTAACCGTAGCAGGCAATGTCGTTCAGTCCCTGCTTTTCGTAGTATTCTGCAATGTGGAAGATTTCTTCCGGAGAATCAACGAGGTTCTTTTTTGCTGTTAGCTGTGTAAGCTGGTCGTTGACGATCCTCATGTCGCGAGCAAATGACTTTACGATTTTGATGGCGACAGGTGTATTCTGTGCAATGAGTTCAGGATACTGTGACTTCATTACCATGATGGCGGTTACAGGTTCTATTGCAACAACATTCTTTGTCTGGGAATGCCCCGACATGCAGGCAACAACGCCAATGAAGTCTCCAGGTCCAAGAATTTCAGGCTTGATTCCAGGAATAGGGTTTTCGTTGTATGTGCGGGCTTTCCCGCTCTGAATAATGAAAAATCTGTCAGTTGCAGGTGTTCCCTCAAGGAGAATGTGAGAATTGGGTTTGAAATTGACAAATGAAAGCTGAAGCAACTTTTTACCACCTTTATATATAGAGAATCATTGAAGATTCTGTTCTGCAAAAATAATTTCAGGCTCCAGCGTGAAGCCTGTGTTTTCCCTGACCTTTTCCTGTACGGTCCTTACAAGGTTCTTTATGTCGGAACTGCTGGCTTTACCGCGGTTTATGATGATGTTTCCATGCCACGGAGCAACCTGTGCACCACCGAGTTCCATTCCCTTGAGCCCAGCCCTGTCTATGAGAACTCCACTTGGTTCTCCAAAGTTTCTGTCGTTCTTGAAAACGCTGCCGGCGCTTGGAGCCTTGAAATGCCCCTTGTCTTCTCGGTCTTTTACGAATTTTCCGCATTCAAGACCAACCTCATCTTTTTTATCGGAATCAACTGGTCCAGCCTTAAATGTCAGGGATGTGATGAATCTTTGGCTATGCATAAAAGGTGAATTCTTATATGCCCAATCCTCACCCATCTTCGTATTATGATACATTTTCAAGTGTCGTTCAATAAAATTATGGGTAAATTCTTCAATTTTTACAGTCCTGTTGAATTCAAGGAATCTTGCCGTATATATAACATCCGACATCTCCTTTCCGTAACACCTGGCGTTCATGTAGGCGGCACCGCCAACGGTTCCCGGCAGTCCGGCAAAAGTTTCAAGGCCGCTGATTCCGTTTTCTGTACAGAAATCAACAAGGTCATTGGTTTTTGTACCGCATCCGCACTTTACGAGGGTATGGCCTTCGTTTTTTTCTTCTATTAGTATGGAATTGAGGTTTTCGGTGGAGATGACGGCTGCTTCCAGTTCTTCGTCCGGGAATATTACGTTGCTTCCTCCGCCCAATATGAAATATGGAATTCCCGAATCCTTAAGCAGGTTTACTGCAATGAAAATGGATTCTTCGTCTGCGGGAGAAAGAAGGAGGGCTGCCGTTCCCCCTGTCATCATTGTTGTCCTTGGAGCCATCTGTTCGTGCTCGAGAACTTTTCCCTTATATTGCGTTTTATTGATATTTTCGATGAATTCGTGTAGTTTTAACATTGCTATTATTATAGAAAACTAAAGCAAATCACGCAATTATTATTTGCCATCGGAGGCTATTATGGCTCTTAAATTATACAACACAATGGGTCGCAAACTTGAAGAATTCAAGCCTATCAAAGACGGTTTCGTTGGATTTTACGGCTGCGGACCAACAGTATACAACTATGCACACATCGGAAATCTCCGCGCTTACGTGTTCCTTGATACCCTTGACCGTACTTTGACTTTCCTGGGTTATGACAAGAAACATGTAATGAATATTACTGATGTTGGACACCTTAGCGGAGACAGCGACGACGGCGAAGACAAGATGGTCAAGACTGCTGAAGAAAAGCATCAGAGCGTAATGGAAATTGCAAAATTCTATACTGATGCATTCTTTAAAGATATCGACAGGCTGAACATCATTCGCCCTGATGTTGTCTGCAAGGCTACAGAACACATTCAGGAAATGATTGAACTCATCAAGAAACTTGAGGCAAACGGCCATACGTACATGGCTGGCGGAAACCTTTACTACGACGTAAGCACATACAAGGATTACGGAAAGCTTGCAAACCTTCAGCTGGATGAACTTAAGGAAGGTGCAGGCCGTCGAAAGGAAGTAGTAATCGACGAAAACAAGAAGAATCCCCAGGATTTTGCCCTCTGGTTCACAAAGTCAAAATTTGAAAACCAGGCATTGCTCTGGGACTCTCCATGGGGCAAGGGATACCCTGGATGGCACATTGAATGTTCTGCCATGAGCATGAAGTACCTCGGCCAGCATTTTGACATCCATACAGGCGGCATTGACCATGTTCCTGTTCACCACACAAACGAAATTGCACAGTCTGAAGGTTCTTTCAGTGCAGAAGAAGCCGCAAAGGGACCTTGGGTAAACTACTGGATGCACAATGAATTCCTTGTTCTCCAGGGTGCTACAAAAATGTCCAAGTCAAGCGGTAACTTTTTGACACTTCAGTCGTTAGTAGACAAGGGATACGATGCCCTGGACTACCGTTTCTTCCTTCTTGGTGCACACTACCGCAAGCAGGTGCTTTTCAGCTGGGATGCCATGGACGGTGCAAAGAAGAGCCGTGAAGCCCTTGTAAGCCGTGTTGCAAAGCTTTCTGAGAAGTCTGATGTCCTCAAGGCAGCTGCGGCAAAGGTTTATGCCAAGGGACAGGCTTCTGATGTTTCGGGGCTTTCAGAAAAGGCTGCCGAATACATCACCAAGTTCCGCGAAGCAATGGAAAACGACCTCCTTGCTCCAGTTGGACTTTCAATGATTCAGAAGGTAGTCAAGGACAATGCCCTTTCTGCAGAAGAAAAGATTGAACTTGTTGCAAGAATGGACACTGTAATCGGTCTGAAGCTCCTTGAAAAGGCCGCTCTTGTTCTTGAAGAAGAGGAAAAGAAGGCAAGCATCAATCCTCACGAAGGAGATCCTGAAGCAGCAGAAATCGATGCCCTTGTTGCAGAACGCACAGAGGCAAAGACAGCAAAGAATTTTGCCCGATGCGATGAAATCCGTGACATCCTCAAGGCCCGTGGAATTACAATAATTGATACTCCAAAGGGACCGGAGTGGAAGCGTGACTAGAAAAATTAGAATTTTCTAATAATTTTTGTAACTGCAGGTATATTGAATTGTTATCAGAAGAAAAGACATCCGCAGAATTGAATTCAATCAATGATGCGGACTTTAGAAAAATATATGACGCTACATTCACCGTTCTTTTTAAGGTGGCCGTAAAGGTTGTCCTTGACGAAGAAGCTGCGGAAGACCTTGTCCATGACAGTTACATCAAGGCAAGGGAAAAGCAAATGGTCTTTCCGACAATGAATGATGCTACTTTCTGGCTTATCCGTGTAGTCAAGAATGCATCCTTGAACTATGCAAAGAGAAAGTTGCGCGAGGCCAATGCCTACCACAAGGCTCTTTATGAAGGCCGTCAGTACATGGAAAGCGGTGAAGTTGATCTGCTTAAGAAAGAGGCAAAGGAAAAGGTTGTTGAAGCAATCAATCAGTTGCCTGAAAACCTTAAGGAAGTTATTGTTCTGCGTGAATATGCAGATTTGAACTATAAGGAAATAGGTGAGCAGCTGGGAATATCCGAGGGGAATGTAAAGGTAAGGGTATTCAGAGCCAGGGCTCAATTACTAAAACTGATAGGAGAAGACGATGTCTACTTGTCCTGAAAATGACCTTCATTCTTTGTATCTCGACGGCGAACTTCCTGAGGAATTCATTGCAGAATATGAAGCACATGTTGCTTCATGTCCAAAGTGTTCGGTCATGCTTGAAAAACTGACTGAACTCAAAGGATTCATCCATGAGGATTCATCTTCTATTTCCTTTACGCAGAAACAGCTTGATGAAAGCTTTGCCCGCCTTCAGGCAAAAATGTCATACAGCACTTTCAAGAAAGAGGAAAAACGCCGTTCAAATGTTGTCGGCTTCCCAAAGTTCAGAGGGTTTCAGTATTTTGCTGCCGGTGTTGCAGCCGCCGCAGTTGTTGCTTTTGCGCTTCCTGGGGGCAAGTCTTCGGAAGTTGCCGTTCAGAAGGAATTTTCTCCCCTGACAAGGTCAGTGTCAAGGTCCGGCGTAAATCCTGTAATGCTCGAAAGCAATATTGATGCAGTCCACTATGCGTCATTCCTTGGTTCTGAAGAGGCAGGTCCTTCCGTAGTTGCTGTTCCTGCCAGCGAAAAAGCAGTTGCAGTTCAAAAAATGATTTTTGATGATTGCGGGGCTTACGTTTCACCTATTGTTAAACCTGCCCTTGCTGATTATGATGTATTCACTCCTGTTGATTCATCGGGTCAGAAAGAGCATGAAGCAGAACATTCTAAGGGATTTACTTTTTCTGTTTCGTCACCTTTCCTAAAAGTTTCTTTTCAAGTAGGAAAATGAATTGAGCATCATTAGTTCATATAAAAATCTTCTCAGGCGGTCACCCCTTGCAAGAACTGTGTCTTGGATTGTTCTTCTTGCGGGTGTCGTTTTTTTATTTCGTGCAGTAAGCCATAATGTAAAGCGAAAGCCAAATATCCAGACCATAAATCCTCTTATTGGTGCTCCTGGTGATGAAATGGTGATTACAGGAAGCGGTTTTGGTTCTTCCCGGGGAACTTCCTATGTTGAGATTGCCGGTTCAAGAATTACTTCCAGTGCATACAAGGTTTGGACGGATTCAAAAATTTCTTTTATACTCCCGTCAAATGTTCAGGATGGCCTTGTAATCGTTGGCACTTCAGCCGGAAAGTCAGAGCCTGCATTCTTTGCCAATGAGATCGGCATTCCTGTTGCCGTAAGAATGGATCCGGGATCTTCCATTCCTACCATTGCATCTGTTTCCCATGATGCGGCTGTAATTGGGCAGGTGATTACAATTACTGGTTCAAATTTTGGCAGTGCCCGTGGAACTTCGGAAATCTACTTTTCCGCAAACCGTGATGATGTTGCTGTGTTTGCCGATGGTGGCAATGGCGATAGGAACGGTACCTTCATTGCAGCCAATGAATCTGACTTTGACTATGTGTCCTGGAACGATTCTGAAATTTCCGTAAGGATTCCTGATGGTGCAGCCAGCGGTTCTTTCTATATAGAAACAAATCATGGTTCCAGTGGAACTAGGAAAATCAACATAAATTATCCTTCCGGGAAAAAACAGTATGAAAACAAGCGCACTTACGTAATTCAGGTTGCCGCAGACATTTCAAATCATGTGGCAACACAGGAAAGTTCCATTTCCCTTTACATTCCAAAGCCTGTAATAACTTCTTTCCAGCCTTATGCGGAACTGAACGAAGTATATCCAGATCCTTTCATTGTGGATGATCCTTTTGACATGATTCACAAGAAGCAGCTCAATCAGATTTCAAACAGCAAGGAAAGATTCAGCCAGACTTATGTAGTGAGTGCATACAATGTAAAGAGCGGAATCAATCCTCTTAAGGTAAAGGAATACAGGGACAAATCAAGTGCCTTCTATTCTCGCTATGTTTCTTCCGATTCCTGCGTTCAGCTTGAAAACTCTGCAATACAGCTTTTGCTTGATTCCATTTGCGGAAAGGAAAAGAATCCTTACAACATGGCAAAACTTGTATATAATTATTTCATTTCAAACTATGAAATTTCTGACAAGGTAAGAACAGGTGACATTTCTTTTCTTGATTTAATCAGGAGAAAGAAGGGTGATGCCTATGACTTTACGGTCCTTTATACAGCACTTTGCCGGCAGGCTGGCATTCCTGCAGTTCCTGTGGCAGGCATTCTTGTTCAAGACAAGTCGGAAGTGAAGCCTCACTGGTGGACTGAAATTTATTTTGAAGGTTACGGATGGTTCCCTGTGGATGTTGCCCTTGCGTGCGGTCTTGAGTTCAATCCTTTCAAGGCTATTGAAGACAGGCAGGAATTTTATTTTGGAAACATGGACTGCCAGCACATTGCCTTCAGCAGAGGTTTCCACCAGATCAAGCAGTCTTCCCTTAACAGCAAGATTGTCTACAGACCAAGGACTTATGCCCTTCAGTCAATATGGGAAGAAGCGGGGGATGCAACTTCAAGTTACAGTTCCCTTTGGAATGACCCTATAATTCTTGGAATTTATTAAAACTTACAAAGCAGAAAAATCTGCTGGATAAAAAAATGTTTTTTGGGAGAAAATTATGATTACTAAGGTACTTTCAGTTGGCGGTTCAATTATTGCGCCGGACGGTGTTGATGTGGAACTTCTTGCATCTTTCAGCAAGATGGTTTGCAAGTGGCTTGAAGAACATGAAGACGGTCGCCTTGTTTTTGTTGCAGGTGGTGGAGCTCCAGCCCGTGTTTATCAGAATGCATACAGGGCAGTTGCAGAAAAATTTGACGACAGGCAGAAGAAGATGCTTTCATTTGAAAATGCAGATGAAACAAACAATGCCTGCGACTGGATTGGGATTACAGCTACAAGACTCAATGCCCAGATCCTCAAAACTGTATTTGGACCTTTGTGCCGGCAGCCTGTAATCACAGACCCAACAAAACTCTGTGACTTTACTGGAAGAATCATCGTTGCCGCAGGATGGAAGCCGGGTTTCTCTACAGATACAGATGCCGTTTACCTTGCAGAACAGTTCAATGCAGATACTGTCGTAAACCTTTCCAACATTGAAAAAGTTTACACAGACGATCCAAGAAAAAATCCTGATGCAAGGCCTATTGATAAAATCAGCTGGACAGATTTCCGCAAGATGGTCGGTGATGAATGGATTCCAGGAAAGAATTGTCCTTTTGACCCTATTGCATCAAAGAAGGCTCAGGAACTTGGACTTAAGGTAATCTGTGCGGCAGGAAAGAACATTGACAACATTGAGAACATCCTTAATGACAAGGATTATGTCGGAACTACAATCGAAGGAAAGTAATTCATGAAGAAAAAATTCTTTGCGTTCATTGTCCTTGGAGCAATGCTTTTTGCAGGCTGTGTTACAACAAGGCATCATAAGATTGTTTCCCGCAGCCTTACTGGACGCGGAGTAATGACAGCTCAGGAACTTGTTGATTTTTTCATGATGAACAATCCTGAGGCAGACCGTGAAAATGTTGAACTTCTTGCAGGCCTCTACGTCGAAGAAGCCGGTATGGAAGGAATCAACAGCGACTGTGCCTTTATACAGATGTGCCATGAAACTGGATTCCTTCAGTATGGAAACCTTGTAACGCCTGACATGCACAATTATTGCGGACTTGGCGCCATCAATGAAGAACAGCGCGGGTTGGTTTTTGAGACGGAACAGCTTGGTGTGCGTGCCCATGTTCAGCATCTGCATGCCTATGCAACCACTGCCGATGTTGTACTTGTAAATGAATGCATTGATCCTAGGTACAGGTATGTAAATCCAAGGGGCAAATCTCCAACAATAGAAGGACTTGCAGGTACTTGGGCTGCAGACAGACAATATTCGGAAAAGCTTGAGCAGCTGATAGTCAGGCTTGAGTCAAGATAAAAAAAAGGGGATGATCAATAAGTTCAAAAAGTGTCATTTTCGGGATTGACTCGAAAATCCATTTAATTGCAATGCAAGAGATTGCCGTGTCGAACACTGCAATGACTCATACTTATTGGACAGCCCCTTTTCTCTTTTAAATCATTCTGCAGAATTCTTCTACAAGAAGATTGATTTTTTCAATTCCCTTTTCGTCAGGTTCCAGCTGGAAAAGTTCTCCTTCTCCTGTCTGAGGGCTTGTCATTACAACCTGTTTGCGGGTCATAAGGTAATGTGAGAGAAAATCGTTGATTCCTGCAACAAACCATTTTGATGTAGTGCGAATTTTGTCTTCTGCAATTGAAATCTTTCCGACTTTACTGAGTTCAACAAGTGTCTTTTCAGTCTGTTCAACAAGTTTTTTGTTTTCATCTGCAATGATTTCTGTAGCGCGTCTGTTGAAATATTTCATGCTTTCTACAAAAGTATAGATCTGGAAAAGAGGGGATTTTTCGTGCATTTTTACATAGCGTGTTATGATTCCCTTGAGGACTGTTTCTGCAGGATATTTGTTTGCAACGGAAGATATGTCGCCCGGAATAAAACTGATTGCTGCAAGGTAGTCTGCACAGGATTCCAAAGTCTTTTCTACAATGTCGTCGCGACTTTCAAAGTGATTGTAAAGGGATGCCTTCTTGATGTGCAGGATGTCAGCAATATCTGCAAGACTGGTGTTTCCTTCTGAGCGCATGAAAGATGCGTCAAGAAATGCCCTGATTACTTTGTCCGCTGTGATTTTGTCTGCCATTGAAAAACCCCTGAAAAATAAAACAATCGTTATTTTCAATTATATAATAATAGAAAGAACTTGTATAGTTTTTTTTGCGGTTTGATGCATGTTGATGCATGTTTACAATTTCAAGAGATACCCTAAAACTTTTTTTTGTGCTATATTCTGCCTATGAAAATCGAAGCAAAATTCTATTCTGAAAAAAATGAACTTTATTTTCTTGACGGTTCAAAAGCTGAACTCAATTCGGACAAGATAAAGGCGTACGGTGTAAAATGGACTGAAGTAGGGTTGGACGAAGATTCTTACAACGAGGAATTCCTTGCAAACCTCAGGGACAAGTTTAAGGCCATGGAAGACAATGGTACATACGGTTTTGTTGTTCCTGAATGTGATTCTGCCTGCGACAGCGAAGTGCAGAAAGAAGCCTTTGTTGCAAGCATGAAACATTGCGCCCGACGCATTAAGGACTGCGAAAACATCATCGGCTTTGCTGTTCCATCGGAAGCTGATCCTTCTTTTTTTATGGAAGAACTTAGCGCAAAACACAAGCATTACATTTATTTTACAAAGAATTCAGAATTGTCTGAAAGTAACGAGAAAATAGTAAGATATTAACAAAGTATGGCAATCTTTGCGAAATAGTGTAAGGATTGCAAGAAAATTTCACCGAATTCTCTTGAACATTTTTGTCGAATTTGTCAAAATAAACTATATTTTAGCGTATCGGGGGAAAAAGATGGGATTTGATCGTGAAGATTTAGTCAAGCTTGTTTCAGGAACTGTTGCTTTCAGCTTGTTCTTTGTTACTGTATGCGTTGGAATTGCAGTTTTCATTCCTGAAGACAATACCAATCATGAAGTCATTTCACTTGGATCATACTACGATGTTGCTGAAGATCAGAAGGTAACATACGAAAGTCTCTTTGAAGAGGAATATCCTGAACTTGTAATCGAAAGCAAAAGAAAGGAAGATACTGGCCTTACTCTTTATCGCCAGGCATCAAGCCGTGCTGCTGTTGAATGGTATTATAGCCGTGTTGTAAACAACCGCGAAATTTCTGATGCAATCCTTCAGTATGCTGACGAATACAGCATTCCTCTTTCTCTTGCATTTGCCCTTGCTCATACAGAAAGCAAGTACAGAATCAATGCAATGCACAAGAATACAAACGGAAGCATTGACCGTGGGCTTTTCCAGCTGAACAACACTAGTTTCCCAAAACTTGAAGAGTCAGATTTCTATGATCCAAAGGTTTCTGCACGCTATGGACTTGCACATCTTCGCTTCTGCCTTAATACTGCAGGCAATGATATTGCTGCCCTTGCCATGTACAATGCGGGGACAAACAAGGTTCGCAAGAACAACACGCCTCAGACTACTCTCAACTACATTTCGCAGATTCAGAGTTACAGGAGTGAATTGGATGCAAACTTTGCGTCGGAAGTTCTTGCCATGTACAATCCTGATACACAGGCAAAACTTATTGCAAAGAAATAAGTCTGTTCGAAATCGAATTGTGATTTAATGAAAAGAGACTGTCCAATAAGTATGAGTCATTGCCGTGCTCGACACGGCAATCTCTTATATTGCAAATAAAATGACACTTTTTGAACTTATTGGTCATCCCCTTTTTTTACAGGAACTTAAGGAATTCAGAAAGCTTGATTTCATCCACAGGAAAGGTCAGTTTTTCTTTGCCCAAGGTTCCATAGTATTTTTCCTGTTCATCCCTGTTACATGAAACAGCGCCATACCTGTATTTGTATTCAAGCTCCATTCCCAGATCCCAGTATGCGTATCCGTTGTTTTTTAGAAAAAGTCCCAGTATGCACATCTGTACTGTACCAGCATCATCTTCATTATGAAATCCACTTAGACTTGCATAGGCGTTGTGGGTTGTAAATCCTATTTCGCCTGCCACAAGTTTTCCGTTATGCCAGATTTCCACGGAATCAATGCTGACCTTGTCGTCTGGATTTTCATGGATGACCTTGTATTTTTCAAGCAGGTCTTCCGTAAGCCATGTTTCAGGGTATGCCTTAAGGAGTTCCTCTATGCACTGGTCGTAGGCTTTGTTAAAGGTTATGGAATAGTCTGCAAATTTTCCGTTGAGCCAGGATTTTAGTTTTTTTGAAGTGTGAAGCCTGTCAAAAGTAACGAGCAGTTTCTTTGAATGGTATTTTATGGTCATGAAGTTACGGAAAAATTCCTGTTGCTTCTTCTTTCCTTTGTCCCTTAGGTGCTCAAAGTCTTTTTCCTTTAGTTCTGCTATTCTTGTAACCCTTTTTTTCATGGACATGGGGTAGTATCCAAGTTCCAAAGCCCTGCGGATTATTTTTTCATCAAAATCCTCATTTACGGCTTCGTCATATAAAGTATCTTTTACGGCATATTCAAGGGAATCTTCTTCGTTGAGTAGATAGCAATTTTCCATGAAGTTGTCTTCAAGGAGTTCCCTTAATCCGTCCAGCTGCTCTGAATGAGTGATTTTTGTGGCGTTGCCGTGCACCATCATAGTAAAGATGTCATCGATATCCATAGGTTAAGTATAGTGCTGTTTTATGGAAATAACTACTTTATCGCCTTGTGTTAATCTTTGCTTAACATTCTCCTGTAAAACAAGTCGATTAAGGCTGCTCCCAAAGGGGCTGTAATTATAATTCCCATGACTGCTACTGTTAGAACTGTGTTTCCGCAGGAAAGACCCATTGCCAGCGGAATGCCGCCTATGGCCGCCTGAACAGTTGCTTTAGGAATGTAACTGAAGGCACAGAATATTCTTTCTGTTATTCTGAAGTCCTATTTCCATGGCCATAACCGCTATGAGTCCGCTGAATGGGATTGTGTTTCCGAATTTAACTTCGATGTAATCAAGCATAAATGCAGCGCTTAGGAGAATAAGGAATGGAAGCAATCTTTATGGCATCAATTTCCTTTCCTTGTGCCATGCTGATGAAGGTTGAAAAAATCACGATTACAAAAACATCATCTACACTTGCTCCTGCAAGAATCATCTTTGGAATCTGTTTTTTTTATTCCGTAGCCTTCTTCTGTAAGTCTGATCTTTCTTGGAACTATGACGGCTGGCGAAACTGCTGCAAGAACGGCTCCGATTATTAAAGCTTCAAGTTTTGTTGTTCCAAGAAAATGAGGTGCAATAAAAAAAGTATCCGAGAATTTCAAGAGTTGCGGGTATAAATCACATAAGGATTGCTGAACGTCCAACTTTTTTTTGACCAGAAACATTCATTGAAAGTCCGGCACGCATGAGGATAATTATAAGGGCTATCCTTCTCAGTTCTGAGGAATAAGGTATTCCTTGCAGGCACATGCAAAAAAAAACTGACATTGCCTGCGTAAAAAAAAGCAGACGCCATCAGCCTGTAAAGCGGTTTAGGATTTGTAATCCACGGGAGGTCATCATTCTCGAAAAGTAATTTGTCAAAATTATATTACATGTTTATAATAGTCAATTATAAATTCAGGGAAATGAAAATGACAAAGATACAGAAGATTCTATTCGAACTTCAGGACAATAAGTACAGGGAATTCCAGTCTAGCCTTACTCCAACATTGGAGGCTAAAAGTATTATTGGTGTCAGGGTGCCAAAATTAAGGGCACTGGCAAAAGAAATGTTTGCCAACAAAAAACAATATGGTGTGGAAAAGTTTTTTTCATCCCTTCCTCATAAATACCTTGAAGAGAATTTCCTTCATTCCTTTATGATTGAACAGATAAAGGACTATGATGAATGCATTGAAAGATTCCTTGAATTTCTTCCTTTCATAGATAACTGGGCAGTGTGCGATACCTGTCATCCCAAAGTTTTCAGAAAAAATTCCGCCAAGGTTCTTTTGCTTGCCCGTGAATGGATCAGAAGTGAAAGTACTTACACCGTAAGGTATGGAATTGATGTGTTCATGACTTACTTTCTTGATGAAAACTTTCTTCCTGAGCATCTGGAAACAATTGCATCCATCCGAAGTGGGGAATACTATGTTAACATGATGCAGGCATGGTATTTTGCTACGGCTCTCGCAAAGCAATGGGATGATGCCGTAAAGATTATTGAAGATAAAAAATTAAGTCCTTGGGTTCACAATAAGAGCATTCAGAAAGCAAAGGAAAGCTTCCGTGTAACTCAGGAACACAAGGACTATCTTGTAAAATTGAGGATAAAATAGAACGTCTTCAATTTTCTTTTGGCTTGTCAAAGTAGTTGATCTGTTCAAGGTACTGGCGGCGGGTCATGATCAGCTTGATGAGCTCCTGATACATATTGTAGTCAACTTCAATTGCAATCGGAAGAATGTAGAATTCCGTTTCGTTGCAGTATCGTTCGATGAACTTTGCATCGGTTACAAAACCAAGGCTTATCATGTTGCTGATTCTGTCTGCGCATTTCAAAAGTTTTGCTTTCTGAGAACCGAAATTAATGATGCGCTTGAGGAAGTCGTCTTTCTTTTCCCCCTGTCTTTTTGTGACTTCAAGAACAAGGGAAAGAACATCCTTTCCGTCTGCATCTGCATTCATTATGAGGCTTTCGTCAAAGTCTGGAATGTCTTCCACTGTATCGTGGACAACGCTTGCTTTTAGAAGGACGGAATCAATGTAACCGTAGTCCATGAGGATGCCCATGGTGTCGATTTGATGACGGAACATGTTGCCGCCTGCATGGCGTTGCTTTCCGATGAGCATGGTTGAAAGCTGAATGTATGGCGCAAATGAAATGTTAGAAAGCTGAAGCATTCTGTCCGTATCCATGCTGGATGGTTTTTCGGTTGCCATTTCATATTTTGCCATATTCAAGCCTCCATTAGATAATTCATAATTAAGAATGTATAATTCGTAATTATATGGCTATTACCATTATATAACCAAAATTTAGAATTAACATCCTTAAATTATGAATTGTGAATTATGAATTACAAATTTTGTAAGTATCCTTCAAGTTTTTCAATCTTGCTCTTTGCAACTTCAAGGGCATCTCTTTCAGCCTGAACAAGTTCTGCAGGAGCGTGTTCTGCAAATTTTCCGTTAAGCTTGTTTTCACTGCGGCGAACATTTTCCTTTTCCCAGTCAATGTCCTTCTTGAATTTTGCTGCAAGCTGATCGATGTTGATGTTTTCGTCAACAAGAAGGAATGCTTCGTAACCTGTGCCGACAGTACCGATTGATTTTGCTGGGTTTGCATCAACAAATTCAATAGTCTTGATGCCTGCAAGAAGCTGGATCATGTCTGTCTTTTCCTTGATTACTTCTGCATTTGTTCCTGCTGCAACCTTGATTGCAATGCTGATCTTGAGGGCAGGGTCAATTCCACATTCTGTGCGGAGACCGCGAACGTTGCGGATGAGTTCCTTGAGAACATCGAATCTTGCGCTTACTTCAGCATTCTTGCGAGCTTCTGTAACTTCCGGATATGGAGCATCAACAAGGAGTCCTGTGTAGTCGCTGTTTGTGATTGCTTTCTGACTGCCTGCTTTTCTGCGGTTTTCTACGATTTCTGCAAGTGGAAGCTTTGACCAGATTTCTTCTGTAACAAACGGAATGTATGGGTGCATGAGGCGGAGTGATTCTTCAAGCACATTGAGGAGTACTGAAACTGCTCGGTCCTTCTCCCTGTCATCACCGTTCTTAAATGAAAGCTTTGTTGCTTCAACATACCAGTCGCATAGGTCGTTCCAGAAGAATTCGTAGATTGCGCTTGCACCGTCGTTATAGCGGTATGCTTCAAATGCATCTTTTGCATTTGCAACAGCATTGTCAAGCCTTGTGTAGATCCACTTGTCCAATTCTGTAAGGTCTGCATCAGTAACAGGAATGAGTGTGCGTCCTTCAAGGTTTCCAAGGATATAGCGGCTTGCGTTCCAAACCTTGTTGCAGAACTTGGAACCCATCTTGAAGCTGTCCTTGTCTACGAGAACATCCTGTCCCTGTGCACACATGTAGCTGAGGGTGAACTTGAGGGCGTCTGCACCGTACATGTCGATGATTTCGAGCGGGTCGATTCCGTTTCCGAGGGACTTTGACATCTTGCGTCCCTGCTTGTCGCGAACGAGACCGTGGATGTAAATGTCATGGAAAGGAGCCTTTCCTGTGAATTCAAGACCTGCCATGATCATGCGGCTTACCCAGAAGAAGATGATGTCATAAGCTGTAACAAGGGCTGTAGTAGGATAGAAAGTTGCAAGGTCTTCTGTTTCCTGTGGCCAACCGAGTGTAGAGAAAGGCCAGAGCCAAGAAGAGAACCATGTATCGAGAACATCTGGGTCCTGCTTGATGTTTGAGCTTCCGCATTTAGAACACTTGCATACATCTTCGCGGCTTACCATTGTTTCGTTACAGTCCTGGCAATACCATGCTGGGATTCTGTGTCCCCACCAGATCTGGCGGCTTACACACCAGTCACGGATGTTTGTGAGCCAGTGTTCGTATGTGTTTTCCCATTTCTTTGGGAAGAACTGAATTTCTCCGTTTTTCCATGCTGCAAGAGCCTTGTCTGCCATTGGCTTCATCTTTACGAACCACTGGTATGACAAATATGGCTCAACGACTGTCTTACAGCGGTAGCAGTGTCCAACAGAGTGAGTCATTTTTTCTTCACCCTTGAAAAGTCCTGCTTCTGAAAGGTCTTCAAGAACAAGCTTGCGTGCCTGTTCAGGCTTAAGTCCGCGGTACTTTTCCGGAACATTTTCGTTGAGCTTTCCGTCTGGAGTAAGGAGGTTGATTACTTCAAGGTTGTGCCTCTTACCAACTTCCCAGTCGTTAGGGTCGTGGGCTGGAGTAATCTTTACCATACCTGTTCCGAATTCCTTGTCTACATAGTCATCGGCAATGATTGGAATTTCCTTTCCTGTAATAGGAAGCTTGAGTTTCTTTCCGACAAGGGCAGTGTAGCGTTCGTCGGAAGGGTTTACTGCAACTGCTGTATCACCGAAGAAAGTTTCAGGACGAGTTGTTGCAACTTCAATCTTTCCGCTTCCGTCTGCGTATTCGTAATAAAGATGATACATTGCACCCTGTGTGTCTTCATGGTCAACTTCATCGTCTGCAAGGGCTGTACCGCAGCGAGGACACCAGTTAACAAGGCGCTGACCCTTGTACATGAGGCCGCGTTCATAGAGTGTTACGAAAACGTCGCGAACAGCCTTTGAAAGTCCTTCGTCATAAGTAAATCGTTCTCGGTCCCAGTCTACGCTGTTACCAAGCTTGCGCTGCTGCTTTACGATTGTGTTGTGGTGTTCTTCCTTTACCTGCCAGGTGCGTTCAAGGAACTTTTCGCGTCCAAGATCGTTGCGGCTGAGGCCTTCTTTCTTGAGCTGGCGTTCAACAACGTTCTGTGTTGCAATGCCTGCGTGGTCGGTTCCAGGAACCCAGAGGGTGTTGTCTCCCTTCATTCTGTGGTAGCGGACTACAATGTCCTGGAGTGTATTGTTAAGGCCGTGTCCCATGTGAAGGACACCAGTAACATTTGGAGGTGGAATGACGACTGTATATTTTGAAACTGCTGTGTTCTTGCTTTTTGAAAGGTAAGATGCGTGTAATGGTGATTTTTCATCAGAAGCTGGTTTAAAGCATCCTGAATCAACCCACTGGTTGTAGATTCTGTCTTCAAAATCCTTAGGGTTGTAAGCTTTTTCGAGTTCGATAGCTTTCATTTTGGTCCTCTAATCTGGATAAATTTTGAACACTATTATAGTAGAAAAGAGTTTTTGTATCAATGAAAGCGTTCAGCAGTCTTTAGTTTCCTTCTGCACGCATGCTTCTCCTGTCTGCATGACCATTACTTGCATAGTAATCGGCTTTGTTCCTGTACATGGATTTTTCAGCATCCTTTGTTGCCTGATCGATGTCGGTAATCCTTTGGAACCAGGCTCCACCGCAGCTAAGAATCCATTTTGATTTAAGAATGTCCTTTAGGTTTGCAACAACAGTCTGGAATTCCTTTTCGGAAATGTCCGAGCTGATGACAACGAATTCGTCACCACCTATGCGGTATAGCTTGTCCTTTTTCCTGCTAAAGTATTTCTTGAGAAGAGAAACGGCAGATTCAATGAGAATGTCTCCGGCTTCGTGTCCCTTGTTGTCGTTTGTGTACTTAAGTCCGTTAACATCTGCATAGAGAATTCCGGTGTTTAAATCATTGCCTTCTGCAAGTTTCTTCATGTCGCGGATGAAGGCTGCACGGTTCAAAGTCTTTGTCATCATGTCGGAATAACTCATTCTGTAAAGTTCTTCTGTGTAAGTCTGCTTGAGCTTTTCTTCCATTATGTAAGTTGTGGCAGAGCGAATGACAATGTCCGTATCAATGTTTCTTTTCGGATTGCCTACGCCCATGAACCCAGTAACCTTTTTGTTTTCATTGTCATAGAATGGAGTGACAATGATGCTGTTGATTTCAAGGTCGTTGAGGAAATTGAACTCTATTGAATTCCCATCAAGTTCTTCCGAAATGTTCGAAAGGAAAACAATGTCCTTTTTGCTGAACAAATCAAGCCATCTTGAGAAAAACGATAGCTTTATGTCCTGCAGTAAATTTTTCTGCGATCTTGCATTTGTGTTGCACCATTCGAATTCATTGGTTGCCGTCTGTTTTTCATAGTCAATCTTGAAAGTGTAGGCTCTGTCACTATCATAGAATTCACCGATATTCTTGAGGATTTTTGAATTTGCTTCTGCAAAATCTTCTGAACCTGAAAGGGTAGTGAGGCATTCAACGAGGGCCCTTTCCGTTTCAAGCTGTCCTCGAAGGTTTATGATTTCTCCGTCTACGAATCTGTTTGTGTAGATGACGCTTTTAAGGTCTCCATTGTCGCCGTAACCTACAGGAATGAAATTTGCGCGGCAGAAATGTCCTCCGGTTCCAACATATTCGGATGTGATTATTGATTTGCCTTTGAGTCTTTCGCCCAAAGTGTTCAGATTACAGAAATCCATCATTCGAGGTTGATATTCCTGTGCTGTAAAAAAAATTATGGAATTGTTCAAAGTTTCCTGTATTGAATTGGACTCGCTAAGGTATGACCTGATTTTTTCATCGACGTAAATCAGTCTTGATGTATTGTTTTCAATGTCCATGTATACGCATGCAAGGTAGCTTCTTGTTATGGCTTCTGAAACCGTCTGCAGTAAGTGTGAGTCGTTCAATTCCTTTGAAAGGGAATCGTGAATGTCGCGGACATAAAGGTAAACAATCTGATTCTTTTCACTGTAATTCTGACAAGGAATCAGGTCCAGGGAAACCCATCTCATGATTCCGTCGATGTTGCGTCTGTACTTTACTGTGTATTGTTTAGGGGCTTCCTGGAATCTATTCTTGATTTTTTTCATGTCGATAAATTCCAGGTATTCTTCCATGTCGTCTTTGTAAATGTTTCCTGTCATGGCAAAGTTTTTTGCCCAATCAGAAAAGTTGTGTGAATATCCCCTGTCAGGAAGTTTTTCTTTAGAAAACACCATGATTTCTTCGTAGCAGTCTTTCTTTAAATTCAACCTCAGGATTTTGTAGAAGGAAGAATACATGAGTGACATTGCTTCTTCGCTCGCCTTTGAATTGAGGTGCAGACTTTTGAACAGGGAGATCTTTTTTTTCATTTTTTATCCAATTTTTTTTTCAGTATAACACATTGTCAGTTCTTTTTGAATATTAAATTTACCGTTTTAAAGGTTGATTTTTCTTTGCTTATATAGATTATGTTAGATGAGTGAAGTGATGGAGGCCAAAAGATGAATTTCAAAATCAGAGTAGCAGAAGAAAGGGATGCCCTTGCTTGCCATGATATTTATGGGGCTTATGTTGACGGACTTAATGTTACCTTTACCATTGAAAATCCATCTGTTGAAAAATACAGGGAAAAAATTATCAAGACAAAAGAAAAATATCCCTTTTATGTTGCTGAAGATGAAAATGGAAAAATCCTTGGTTACTGCTGCGGTGAACCTTTGCGTCCTCACGATGCCTACAAATGGAATGTTGAATGGACTATAGTTCTTGCAGCTGATGCTCCAAGAAGAAGGGGAATTGCAACAGCCTTGTACAATAGATTCAGTTCAACCTTGAAGAAGCAGAACTTTCAGTATATTTACGCAGTCATTGTCGATACAAATGAAGCAAGCCTTGGCTTCCACAAGTCCCTTGGTTTTACTGAAGTAGGGCATTTCCATAATGCCGGAATTAAAAAAGGACAGTGGCTTGGAATTGTCTGGATGAATAAATTTATCGGAATTGATGGTGCGGATGCAAAAGAACCGATATGGTATGAAAATTATAAAGATGAATAGCAGGTTCAGTACGATGGAAAATTCTACGACAGGTATATCATGGAAATCCTTGCGTGTGAATTCTATGAAATGCATCCGGATTTTGACAGAAATAAATTGTAAGAAATTCATGCATGAAAAAAAGGAAACCTGTAATAACCAGCAATTTTGCTACTGCCTTGACTGAAACTTCCCTGTTTCTCTTTATTGCTACGATAAGTATTCCCAAACTGTACAGATAATGGACTATGAGGAAAATATAGAAAATGTGATGGAACAGTCCCTATTCCCTTACGAGCCTTGTGGTTCCGTTTTCAGATGAGAGGCTTACACTTTTATAGAAGATGATCGTAGCAAGAATAGCGAAAGAATGAAACAGATTCCGTAGTAATTCAACATGAAGCCTCTTGTTCAGATTATATTGCGAAATTATCTAAAAGCGTGATTTTTGCCCTTATTGTTGCTTTTTTTCCCCATGGGAAATTCCTTCATGAATAGAGTGGTAAAATTATTTTCAAAACTAAAATCAATGGAAGTGCCTATGGATTTCGGAATGCCCGTGCTTATTGAACTCGATTCTATTGAGTCAAACTGCAGGTTGTGCAGGAAACTTGATCTGGATTTCATCGAACTGAACATGAATTTCCCCGAGTATCAGGCTCGGCATTTTGATGTTGAAAAATATTCCGGGCTTAAAGAAAAATACGGAATTTACTTTACGGTTCACTTGAGTGAAAATCTTGATGTTTCCGAAGCCAATGATTTCGTAAGGGAAGGCTGGCTTAATACTGTGGCATCTACCATTGCATTTTCAAAGAAGATTTCATGTCCAATAATCAACATGCACATGAATCATGGAATCTACATTACTCTTCCTGATGAAAAAGTTTTTGTTTACGAAAAAAGATTTGATGAATATTTTGGAAGCATTGTCCGGTTCCGTCAATTTTGTGAGATGCAAATAGGAGACGGCAATATAAAAATCTGCATTGAAAACACAGGCGGCTTTACTGATTTTGAAAAAAAGGCAATGGATTACCTTCTGGAAAGTCACGTTTTTTGTTTGACCTGGGATGTTGGGCACAGCATCAGCAGCAATGAAAAGGATATGGAATACATTCTTGCCCACGTAAGCAAGCTTGCTCATTTTCACATTCACGACGGAACAAGAACTGAACAGGGCGGAAAGTGTCATCAGGAGCTTGGAAAAGGAGATGTGAACCTTGAAGCCCGAATAGCCCTAGCAAGGGAATGCAATGCAAGGTGTGTCATTGAAACTAAGACGGTTGCTGCCCTGAAAAATTCCGTGGACTGGTTAAGACGCAACGGAAAAACTGACTAAAGGTAGTCTGCCTGCCACTGTTCAAAATCCAGCGGTATGTTTTCCTTGTATTCCTTTGCGGCTTTTTCTATTTCTTCTTTTGAATGAACTGGTCCGCTGTTCATGCCGGGGCAGTCTTTTGCACATTCATCCCAGTCTGCCTTTTCCTTTACCATCCAGTCCCAGAAAGGCCAGGTCCTGCATTGTACGGGTCTTCCTTTGTAAGCCGTGCAACCATTGTTCCAGAGGACGCATTCAAGTTTTTTTGTTTCTATGAGGGCGAGTACTGTTTTTCCTTCGTAATAGGTTACCCACCTGCAGTATTTTTCTACAAAGGCAATGGGTTCCATTTCGAAGTGGGCACAGAACCTTTCCAGATCAGCCTTTGAAAGATAGACGAATCCCGGTCCGTTGCCGCAGCAATAGGAACATCTCCTGCATTCAAATTTCAAGCCTTTCTCGTAGAAATTGTTTTCCATAAGCCGTGATTTTAAGTTATTTGCTGTTTTTGTTCAATTTTAAACTAATTGCATAAATACTTATAATTCTTTAGTATTGTTAAAAACATACTAAAAACCGAGGTAAATTATGTCTACACCATTGGAAAATTATCTTTCTTCCTGCGGCAACAAGCCAAATGCCGCAATGACTGCCTATGTTGCAAATCTTCAGCAGGTTGCAGCAGTCGGTCCTGATATCGCAGCTTCCATTGTAAATGAACTTGAAAACCAGAGAAGCCACCTTAAGCTTGTTGCTTCTGAAAACTACTGTTCGCTTTCAGTTCAGTCAGCCATGGGCAACCTTCTTACTGACAAGTATGCAGAAGGATATCCAGAACACAGATACTACGGCGGATGCGTGAACATCGATGCAGTTGAAAACACAGCAGCTCGCGAAGCAGAAAAACTTTTTGGTGCAGACTATGCTTATGTTCAGCCACACTCGGGTGCAGATACAAACCTTGTTGCTTACTGGGCAATCCTCAGTGCAAAGGTTGAAACTCCAACTCTCGAAGAGCTAGGCGTAAAGTCCCTCAACGACCTTACTGCAGAACAGTTCGACATGCTCAGAAAGAAGTTCGGAAACCAGAAGCTCATGGGTCTTGACTATTCATGCGGTGGACACCTTACACATGGTTACAAGATGAACGTTTCAGCCCGTATGTTTGAATCTCATCCATACGGCGTAGACGAAAAGACAGGTCTCCTTGACTACGATGCAATCGAAAAGCAGGCAATGGAAGTTAAACCTCTCATCCTTTTGACAGGTTTTTCTGCATACCCACGCAAGATTGACTTCAAGAGATTCCGCCAGATTGCAGACAAATGCGGTGCTGTTCTCATGGTAGATATGGCACACTTTGCAGGTCTCGTTGCTGGTAAGGTATTCCAGGGCGACTATGACCCGGTAAAATGGGCAGACATCGTTACGACAACAACACACAAGACACTCCGTGGTCCACGCGGTGCCATGATCCTCTGCAAGAAAGAATACATGGACTATGTAAACAAGGGATGTCCTATGGTTCTCGGCGGTCCACTCGGTCACGTCATGGCTGCAAAGGCAATCGCTTTCAAGGAAGCAAATACTCAGGCTTACCAGGCATGGGCTGCACAGGTTGTAAAGAATGCACAGGCTCTTGCAGAAGCCCTCAAGTCATACAACATTCCTCTCCAGACAGGGGGAACAGACAACCACCTTATGCTCGCAGACGTTACAGTTTACGGACTTACAGGTAAGCAGGCAGAAGCTGCAATGTTTGAATGCGGCATCACAGCAAATGCAAATGCCCTTCCTTATGACAAGAACGGTGCATGGTGGACATCCGGTGTTCGTCTCGGAACTCCAGCCCTTACAACACTTGGCATGAATGAAGAAGATATGAAGGAAGTTGCTTCAAT
This sequence comes from Treponema sp., assembly GCA_018384055.1. Lineage (GTDB taxonomy): Bacteria > Spirochaetota > Spirochaetia > Treponematales > Treponemataceae > Treponema_D. The sequence continues at coordinate 26,571 of JAHAZL010000099.1, forward strand.
TGTTGACTTTGTTCTCAAAAACACAAAGCCTGGCGTTACAAAGGAAGGAAAGCCAGCAAAGGGAAAGATTGTAATCAGCGATGAAACAAAGTCAGCTGCTCGTGAAAGAGTAAACAAGCTTCTTAAGGCTCATGTTCTCTATCCAGAACTTGACCTGGACTTCCTCAAGAAAGAATTTGTTAAATAAAAACTGATTTTCATCTGCTAAGATCGCCATTGGAGTGCGGGCTTCAAAATCCCCTCTGATGGCGATTTTTTTTATGCTTCAACAAAAACAAAATTTTCTTAAAAACTGTGTTATAATCAAACCTATGAATTTCAGGAAGTTTTTTGCATTATTCATAGCGTTTCAGTTGTCTTTTTTGCATATTCTATTCTCACAGAATTTCCCTACTGATTATGTCAGCCACATTTGGACTGCCGCTGACGGTCTTCCGGGGAATACCATTACAGACATTATCCAGACGACAGACGGTTATGTTTATATGGGGACTTACGACGGCCTCGTTCGTTTTGACGGAATTAACTTCAACATCATGAACAGAAACTCCGATGAAAAACTTGGCTTCAGTTCTGCCCGTGTTGTATTCGAAGATTCCCACTGCAATCTTTGGGTTGGGTCAAATGATGAAGGCGTTGTAAAAATCAGTGGTGATTCCATTACAAAGTATGATACGACAAATGGACTACCAAACAATTCTGTCAGAGACATTGTTGAAGACAAGCTTGGAAACATTTGGATTGGAACTGCCAGCGGAGTAGTTTTAATTAAACCTGATGGAATTATGTCTGTTCCTGATGGACTTGATAACATCGATAATGAACATGTTCTTGCCGTTGCACTTTACTGCGATACAGCAGGCCGCATCTGGCTTTCAACTTCAAAGCAGGGTGGAATCTACTACTATAGTGAAGGAAGATTCCGCCACTACGATGTCCTTGATTACCTCAATGATAGATACGGAACCTATACAGTTTCTGCCATCGGTCAGGATGATCTTGGCAACCTCATATTCGGCATAAGTCACAACGGCGTTGTAATGATTAAAAACGGTGTGGAAAATAATCCTTCGGTTTTCAAGGATATTCCGCAATGCCTTGTAAACGAAATCTATCTTGACCGTTCTTCAAACCTTTGGTTCCTTAGTGACCGCGGTGTATATCTTTTGAGGAACGGTAAAATTTCAAAATATACTTCCGAAATGGGACTGGCTGACAATACCATCAATCATATTCTTGAAGATCGTGAAGGAAACATCTGGTTTGCAACGGATCACGGTGGAGTAGAAAAACTTTCCCTTGGAAAATTCAACACCTTTCAGCTGAATGTCGGGGTAAATGCCATTTGCGAAGACCTTGGCGGAAATGTCTGGGTTGGTACTGATGACGGAATACTCTGCTACAGAAATGATGAAATTGTTGACAGTGAACTTACCAGAATGACGAGGGGAATAAGAATCCGTCATGTTGGTCTTGCACGCAACGGAGACCTCCTTGTTAGCTGCTATTCGAAACTGGGGCAGATCAGGAAAACAAAGAAAGGCTTGGTAAACTGGACTGTAAAGGACGGCATCATCGGTGACAAGGTTCGTGTCTGCGTTGACGACAAGGACAGGAACCTCTGGATTGGTTCTACGACTGGCCTTGCCTGCGTCATGCCTGACGGAAAAATCAGAAACTACAACAGCGACCAGGGGCTTTGCAATGACTACATCATGAGTCTCTTTGTAGACACGAAGAACAGGCTTTGGGTTGGTACTGACGGTGGTGGTATCGATGTCATTGAAAATGGCAGGGTTGTTCAGTCATATAATACACAGTCAGGACTAAGCGGAAATGTTGTCTTTAAAATAAATCAGGACGAGAAAGGAATCTTCTGGATTTGTACTGGAACAGGTATTTCACGATTTGACGGGCATAACTTTACCAACTTTAATGCAAGTGATGGACTTGGTACCGATTCAATTTTTCAGATGCTCAATGACTATACGGAAACTATTTGGATTACAAGTAACCGCGGTATTTCTTCGATTCAGAAATCTGATTTTGAAAAATATCTGAAGGGTGAAAAGAAAAATCTCGTTCCTAAATTCTTTACGAAAAATGACGGGCTTAAAAGCGGTGGTGTTACATCAACTTCCCTTTCCATGAGGGACAGCATCGGAAGATTGTATTTTACACTCATTGACGGTTTTGCTGTTTACGACCCGATGAAATCAACGAACAACAGAATCATGCCTAGTACCCACATTGAATCTTTCCATGTAAACGGCAAGAGCGTTTCTGTTCACGACAATGATACTTTGGTACTTCAGCCGGGTGTAAAGAAAATCGACATCACATACACAGGATTGAGTTTTGTTTCTTCTGAACTTGTAAGATTTAAAAATATGCTCGAAGGTTTTGACAAAGATTTTTCTGATGTTACAGCCCTCAGAACCGTAACCTACACAAACCTTAAACCTGGCAACTACAGGTTCCTTGTTAATTCATCCAACAGTGATGGTCTTTGGAGTGAAGTGCCCGCAACAATTTCCTTTAGAATCAAGCCTTACTTCTATCAGGTTCCTCTGTTCTGGATTTTTGTAGCAATACTTTTGATAGCAATAGTCGTTGTCATTATCAAGGGTAGGGAAAAGGCCCTTATGGTAAAGCAGCTTCAGCTTGAGACTCTCGTTACCCAGAGAACCGTTGATCTTGAAATAGAGAAGGACAATTCGGATAGACTTCTCAAAAACATTCTTCCGGATCCTATTGCGGAAAAACTTAAGGCAAATCAGTTTGGTGACCAGACCATAGCCGACAGTTTTTCTGAAGTTACTGTTCTTTTTGCTGATATCGTAGGCTTTACGAAAACTACATCCAGCCATTCTGCTGATGATGTAGTAATGGCTCTTAATGATCTTTTCTCAAGGTTTGACGACCGTGCAAAGATTATGGGGGTTGAAAAGGTAAAGACCATCGGGGACTGTTACATGGCTGTCTGTGGACTTCCGGAACCTAGGGAAGGTAACGCTCAGGTTATGGTTGATTTTGCCCGCGGCATGTACACTGACCTTTACGAGTACAACAAGACTGCAAAGATTCCTTTTGAAATCAGGGTAGGGATTAACTGCGGACCTGTGGTTGCCGGTGTCATAGGTAAGACAAAATTCATTTATGATATTTGGGGTGATACTGTTAATGTTGCAAGCCGCATGCAGTCAATTTGTACTCCGGGCCACATTCTTGTAACTGAAGCTGTCAAAAACAAGACCATGACCCATGTTACATTCGACATCGTTGACGAATATGAGGTCAAAGGAAAGGGAAAGATGAAAGCCTTTACTCTGTAAGAGATTTAAATCTTCATTGAATGAGAGAAATAAAAAGCCACCCTGAATTAAATCAGGATGGCTTTCTTTTTGTCTCAAAAATTTTAGTTGCTGATTGTGTAGCAGTCGAATCCTGCGGCCTTGAGTTTCTTTCCCATTGTCAGGGAAGAGTTTTCGTCTACAACAACAATGTAGTAAGTTGTACCGCTGGCCCTTGTTTCACTGTAGGCATAGGCGTCAAAGTTTTTAGCACGGACTTTGCCGATGAGTTCATCTGCGTTTGCCTTGGATTTGAAAAGGCCCAGCTGCTGTTTCTTCCCGGAAGTCTTTGCCCTGAGGGGAATTGTCTCCTGTTTGGGAGGGGTTGAATTTCCCTTGAAAATTGGAGCGCTTTCAGCAGGTATGTCCGAATCAATTTTCCTAGGTGGAATATTTTCCTTTTTCTGTTCTTCTTTATCTTGTTTTGCCTCAACCTGTGGTATTGCAGCTGAAGCGTTTCCCCTTGGTACAAAATACCAGAACGGTACACTCATTATCTGACTTGTTCCGTTTACGATGGAAGTTTCAGGACTGTTTGGGTATTCTGATTTCAGTGTTGCGGCGCAAGTTATATCGTCTGTCAGATACCAGAGAGTAAGCAGAACCTGTGGCCTTACGGATTTCATGGATTGCATTGTGCTGTAGGCTCGTAGCATGGCAATGGAATCTCCCGTTTCATTTACAGAAGAAGCCTTGCAAAGCTGACACCAGATGGAGTAAAGGTTTGCGTATGCAATAATGTTTTCCGTTTTTGATGAACGAACATTGGAAAGATAGCTTTCTGCAGTTTCCCAGTCGCCTGAAGAAAGACTAGCCCTGACGGCAGAAATTACGATTTCTTCCGTTGATACTTTAGGCATGTTTTTTGCCTGACCTCCTGCAATGCCTGCTGCCTTTGCGTAGAATGTGCTTGCGTCCGTGTAAAGCCCAAGCTGTTCCTGCAATGTTGCGGTAAAATAAAGGATTGCCCTTTTGTCTGCAGTGGTTGCCGAACTGTCTGCATTTGCCTTGAGATAGTCTATGGTATCAAGTACGGTCTCCTGCTCAAGGGCTTTTTTCCTTATTTCTTCTGCAGATCTTTTTGGCTGGGAAAAAAGACTGGCGGCTGAAAGCACAAGTACTGTTGCTGCAATGATTTTCTTCATTTTTCTACTATTCTTTATCTTCGCTTTTTTCTTCCCTAGTAACGTTTACAAGTTCTGTCTTCTTGCTGTTCTTCTTATCCTTTTTTCTTCGTCCATACAAGGTGAAAGGAATTGTAATTATAACTCCGGCAATGAAGGATCCGAGAAGGGCAGCGAAAACAGGAATGTTTTCAAAATTGTGGAAAAACCAGATTGTACATTTGTTTGAAAGATTAAATCCCGTAAGGATTGCAACAAGGACAACGAGTATTATTGTACCTATCAATTTAAATGGCATAACCATATCCCCCTATGTTTCTATATTTTAGACTACTTCTGAATCAAAGTAAATGTACCTTTCCAAATGAAGCTGACGATAAAGCCATGACTATGGTAATTTCTGCTGCTATTTATATTCCAATAAGTTGATTTTTGCCATTGATTAACCTATAATTTAATGGTTATGGGTAGAATGAGATGCTTTGTGCGTAGTACGTATCTTATGGCAAGTTTATGATTTACGACCCGTACGAAATTGAATCGGGAATTTATTTAAGGAGATAGAGTCAGGTGAAAAAGATTGTTGCACTTGTAATTGCTTCACTTGTTTCTTTTGCATTGTATGCACAGGCAGCGGACAAAGTGTCTGAAATAATATCTGCCAGGGAAGCTAGTTATGGACAGGCTGCTTATCTTGCATGTTGTGCCCGCGGAACGGTTAAAGATGAAACTGGATATGAGGATGCACTCAATGTCCTTAAGGAAAAAGGATTTGCAGATTCATCAGTAAATGCTTCTGATAAAATCACAATGAAGGAACTTGCAAAAGTTTGTTCTTATACGTGGAAAATTGAAGGAAGCTTAATGTGTAAGCTGGTTGGATCTCCACGCTATATTTTCAGACAGATGAAAGCTGATGAAGTCATAGATGTTTCGGCTGATCCAATGGGAGTTCCCAGCGGAAGAAATCTTCTTGCCGTAATTACGGACTGCATAGACAGGTACCAGGTTAAGGACGGGGAGGATAAGTAAATGAAGAAATTAAGGGGAGCAATACTGTCATTTTCTGTTCTTTTGGGAACTTCTGCTGCTTTTTCCTACGATTTTTCTGCAATTGTAACTGATTCAACAAAAGTTGATTTTTATAACGGCAAATTTGAAAATCCTCTCCTAAAACAATCGGAAAAATTCATCGGGGCTTTTACAACTCCATTGTCAAAGGATGGCGTTTCCAGCCTTGCAGCGGAAGCAACTGTAGAACACAAAATGGATAGACAGTTTGGGGATGACGGAAAAACAGACAATAACATCGTTGTTGACTGTACACTCTTTAAGTTTGCTACATCAAGAAAAATCAAAGGAAATATACTTGATGTTTCTGCAGGTCGATTCTTCTATTCTGACCTTTCGGGTATTGTTGTGGCTCAGCCAAATGACGGTATCTTTGCAAAATGTAAGATGTCTAAGGTTGAATTTTCTGCATACGGCGGATATACAGGCTTGCAGAATGTAAAGAATGTTTCTGTCATTACAAGCAAGGGCAAGATTTGGTCACCTTCTGATGAAAAGGATGTCTATGACTTTACAGCCCCTTATGCAATTGGTTCTGTTTGCGTTTCTTTACCATACATATTTAAGAACCAGACGGTTTCTTTTGAAGGCCTCTGTGCCGTAAATGTTGGTGGCCCTGCTGATTTTGAAGACGATGACGAACGCATCTATGGAACTGTTAACCTTACGGGTCCACTTTCTGAAAAATTGTTCTACACAATCAATGGAACTTTCGGAACAACAGATTTCGACAAAATTGGACTTTTGGGTAGCTTGAACATTAACTATTTCTCTATTTACAAGAATGCAGCATTGGAATTCAATGCCGTTTATGCTTCTGGAGAAACGGACAGTATGGGAAGTTTTGTAGGTGTTACAAAGATTGCTGCCTGTCTTTCAAAGGATGAACCCATATACAGTGGACTTATGAAGATGGGCCTCTCTGGTTCAATCATTCCAATTGATAAATTCGTAGTGTCTGCAGGTGGAGACATGGTGTATCGCCTTCTTGAAGATTCAACGGAATTGTATGGAGTTCAGGTTTCTGGCGGTATAATGTACAAGATGTATTCTGACTTGAACTTCTCATTGTCAGTTTCACATTTTGTTGGAAAGTATGAGGAAGCAAGTCGTACTGAAATTGCACTCGGATTTGCTCTTGCTCTTTAACAAATAGGGGGATGTTTATGAAGAAAATTCTTGCACTTGTTTTAGTTTCCGTTTCGCTGTTCAGCGTTAATGCTCTTACTGCCACTGTTGTTTCTGTAAAAGGTAAAGTTGAAATTCAGGAAGCCGGAATGTGGATAGACCTTCAGAAGGGTGATGTTCTTGAAAAGGGAACTGTAATTTCTACTGGTTTCAATTCTTCGGCTGTGCTCAGCGTAAGCAATTCAAGCATTAACCTTGGACCTTTGACAAGAGTTACAATAGAAAATCTTGTTTCAACAAAAGACAAGGATACAACACAGATTTACATTGATTCCGGATCCATTGCGGCAAATGTTTCAGGCAAGGATGGGAAACGTGCCGGATTTAAGGTTCGCTCTCCTGTTGCAACCGCTTCTGTCCGCGGAACGTCTTTTGTCGTGTCCTCTTCTGGGAAACTTACAGTTTCTGAAGGTCTTGTTGCTTTCGGTGCATCAGAAAGTGATGGCCCGTCAGTAGTGGCTGATGTTCCTGCTGTTTCTGGAGCTGCTGCCGTAGCTGAAAAAAATGCGCCTGTAACTGCAGAAATAGCTTCAGAAAATGAATCTTCTTCAGAAGGTGGAGATCAGGGGCATGCCAATGCTTTTGCTTCAACTGCAGACGTAGGCGGTGAAGGTGTCCCTGTTGCTGCAGGACAGTCAAGCAAGGCAAGTTCAACTGGAAATTCACCATCGTCACCTCGCGTAGAAATGGCAAAGGCTTCTTTAGGTGGTGTAGACAATACTGTTACAGTTTCAGCTCAGAATTCTGTTTCTGCAGGTTCATCTTCTACATCAGCTTTAACTGCTGTTGGTAATATTTCAAGTTCTACTGTTAATGCAGTGGGGTCTATTTCAATTACTGTTAAGTTCGAGTAATAAAAATGATCATAAAGAATATTTCTGTCAAAACCTGTAAAAATCATATTGAGACAGAAATATCTTTTGATTCTGACGGATTCATAAGCGGCTGCTATCTGATCCAAACGGTTTCCCCAGTTTATGACGGGAATATGGTTGTCTGCCAGATAGCAGCCGGCATTTCCTCCACTAAAGTTTTGTCCTGTGCTGATGCAATTCCTGCAATTCCTTCTACGGATGAAAAAAAATATCCCTATAACCTTATAACACGAATCTTTGGTGAAAATGATGTCCTCATTGAAGAAAGAAAAGATGTCTTTGAATTCTCTTTACCGGAGCGTAAAAAAGAAACTGTAAAAAAATCTTTCATCGCGAAACTTTTCGGAAACTGAAATTTATTTTTCCCTTCAGCAAAAGGTGTTTTGTTTTTCTTGAAAAAGTCGCAGCAGTGTCAAAATTCCATTTTTCATTTTCTTTTCCCTTTGTCCAGTTTAATCCTGCACTAATGCTTTCAATGGCTTGTTTTTTGAAATAGAATTTTTCAGTGATTTTATATTTCCTGCTTTTGTCTTCTTCAATGGAAACTGTAAGGCCTGTTGAAGATTTAAATCTACCATAGTTTATTCCTGCATCTATTCCTGCGGATGTTTTTTCTTTTCCCGTTTCTGTAGTGCAGGAATAGTCGTAGTTTCCCTTGATGTGATATCGCATGGTTGTGTATGAAGATCCTAATTTCAAATCATATTGACTGTAAGAATTTGACATTCTCTCTTTTGTGTTTCTTTTTGTCTGTCCAAATGTGGCCCCCAAAACCGCAATGCCTTTTCTGGTCTTGAAATTGAATTTGGGTGAAAGAAAAATTTGTTGTCCTATTCTTGGATTATTGCCAGAAGCAGTTATTATATCTTCGTCCGCATTAAAATGATACATTCCAAGCTGAAAGAAACCTATTGATAAATTGCATTGGTTTCTTAGCCATAGTCTTGTTCCCCCGAATGGATTTTCATATATTCCAAGAACAGTTAAGGTTTTGAATTTTTCCCCTGTTAGAGATGCCGAAATCTCAGAAGAAAAAAAATCCGATTCATTGTAATACCTTTCGTTCTGGAACCATCCTGATTCCCTGCAGTATTCATGGAAAAAAGTTCCTGCTGTAAAAGACAATGTCATTTCACGAAGAAATGGAGGGGAGAATTTTCTGTATAGGGAGCCGTATTTTTCTCCTGAATCTAAAATTACGATTTGCATTGACGGAAGAAAAATGTCAGTACTTTTGGGGGTAATGGCAGCTGACCAAGAAAAAGTGTTTTTTGAAGATGAGGCAGAAGGCAAGGAAACAGTTATTCCAGAAATTGTAAATGAAGAATTCCTGTGAGGAGATGGACATGAAAAGAAAGGTGTCTTTAAACGGCTTATTCCACCTGAGTACCTTAGGTTTCCCGCAAGAACATCAACTTTTAGTTTTGCAAAGTTATCTGAGTACCATATCCCGTATGTGTATTCCTGCATCAATAGATAATCATGGGCATTGTTCCCGTGAAGTTCAATAAGTGGGAGTGAGCCAAGTTTTGCATTCCCCGCAATAACCGTTTGACCAAGGTTCAGTTTTAAGCCATAGTTCCATTTGATTTCTGATATATCCCTCACCATCCGTTTGTCTTTGTCAACAGGGACTGTGAATCCTACAGAAGAATTAAATTCGATGGAATTGGAAAATAGATGTGCTGAAAGGGAAAGGCAAAGTGTTACCGTCAATATTTTTTTCATCTTTTATTTTATAAATAAAAAAAAATAAAAAGGTACCCTTTGCTTGAAATTTACTGAAATGGGTCTTTGCTTTGGTCTACAGTCAGAAGCTCTGGTACATTTACCTTGTATTTTGCGCCCGGCAATGCATTAAGCACATCCTGGTAATTGTTTTCAATCTTTTCTGTTTTTTCAGCATCAAGGGCTGCTGCAACTTTCAGACATGGCTTGTATTTTGCAGCTCTTTTGAAAATCTCATTTCTTGGAGTTGCCCTTTTTGTAATTCTAAGCTGCTTAACGCAATCCATTACTACGATGTCATCGGTTCTGGTGCTGATCAGTCCTTTCTTTATGTATGCGGACTTAACTTTTTTTGAATTCCGGTCATAGTAATAGATTCTGTCAAAAAAATCGTTTTCATCTTCTGCTGCAATGGATCTGCAAAGGAAATCTCCAAATCTGAAGGGAGAATTAATTTCATCTGTTGTCAGCATGAATTCAGGGTCGGCGTAGAGGACTGACCTTTCAAGCACGAGTGCTGTTTCACATTGTAATGCAATGGTGTCGGTGCTGATCCAGTATTCAACTTCCTTATAAACTGCCTTTGCGTATAAAGTGCCTTCTGATTCCATCGTAATCATTTCGTCCTCTTCATGGATTACGGAAAGGTTGTTGCCGTATGCAACGTTGAGAATCTCATGCATCTTCTTGTCACGACCCAAAAGACAAAGATGCGATTTGGGAGAAAGAACTTTTGCTTCTACCAGAATTTCTTTCTGTTCTGGAATTACTTCTTCTGTTTTAAAAATTTCTTCTGACTGAATGTTTTCAGGCTTGATGACAGCGTCAGGCGCCTTTTTTATGCAGGAAACTGTTGTGAAGGCAAGGGCAATAAGTACTGGTACTACAGGTGTTTTCATTGTTTTTTTCAAGTTCATCTCCATTTTTCAGTAAGGAATTGTAATGTGGTTGTGGTAAAAAATCAATTTTTTGTTTGTGCATGGGGTCTTGGGGGTCTGTACCCGCTGATATTAAAAGAGGGGGCACACCCCGTGGAGTTGTTTGCGTTCCAGAGGGGGCAGAGGGGGCAATATTTTGTGTGCTCAATTTT
>JAHAZL010000041.1 GCA_018384055.1 Treponema sp.
ATAATAAACTTAAAATGGAAGAAATGTTATTTTTCACAAGCCGTGAAAACATGCGTCTATTTTTTCACAGACGGAACATAGAGAACTTTTCCGATGCGGAGAATGGCATTTTCCTTGATGCCGTTGGTATCGCAAAGTGCCTGAACAGTAACGCCGAATTTTCGGGAAATGCTCCAGAGGGAATCTCCCTTTACAACCGTATACTGAAACGGAAATTCTATCGGAGTTACCTTTGCGAGGGCATTTACAACATCTTCCTTTTTTCCTGCGGGCAGACGAAGTTCATAGGTTGCAGCAGGCGGTGTAAAGCCTTTTGTAAGGGAAGGATTGAGGTGTTTCAATTCCTTTTCGCTGATTCCCGATTCCTTGGCAATGGCAGAAATCATGTAGGGTTTCTTTACGGAAACATAGTCAAAGACAGCATCCCTTTCATTTACAAGTTCTTCAAATTCTTTTTCATGACGGGGAAGGTCAATTCCATATTTTTCATAGTTTTCGGAAAGGTCTGCAATTGCTATGAGTTTAGGAATGTATTCGGCAGTCTGTCTTGGCAAAGCTTTCTTTTCCACAAGTTCCCAGTAATCGCTGGTACCTGCCTTTCTTATTGTCTTGCGCATTTTTCCGTTGCCGCAGTTGTAAGCTGCAATGGCAATGAGCCAGTCGTTGAAAATCCTGTAGTTGTCCTGAAGTTTTGCAATTCCTGCCTGGGTAGAAAGCCATGGGTCATATCGTTCATCCACATATTCATTGAGTTTGAGGAATGGTTTTACACTGTTGGCCATGAACTGCCACATGCCAATGGCTCCTGACTTTGAACGAACTGCAGTCTTGTAACCGGATTCAACAACAGGAAGATACTCAAGTTCAGGAGGAACTTCCTTTTCCTGCACGCATTTCCTGACATACACGCGGTATTCCACGGCATTTTCAAGAATTCCCCTTAGAACTTTCTGCCACTTTTCACTAAGGTAGACCTTTCTCCAGTATTCAACTTCCGGTCTTTCTCCATAAAGCTGAATCAAACTGAGGTTTGCTTTGGAAATGAAAGAATCTGCAGATTCATCACCGCCTTCAGTTCCGGGAATTTCGTTTCCTGCAGCAACATTTTCTGCCGTCAGAATCTTGTCTTCACCGGACTCCTCTGCCTTTATTTCCATTTTTTCATCAGAAGGCTTTTCTTCAATAAAAACATTTGCATCCACAGGCTCAGCCGCATTGTCAGCGGCAACAGAATTGTCTTCCTGCGAATAAGCAAGGGAACAGGCAAAAATCACGAAAAAAAACAGCTTCTTAAGGCACAATTTCATAGTAGGGATAAATTTAGCACGGATATAAACTCTTGTAAATTCATTGAAATTTGGGAAAAAAGTTTTATATTTGAAAATAGGAGTGATTGTCGCAAAACCAGCGGGATTATATTGAGAATCAGCCTTCCAGCACTAAATGTTTATCATTCAGGGAGAAAATAAAATGATGGGAATGCTAACTTCAGACAGTTTTAAGGAATTTGTAAAAGTAGTAGTATCAGACAACTACATATCTATTCCACAAATGGAAGCAAATCTAAAAAAGCACATTGAAATCATTGCAAAGGAGATTAATCTTGGTCAGCTGAGCAGCATTTACATTGCACCACCTACACCACAGAATCCGGAAGGTGTAAAACTTTTCAACATCCTTTACTATTCACCAGAAGGCTTCGGAAGCGAACCTTATGAAAAGAACTACGGCACAGGCGAAGGCGGAACAATTACCCTAACCTTCAATACATGCGGTGACCGTGAATGGACCGATGAAGAACTGAAGGAACTGGACATGCTGTCAGACTTTATCTATATACTTTCTTCCAAGGCAAGGCTTACATCAAAGGTCATCGAGATGTCAGATGTAATTGCAAAGCTTACAAGCAAACCTCAATAAAAATGAAAGACCCTGAAACGCAAAGTCTCAGGGCCTTTTAATTTACAGTGCAGGCGATTCTATGGCAGCGGCTTCAGAATCCTTTTCTTTTTCCTTTTCTATTATGTCATCTGCAGTGGCTTCAAAGGTAGACCTCAAAGCACCTTGCACAAGACAAACAGTACTCTTGCCGTCCATGCGAACATAGCATTGGCTCCCAGTTGCAGTATTCTTTCCTACAACAAGGCTTCTTACAAGCTTTTCGCCGGAGAAAGCTTCAACGATGATTCCATTGTCAAAACCATATCTTTCGTAGTCGGCAGCAGAACCGGAAGCAACATTTCCCAAAACCTTGATTTCATTTATTGCGTTTACGATTCCGTTGGCACGATTAAGCTGACAAGGAAGTTTTGTATCTCCAACAAACCAGTTGTCCCCATTCTTTGAAATAGTAAGCTTTGCACCGCCGTTGTCTATCATTACCAAATCAATATTGTCTTCAACTGTAATAACCTTAACCTTGTTTTTTCCGCTGAAAGCAAGCTGAACAATATAAACGGCAAGGAGAGCGGCAATTACAGACAGAAGAACTATTTTTCTTGTATACAATTTATTCATTTTTATTCCCCCATTCTTGGATCGTTGGGATTGTAAGTCCTGCGGATTTTTTCCCTGTGGCTTCTGCGTACGGCAAGAACTACAAGACCCGCTACAGCAACAAGCACTGCAAGACCAAACTGATTGAAATATTTTGCAATTACGGCAAATCCATTTTTTGATTCCTTCAGCATGTTTGTACTCAATCCTTTTGTTCTCATAAGACACAAATCTTCTTTTCCGCACATGTAGTCAACTGCATTGCGCATGAAGAAAACTATAGGTTCCTGTGCATTTGGCTGGATAAGCTGGGCACTTGTAATGAATGAAGTTCCCGAAACAAAAATTTTTGCTTTCTGCTTTCCATTCCTTATATGTGAAGACGAACTCAAGGCATTTCCCCTGCTTTCCTCTTCTGTCAAAGCCGAATCAAAAGCACTCTCGAAATTTCCTTCGGCAAGAACACAAAGATCTCTGGAAGCCAAAGCGGCTTCATCGGAAGGAACTGCAAAAGCGAAAGGATTGAGCATGAAACCTTCCGTAACGGGAACTGTCCATGAGCGAGGAGAACTTTTTGCAAGAACTGTTACATCAACATTTTTGTTTTCCTTTGCATTTGAAGAATCAACGGCAAAAGATTCAAGGAAGAATACATCAACAAGATTTCTGCCGATTGGATTTTTCTGATCCAGACAGTTTTTCTGAACTCTTGGAACATGATAGAAATTCAACTTGCCATACTGCTGGTCCATTCTTACGAAACACTTTTCATCAAGGACATATTCGCTGCCAACTTCAACACCGTATTTTGAAAGGAGTTTTTCAAGTCCTGTTCTTACAGGAGCATAAGTTGGCTGCTGGTACTGGGAAATCTGTTCGTCATAGGAATCAATGAAGAACATTACGTTTCCGCCGCGCATGATGAACTGGTCGATTTTGTAAAGTTCCTTTTCATCGAAGGCAGACTTTGGTCCGTTGATGATAACAGTTTCAGAAGCTACAGGAATATCTTTTTCCAAAAGATTAACTTCTTCAAGAGTATAAGTATCGGAAAGCATCTGGCGGAAATAAAGGGCGTCGTTTTCATCATCAATGCTGCGCTCCCCGTGACCTGTAATGTATGCAACCACAGAAGTTTTTGAAACAAGACTTTCAACCGACTGGAAAATGTTTTCTTCAAGGTTTTCAAGTCCTGAAATCACATAAGAGAAAATTGCATTTGTAAGCTTTAGCGGAACAATACGGAATTTGTCACCATATTCAAGGACAAGCCCTACAGTTCCTTTTCCCGGTGTTCCATCTTCATTTGTCCATGAAACAGACTGAAGGCCATATTTTTCTGCGGCTTCATCTGTAACGGCTGCATCAGGATTGATTTTCTCATATTCAATTTTTCCGCGGAACTTTTTGCTTGCGGCAGAGAAAGCATTGCTTACAGCTCCATCGATAGCATCAAAATTTCCAATATTGAATTTTGAAAGGGCTTCAGACTTGTAAAGGACAAGGCGAACATTTTCAGAAAGTCCAGAAAGCAAGTTTGCACTCGAAATGATTTTTCCGATGAGACCTGTAATCTTGTATTCAAGGCCGTCGCTTGAAGAAATGCCGTCAAGTTTTTCAATCTGGTCTGCATATACAATGGCAATCCCCATGTATGCATTCTTAAAGCCAACTTCATTGTTCTTTACTTCGCGAACCTGAACAATCTGCATGCCATAACCGCGGGCAATCCGCTGATTTTCAGCCTTGTTCATGTCAAAGAATTCATAGTCGAAATTCTTTCCCGAAGCAGTCTTATATTCCGAAAGAAGGTCTGTAAGATACTGCTCAACATTTGAATAAGGAGCAGGAAGATTTTTCGTAAAGAAAACCTTTACGCTCATTGGTTCTTCAAGATTGTGGACAACTTCACGGCTGGCAGAAGAAAGAGAATAGGACTTTGGTTCCGTCAAATCCAAACGGAAAAAACATCTTGCAGCAACAAGATTAAGAAGGACAACTGCAATGATAAAAAGCCACACGTCACTGGAAGAACTTTTTATCCATGAAATAAATCTATTGTTTTTTTTCATTTCTATTCACCCCCTCCTTTCGTTATTGAGGACATTGACTGTAAGGACAACAAAAACTACCGACACAGAAATAAAATAGAGAAGATCACGGGAATCAATAATTCCCCTTGCAATGGAACGGAAATGTCCCTGTGCAGAAATGAAGGTTGCAGCAGGAACCATAATTCCAGGAAGGAAAATTGCAAACATCGTTACGAATGTAAGGAACAGGCAGATTGAAAGCGAAAGAAGGAAAGCCACAATCTGATTTCCTGTAATTGACGAACAGAAAATTCCTATTGCGGAAAAAGCTGCGGCAAGAAGGAATGCACCAAAATAACCGCCCACAATTGGCCCTGCATCGATTCCGCTTGAAGCAAACAGAATGCATGTGACAACATAAAACAGCGTTGGTGCAAGCATTACCATTGTACTTACAAGAACTGCAACATATTTTCCAATTACAATGTCTACTGTCTTAACAGGAAGTGTAATGAGAGTTTCCATTGTTCCGGTTTTCTTTTCTTCGCTGAATACGCGCATTGTCAAAGCAGGTATAAGGAAGCTGAAAAAGATCGGGAGAAGTTCAAAGAATCCCCTGAGTTCAGCACGCCCCGCAAGAAAGAATGTATTGAAGAAGAATATTCCAGACAGAAGAATAAAAAGGGTTCCGACAATGTAAGCAACAGGGCTTGTGAAATATGCACGGAGTTCTCGCTGCATGATTACAGCCCAAGGCATTTTTTTCTTTGTGTTTTTCATTACTTTGCCTCCGTAAGAATCTTGAATACATCTTCAAGACTGTTTTTCTTAAGCTGCATCTCGTAAAGAGGAATGCCTGCATCAACGCAAACCTTTGCAACTTCAGGACGAATTTCTGCATTGCCTTCAACGGTAATTGCAGACTGGATTTTTCCGTCAACTGCAGAAACCTTTACGCCTGCACTTCCTTGAATGGAAGCAAACTTTGACTTTACGATATCTTCAGTTCCACCTGTAAGGACGATTACTTCAGAAGTATTACCGTAATGAGTCCTCAATTCTTCAGTTGAACTGTCGGCAACTTTTTTACCGCCTGAAATGATGATTACTCGGTTGCAGAGCATTTCAACTTCGCTGAGGATATGAGTTGAAATGATAACGGTTCTTGTTTCACCTATTTTCTTTATGAGTTCGCGAACTTCCGAAACCTGATTTGGGTCAAGGCCGGATGTAGGTTCGTCTAGAATGAGGATTTCAGGATCGTTCATAAGTGCATGGGCCAAACCAACGCGCTGTTTGTTACCGCGGCTGAGTTCACCAATATTCTTGTGCATGACTTCCTTAAGACCGCAAATTTCTACAAGATGAGGCAGCTTTTCGGTAGGGTCCTGACCTTCAACATTTGCAATGTATTCAAGATAGTCGGCAACAATCATGTCGCTGTACATTGGAGCACTTTCAGGCATGTACCCTATTTTACTTTTGGTTTTCACAGGATTTTCTTTGACATCAATTCCGTCGATTTTTACAAAACCAGATGACGAATCCAGGAATCCGGCAATCATTCTCATTGTAGTAGTTTTGCCCGCACCGTTTGGTCCAAGAAGACCTACGATTTCACCAGTCTTAATTGAAAAACTGATGTCATCTACAGCACGAAATTCCCCAAAAAGACGGGAAACATTTGATACTTCGATCATTTTTTACCTCACTGCATTCAGTACTGCACATATACTAATTAGCCTGAATTTCGAGTTTAGTTGAGAATTTACAAAAAAAGCGTAAATCTTGAAAATTTTAATCACCACAAAAAAAATCAAAAAGAGTTACGCTTATGTATGAACAAATTTACAACTTAACCAGCATGTTTTTCAAGAGCCTTAAAGGAAATTTGATGTATGAATCTCTTATTTCAAAGTTCAAAGGAAAACGAGGTCCTAAAAGACAATTAAGTT
>JAHAZL010000042.1 GCA_018384055.1 Treponema sp.
TTTTTGAGGTCTATTATGGACAAAATCCCTTGCGAATGACAGAAGAATGTATTTCAAAATCGTCCTGCGATTTTGAAAACCCGAGTTTCAACTTATCCGCAGTCCGCGTACATTTCTGCGCCGCGAAACCGTTGAAACTCGCATCGACTTTTTCTATAAATTATCGAAGAATCCTTTTACCTTCAACAATTCTGCGTTGAGGATTCCACCCATTGCAGCACCGCGCTTTGTGTTGTGGCTGAGTGCTACGAACTTGATGTCAAATACGTTACATGGGCGAAGGCGACCAACTACACATGCCATACCCTTTCCTGTCTCACGGTCACGGCGTGGCTGTGGGCGGTTTTCTTCTTCACGGTAAACGATCGGATGTTCTGGTGAAGACGGAAGGTTGAGTTCCTGTGGAACAGACTTGTATGCTGCCCAGATCTTCTTGATTTCTTCCATGCTTGGCTTCTTGTCACCGAACTCAAGGGATACACATGCTGTGTGTCCGTCGATTACAGGAACACGAGTACATGTTGAAGAAACAACAGGAAGAGCTGCATTTTCAATCTTTCCGTTCTTAACAGTTCCGAGAATCTTGAGACATTCCTTTTCTGTCTTTTCTTCTTCACCGCCGATGAATGGAACAATATTGTCGATCATGTCGAATGAAGGAACACCAGGATATCCTGCACCAGAAGTTGCCTGAAGAGTTGTAACAACCATCTTCTTTACTTCGTATCCAGCCTGAATGAGAGCGTGGATTGGCATCATGTATGTCTGGAGGGAACAGTTTGGCTTAACTGCGATAAATCCCTTGTCCCAGCCATGATGCTTCTTCTGTTCTGCAATTACATCAAGGTGAGCAAAGTTGATTTCTGGAATGAGCATTGGAACATCTTCTGTCCAGCGGTTTGCAGATGCATTTGAAACAACCGGGATTCCTTCTGCTGCATAAGCTTCTTCAAGATTCTTGATGTCTTCTTTCTTTGGAAGTTCAAGGGCGCTGAATACAAACTTACACTTTCCAATTGCAGCCTTTGCATCATTTGCATCCTGAATAACAAGATCTGCAACATCTGCAGGAATGTCTTCTCCAATGAGCCACTTAGAAGCAACAACATCCTTGTAAACCTGACCTGCACTTCTTGGAGAAGCTGCAACATAAGTTACCTTAAAGAAAGGATGATTTTCCAACAACTTGATATATCTCTGGCCAACCATACCAGTTGCGCCCAAAACACCTACTGCAATTTTATCTGCCATAATATTTTCCTTATTTGTCATTCCGAACTTAATTCGGATTTTTTTACAAAACAATTCAGGAAGCAGGAAAAGGAATTCCCAATTTCCAATTCCTAATTCCTAATTAACTTAAAGACCGCACTTTGCGAGAGCGTCTTCAATAACCTTCTTTGCACTGTCTGTAACTTCAACCAGTGGAAGTCTAACGCTACCTGCAGGCATCTTCTTGTAGTTCATTGCATACTTTATGCTTGTTGGATTTCCGTCTACGAAAGCTGCCTTAAAGAATGGCTGAAGTCTGTAGTGGATCTTGCGTGCTTCTGCAAAATTTCCGTCGAGACAATAGTGAGCCATCTGTATAACCAGAGCCGGAGCAAGGTTTGTAACAACGGAAATGATTCCGTCTCCACCTGCAGCCATCAACGGAAGAGTAAGTCCATCATCACCGCTCATTACGCTGAACTCAGGATTTGCAAGTTTAATCTTTTCTATAACTTCCATCATCTGGTTGATATTACCGGAAGCTTCCTTTACGCCTACAACGTTAGGGAGTTTTGCAATGCGTTCAAGGGTTGCTGTAGGAATGTTCTTTCCTGTGCGTCCTGCAATGTTATACACAACGATTGGCATTCCAACCTTTGAAACTGCTTCATAATGGCGGAAGATACCTTCATCACTTGGCTTGTTATAGTATGGAGTTACAACAAGTGCAAAATCAGCACCCTTTGCCTTTGCACGTTCAACATAGCGGACTGCATCAAGAGTACAGTTGCTTCCGGCCCCTATCATTACCTTAACGTCTTTGCCAGTCTTTGAGTTGAATTCTTTAACCTGTTTTATTGCGATGTCGATGATCTTGTCTTCTTCATCTTCTGTGAGGGTTGGAGTTTCACCTGTAGTTCCTAAAGGCAAAAGTCCGTCAATTCCCTGATCCAACTGAAACTGAACGTTCTTGGCAAATCCGTCGTAATCAACAGATCCGTCAGCGTTCATCGGCGTAATCATTGCTGTGTAAGCACCGTGAATTGCTGCCATAATTGAACTCCTAAAATAAGTTTTAATTGCGGTGATTATGGCACTTTATATAGAAAAAATCAATAAATTTACTTTAACGGCTCTCTTTAATCCACCATGAATAAAAAAAGAACCGGCAACGCCAGTTCTTTTTTTTGGAGGTCTTTGACACATTTTTACATGCATTTTTAAATTATTTTTACATTTTTTTTAAATATTTATTTCGTCTCTTTCAACCTTTATGGGTGAGATATTACTTTCCCCAATTAGTGCCCGCAACTTCAATACCATACCATAAATTAGGTATTTTTATACCCTATTATGGGTATTTTTTCATTGATTTTAACATAACTTTGGTTATAATTTCAATTATGTTTAAGAACAAATGGATTGTTTCAATTCTATTCACAATATTGCTCTCATTTTCTGGTTATGGAAACACAAAAACACAGACAGTTTCGGAAATGATTGAATCAACAGGCATCTCGTCATCTCCAAACATCAAGGCAAAAATAAAGATATTCAGGGACGATTCCAATCATATGACATGTGAGGAAATCCCCGAAGAAGTGTTCCAGAAAACAGTATTTCCATATTATCCAGGAGCATACAACGGTACCTTATGGATGGATATTGCCATAAAAAAATCCGATGAATTCAACAGGCAGCCCTTTACCATTTACATAGGTATGGATTACTGCGATTTTCAGGAAGCCTATATATATTCAGACGATTCCTGGCAACCACTCAAAAGCAAGACATTTATGTCTGCCATTACATCAAACCCACTGATTCCAATTATCAGGGACATGTATGGAAAAAAAGATTACCTGAACATAAGAATTAAAATGACTTCCAGCAGAGGCGACCCCGTAAATGTAAAAATCATTCCCAACAGTGAGCTTTTCAGAAGCATAACAATATCCCTTTCAAAATTATACCTTAGTTATGGAATCGGAATCTGTCTTTTTTTCATTCTTCTCATTGTCGGCATTCTACTAAAAGACCCCGCATACATTCTCCTTGCCATTTCTTCCCTTTTCCATATTCTAAGAGCCATGGATGCAAAGGATGTCATCCCAATACTTTTATGGAACAACGAAACAAAACTTCCACCTTCAGGAAAACTTGAATACATAATCGACGGTCTTGGCATTCTCTCCGTATCATTCTGCGTGCACTACTTCAGTTTCATCGACAGGATAAAGGGTTCGATTTCAAAACTTTTGATTGCAATCATTGAACTGAGCATCATAAAAACACTTTTGCTTGTAACTATAGACTCCCAAGTAACCCTGTTTACAAGCTGCATTACTATTTCAATAGTTCAAAACGGTCTTCTCATTTACACTTTAATAAATAACATAAGGAAAAACAATGCGGAAAACAAAAACGTATTTTTATGCTGGATTACAGTTTTCGTCATCAGCACTTTCCTAAGGATTCTGCTTCTTTCAAGAAATTTATTCTATCTTCCAATACCAGAAAACATCAGGCCAAACGAAATGATTTCTTCAAACCTTGGATTCTTACTCCTCTATGTACCTCCCCTATACATCATCGGACGAAGATTCAACATTAGATACCAGTATGTTCAGAAGGAATACCAAAACCTTGAAATCAAATTTCTCAACAGAAGCAAACTTGAAAAATTGACTGATACAGTATCAACGCCAATAGCAGATCTTGCATCATCAGTCCTGAACTCCGCATGTATCCTGTCAAAATTAAACTTCTCGGCAGTTAATGCAGAATACATTGAACTGATCAAAAGAGAATCATCTAAAATCAACGATCTTCTTGTTGCCGTAAGAATTCTTGAAGGCGCAGAAGAAATAAAAAAGACACCGATTCTTCTTCTGAACTTTTTCAACAGCTGCATGAAGACCATAAGAAGAGTTGCATCAGAACGAGGTTGTATTGCTTCACTAACAACAGCCATTGCAAACGACACGATTATTTCTGCGGATCCAAGAATTCTTCAGTTGCTGTTCATCATTACACCTACAGCAATTATCTCCCTCTCAAAAACAAACACGAAAATTTCCGTATATATTGAAGAAGAAGAGGATAATCTTTTCATAATGACCATCGCCAACAGGTTTGAATCAGATGAACTTGATTCTCCGCAAAGCATTTCAAAAGCATTAAATGAAACTTCTTACTTTGACTTCATCAATGAATTATCCAAAAACTACGGTGGTTCCGTGGAAATCCATCCTCTTAAAGAGAGCTGCCGCATGAAGTTCAAATTCCATTTTGATAAAATTGAAGACACCGCAGACATTAAGATTGTTTTGGACAAGACAACCTTTGAAATTTCCGATAATTCTCAGAGACTTTTCAAGGATATGGAAAAGCAAAAGGTCGTGGAAAAAGGCAAGGAAGAATCGGAAATGAAGCCTCTACAGATTGAAGATGCTCCTAACCTTACTCTAAAAAGCAAGGAAGAAGAAAAAACTCAGTCTGAAATCAAAGACATTTTTGATCAGTTTGATTTTTCTACAAGGGAAAAGGAAATTGCAACATTGATTATGGAAGGAAAAAGCGATAAGGAAATTGCTTTTGAGCTAAACATTTCACCGCAGACGGTAGCAACCCACAATAAAAAAATTTTCAAAAAAACCGGAGTTCACAGCAGAGTTGAGTTAATCAACAAAGTCAGATAAAATCATTTAATTGTTTATTTAGAGGTAATTGTATGAGCGGAAATACATTCGGAGAAATTTTCAAGGTAACAACATTCGGGGAAAGCCATGGTGCAGGTCTTGGCTGCATCATCGACGGCTGTCCTTCTGGGATTTCTTTTGATCAGAATTTCCTCCAGCACGAAATGGACAGAAGAAAACCGGGAGCAAAAAGTGCCGCTGTAACAAACAGAAAGGAAGCCGATCAGGCTGAAGTTTTGAGCGGCATCTTTGAAGGAAAGACAACCGGAACTTCCATCGCAATCCTCATAAGGAATTCAAACCAGCACTCATCTGATTACAACAATATAAAAGACAAATTTCGTCCTGGTCATGCAGACTATACATTTTATGAAAAATACGGAATCCGCGATTACAGGGGCGGTGGCCGTTCAAGCGGAAGAGAAACCTGTGCCCGCGTTGCAGCAGGTGCATTTGCAAAAATGTTCCTCAAAAACATGGGGATTCAGGTTATCGCATACACAAAAAAAGCAGCTGGAATCGAAGGTACAAAAGTTGACTTTGACGAAATCGAAAAAAATCAGATAAGGGCAGCCGACAAGGATGCAGCCCTTCTCATGCAGCAGAAAATTGAAGAATACCACAGGCAGGGAAATTCCTGCGGAGGAATCGTTGAATGCATCGTAAAGGGACTTCCTGCAGGTCTTGGTGAACCAGTCTTTGACAAGATGGATGCTGCTCTTGCCCATGCCATTGTTTCCATCGGAGCCGTAAAAGGAATCGAATTCGGACTTGGATTTGATGCTGCAGACAGCAACGGGTTTGAAAACAATGACTTCATGAGAAAAGGCCCCGTTTTTGAAACAAACAATGCAGGCGGCATCCTGGGTGGGATGACAAACGGAAACGATCTTGTTTTCCGTGCAGCAGTTAAGCCTGTACCAAGCATATATCAGCAGCAGCAGACAATCGACACTAATGGAAATGAATGCGACATGCTTATTGAAGGCCGCCACGATGTATGCCTTTGTCCTCGCATTGTTCCAGTAATTGAAGCAATGACAGCAATCACAGTAGCCGACATGATCCTCAGAAACAGAAGCAGCAGGGCTTGATTATGGAAAACTATACTCCAGACTATTTCAATGACGAATACCTTGAACCACAGAAAAAGAAAAATTTTCACATTCAGTTCCTTCCGGTAATTGCTCTTTTTTTTCTTTTTCTAACCGTCTTCACAATATGCCTCGGAGTTTCTGTACATAAACTCATAAATCCAAAAGCACCTGCGGAACTTTCTGATTCCCAGACAAAGGAACTCGATGAAATCCTTTCCAAGAATTATTTTGAACCAATAGTAAAACCACTACCATATAAAACAATTCCAGCTAACCTTATAGTTAATGCAGACAGTGCCATTCTCATTGATCAGGATACTGGAAATGTTCTCTATGAAAAAAATGCAGACATGGAGATTCCTCCTGCATCAATGACCAAGCTTGTGGAAATGTATGTTGTTTATGAAGCCGTAAGAAACGGTGAAGTAAGCATCGACGATGTCGTACCACTTCCACCTCAGAGCTGGGCGAAAAATCTTCCTTCAGATGCTTCCATAATGTTTCTTGGAGAAGGACAGAAGGTTACTTTAAGGGAACTTCTTTTAGGACTTGCAATTGCAAGCGGAAACGACGCCTCCATTGCAGTTGCATATTACATCTGCAAGGACATGGATTCGTTTGTAGAAAGGATGAACAAGGTAATGAAAGACCTTGGACTTATGAGAACTCATTTTGTAGAATCAAGCGGATACAGCGAAAAAAACATTACAACAGCTAGGGAATTTGCATCCTTTTGCAGAATATACCTCAGGGATTTCCCTGAAGCAATAGACGACTATCACAGTCAGAAAGTCCTCATGTACCCTCTTGAAAAAAATCTTCCCCTGGATCAGAGGGAAAAAGGTGATTCAGAAGCTGTAATTCAGTACAACACAAACAAACTTCTTGGAATTCTGGATGGCTGCGACGGACTTAAAACTGGTTTCATATACGAAAGCGGATACAATCTTGCCCTTACAGCGCAGAGAGGCAGAAGAAGATTCCTTTCAATTACAATGAAGGGACCTGGAATAGGAAGCGTACAGGGTAACAAATACAGAATTCTTGATGGAACAGAACTAATGGAATTCGCTTTCGGAAAGTTTGCTTCTTACATTCCTGAAGGAGAAGGACATTCATTTGTTGTAGGATGTTCGGGCTCTTCAGAAAAAAGCATCAGGCTTGTTCCAGCCGAAGATGAAAAGTTTTCGGTACCATTCATAGCAGGTACTTCACCGGAAGACGCCGCTGCAAAAATTCACGTAACTGCAAACATTCCAAATTACCTTTACGGCAGAATTGAATGCGGACAGGAACTAGGAACAATTACCTACAGTCTTGAAGGAAAGAACCTGAGGGTCATACCACTTGTTGCAGACAGAAAAAGCCAAAGACAAAATATCTTTGGCCGTTTATGGGGAAAAATTACATATAGGGCTGCAGGATTATTTTAGTCCCTGTACATCCGTAATTTCATAGCCACTTTCAAGAATTGCAGCAATCAGAAGATCTAATTTTTCATACAAATAATCTTTTCTTGTTCCATTTGCTTTTCCTATGCAAACAGGAATAATCATACCGTCTTCAAGACCTTCTACCATACCATTGATGATTTCTGAAGCAGACTTGTAAGGCTCAGCTTTTTCCTGAGATCTTTCATAGGTAGTTCTGTCACTGAATTTTGAAAAAGCTGATACATATTCATAGCCTGCTGTATTTCCGGAAGTCCTGATAAGTTGTGTATCATGGTAATAAGGAGCATGCCACAAAAGGGTAAGTTCTTTTTTTGTCGCAGCAAAATATTCATCTTCATTGCGAGCAAGTCCACGGGTAATAAAACTTGCATCGATTACAAAATTATTTTCAACAAGATCAGCAGCAGTATAGAAAAGGGATCCGCAATCATTTCCAGAGTTTGCAATCAGTCTAGTCTTTTCAGGATAGCGCCTGATGAATTCCCCGTTAAGAAAGAAAGTTACCTTGATTCCATATTCAGAAAGTACATGAAGAACTTTTCCGAGCCCTTCTGAATTTTCCATTGCATCCAATGCAAGTGCAACTTTCCTTCCATTGCAAGTTTCCTTCATGGCGTCAGGGAATACTGAATATGTATAGGTTTTGCCGGAAAGACAGCGAACGAAAATAGTGTTGTCATATTTAGCATTTGTTGCTTTTCCAACATAAGCACGATACCTGCCGTTTTTATCCTTTGCACTCAATTCGACATCAGGAATTCTATATGGAACCCAAATGTTCTTTTCTGCATCGTAGCAATAGAAACCCTTTTCATCGGAAATTTTTGTAACAATAAATCCCGCATTCCAATATGCCTTATCTACAGAAGAAAGAAAAAGGATATTGGATTCCTTAGTAAGGACATTAAAGAAGCCAACTGTCTTTTTACCACCGATGTAAAGTGCATTTCTTCCTGCCCAAGCAACGGATATTACAGATTCCTTATCATAGGATGCTGTTTCCAACATGGAAGAAAGGTCAAATACTTTAAGAGCTCCATTGTCTGTATAGGCAAGTTTTCTGTTGTCAGGAGACATGACTGGTGCTATAGATCTGCTTGCTTTTGCCACCACTGCCATGTTATTTTCAACTGAGTAGATGGTTCCAGTCTTTTCATTATCAGCATAATCCATGCTGTCATTCCAAAGGAGTGCCTTCCCATCTGCTGTCCAGAACATTTCATAACCGAGTGAGGTTCCTGCAACTTCTGTAAGTGGGCAGATAAGGTCTACTTTTGCATGTGCATTTTTTTCTTCAATGCCGACTGTGTAAATAGAAAGGATGTTGCCTCTGGAAATAACTGCAATCCTATTTCCTTTACCATTACACCAGAATTTGTCTGTTAGGCAATTAAACTCAACAGGAAGGCGTGAAATTATTTTTCCATTTCCAACCAAAGCTGAATAAAGACCGCGAGTGTAAAGTTCATTTTGTTCAATGCAGTAAACCACATCGTCCTTAAGGTAAATGATTTTTTTATCCTGAGTCCATTGAACACTATCAATGGAACCTTCTCCTATTTTTCTGAAGTTTTCATTTACCTGAAGATTCTTTACGACAGCATCTGGAGTTGCAAAATATACTGAATTGTTGTTTTCATAAAGAAGGGCCTTTCCATCTGGCGCCCACTTAACTTTCATTGAAGAATAATCAAGGTCAACATTTTCAACAAGAACCTTCTGCAAAAGGGTCTTTGAATTAACAAGAACAAGATTTCCTGTAGCTTTCTTTACAGGATTTACAGTGCAGTACCATTTGCCGTCTTGACTTGACGCTATGGGAAAAGTACGGAGAGTCTTGCCGTGATTTCCGTCATCAACTTTAGTAATTTTGCCTTCTTCTGTACTGTATCTTGAAAGTCCATCCTTGTTTCTAATCTGAAGAATTTTCCCTTCATCAAGGAGTTCCATTCTTTCTGGGAAACAGGTAAGAAGAACTGGGTCCGAAGTAATTTTTTCATCCCCAAGTTTAGTGCAGTAAAGGCTTTTGTATTCAGCAACCCCCGGAACTTTCTGTTCAGCTGTAAAAAGAAGCCTGTCGTCTGAAGCAACATCAATGTCATCAAGTTTCACGCCAGCATAAACACTTGAAGCTGAAACAAGGATGATGGTTCCAAGAAGATAGTTAAGCAGATTTGTTTTCTTCATTTTCAACTTTCCTCTATTTAATTACTGTAAGCGGATCAACAGGTTTGTAATTTTTATAAATGGTAAGGTGAAGGTGAGGGCCTGTTGAATATCCTGTACTTCCTACAAGACCGATTTTTGAACCCTGAGAAACTTTATCACCCTTCTTTACAAGGCTTTTGCTCATATGTGCATAGAGTGTCTGATATCCGTCAACATGTTCAACAACAATGTAATTTCCGTACAAAGAAGAGAAAGCCGACTTCATTACCCTACCGCTTCTGCAAGCATAAATAGGAGTACCTGTTGGACATGCCATATCAAGTCCTTTGTGGGTTGAAGCGACTCCTGTAATAGGATCAAGTCTATAACCGAATCTAGAAGTGATTCTGTATTTTGTTTTGAGGGGATTTGTGAAGATTTCTCCCATTGCCCTCTGGAGTGTATTAGAATCAAGTCTAGCACCTGGAATGAAAAGTTCCATTCCTTCCTTTAAAATTTCTGAAGTAAGATCGTTTGTATCAACAATGTCTGTAACCGAAGCACCGTATTTCTTTGAAATGGAACCGATGCTTTCGTTTTTTGAAACAATATGGATGAGGCCGTCAATTGAAGGAACCTTGAGTTTCTGCCCCGAATAAACAGAACGAACGTTGCCGATTTTGTTTACTGCAATCAAAGTAGAAATGTTTGAAAGTCCAAACTTCTGGCAGATACCGCTAATGGTATCACCTTGCTTTACAGTATAATTTTGGAACGAAACTGGTTCTTTAATGGAATTTACTGAAGAAATTACCTTTACGCTGTCTTCTGTAAAAATGTTTCCTTCGCTGTCATAGTAACTTGTCTGTCCAAAAGCAAATTCAGACATGGCACCTTCAACGAGATTATTTTCAGTAAGGAAAGAAGTTGACATATCTATTTTATGGAAGAAACTTTCCTGATAATTGATGAGTTGTGACATTCCATAAGGAATTATGCAGAACACTGCAACTGCAGGAATTACAAGAAGAAACTTTGAATTCTGCCTGATGCGAAGGCATGAAAGGGAAATTTTTCCGCAGAATCTTTTCCATGCAGAATGAAGGGAAAAAGAATTTGTAAATACAGAAGGAACCACCATTGAAAATCCACCGTGCCCTGCTGATAATGCCCCTGCGCTTATTCTCTTTGCTTTTCTTGGTCTGCTGTGTGCTTCAAAACAATCAATAACTTCCATGTTTTGATTATCGACAAAAAAAACATCTGATATTAGACAATATTGACGATGTATTATATATGGAAAAAATCAAAATCCCTGGATATGCAAAGTCACTTTCAATTGGCATTTGTATAGGTATCCTGTTAAAAATATTCATCCTTGACATTCTGACAGTAAGCGGAACATCTATGGAACCTACTTTGCAGGATGGACAGAAAATTCTTGTAAACCGACTGGCTTACGGACTTGCAAAACCTTTTGGAAGCAACCTGATGTTCTCCTGGAACAAACCGAAAGAAAATGAAATCGTTGTTTTTCTCTACAATGGCAGAGTTGTAGTAAAACGCTGTGTCGCCGTGGAAAACACTCTACTAGAATATTCAACTGAATCGGGTTATACTTTGATAATCAAGGACAAAGAATACCCGCTGACGGAATTGCAATACAAACTTCTGAAAGAATCAAAATCCGTACCGGAAGAAACTGTTCTTGTTATCGGAGACAACCACTTAAATTCCATAGACTCAAGGACCTATGGTTTTGTTCCCCGAATGAATATTTTGGGTAGGATCAGGGGCAGATGAATTCAAATTTCAAGAAAGCCGGCTTTATTTTAACTCTCTCAGGTCTTGGTTTGCTTACTGCCCTCGTCAGCTGGAAATTTACGGTACTTGCCTTTGGCCCTCAGAAAAAATTTACGCCATCTGCAGCTACTGTTGAAAGAGGTTCCATAGTAGACAGAAACGGAAAGCCTCTTGCCGTTCAAACTAACTTCTATCACTTTGTTGTTACACCAAAGCTCATAAAATCGCCTGAAGAATTTGCAAACAATGTAGCACCTATCATTGGATGCAGCATAAATGAAATTCAGGGAAAAATAGAAGCAAACAGAAAATCCAGCTTTATCTACCTGAAGAAGAAAATTTCACAGGATCAATACGACGAACTTGTTAAAGTCGTTAGCCAGAATGGTTATTCAAACTTTACTCGCTTTGATAAAATTCCGGGACGCATTTATCCGGAAAACAATCTTGCAAGCCAGCTTATAGGCTACATGGGTGACGACGGCATCGGTTTAAGCGGAATCGAATACTCACAGCAGGCAGTTCTTTCACCTGAACCGAATGTTACTTCATCCGGAACAATTCACGGGGACAATGTTTACCTTACAATCGACGCGGGACTTCAGTACAAGCTTCAGAAAATCGCTTTGGACGCACTTAATTCAACACAGGCTGAAAGCATCATGCTCATTGCATCAGATGCAACAAACGGCGAAATACTTTCCTACATCAGCCTTCCATCAGCAAACCTGAATGAATACGGGTCTGCCTCTACTTCTGAAAAAACTGACAGGCCTTCAATTACAGCATACGAACCAGGAAGCGTTTTCAAAATCTTCTCTGTAGCCTCTTTCCTCAACGCAGAATCCATTACTCCTGATGACAGTTTCCTTTGCGATGGCATTTACAAGAGAAAAACAAACCTTGGGGAAACAATAAAGATTACATGTCTTGAACACCACGGATGGCTCAATGCAAGGACGGCCCTCAAATATTCCTGCAACGATGCCCTTTCTCAGATGAGCGAAAAAATCAGTACTGAAGATTTTCTTTCCTACATAAGGCTTTTTGGATTTGGAGAACGCACGGGAGTTGAGCTTCCATCTGAAACAAGAGGTTCAGTAAAAAATCAGAGTGACAAATATTGGTCTGCACGAAGTAAGCCCACCATGTCCATAGGTCAGGAAATAAGCGTCAGTGCACTGCAGATGGTTCAGGCAGCTTCAGTTCTTGCAAACAAGGGTGTGCTCATAAAACCTACATTCATACAGCGCATTACTGACATCGATGGAAACGTAAAATACCAACACGAGCCTACATACGGAAACAGGGTACTCAGAAGTTCAACAGCAGAATACCTTTTGAGCTGTATGGAAACAACGGCACAGAGTGGTACTGGTACAAAGGCTTCCCTCCGCGACATTGCCATCGGCGTTAAAACGGGTACTGCACAGATGGCAGACCCTGTTCACGGTGGTTACAGCCACACAGACTTTCTTTCAAACTGTATGGCCATTTTTCCTGTAAACAACCCTCAGATTATCCTTTACATTGTCATTCAGAAAGCAAAGGGTGAAACATACGCTGGACGCATTGTTGCACCTGTAATTGCAGATGCAGCAGATGAAATCATCGACCATCTTGGTATCAACCGAGAAAACGCAGCAAGCCTTGAACATTCAGGAAAATTCTCGCTGAATGAAATCAAGCCTCTTAAAATATCAAAACTCGTACCCGACTTTAAGGGTCGCTCAAAAAGGGATCTCCTTCCACTTCTGGACAGGACAGACATCAAAATTATGATTGATGGCGAAGGATGGGTTGTAGATCAGAATCCAGAACCTGGTACACCAGTAACGGAGAACATGACCATTGAACTCTTTTTGGAATAGTAACCTCAATCTGTTTAAAGAAAGGTTTCCGGCCCTTGCAGCAAACCTTACTTCAGAAACAAGTCCAGACCTTATTCTTGAAGAAGCAAAAAATGGTTCCATGACGGCAAAATCCGGTTCCCTTATGCTCCATTCCAAATACAATCCAGAAAGGGAAGCCGATACTCTCGTGGAATCCTTTGATTCTTCAAAGCATGAAAATGCAGTCTTCCTTGGCTTTGGCCTTGGTTATGGTCCTGCTGCCCTTGCAAAAAAAAATCCTCAGGCAACCATCATACTCATCGAAAAGGATTCAAAAAGATTTTTTTCGGCACTCAATGCAATGGACTGGACTCCGATTTTCAAGCATCAGAAAATCATCCTAATTCTTGAAGCAAATGTAGAAGAGGTTGCCTCAGTAATTTCAAAATGCAAGACGGATGCAACAAAAGTTTTTAAATCAAAGGCACATGTTGCACACAACGATTCATATTTTAAAGCTATTGAAAATGCCCTTATTCAGAATTCTCAGAAAGAAGAAATAAATACAAACACTCTGGAAAAGTTTGCAAAGCTTTGGCTCAACAACAGCTGCAGAAACCTGGATTACCTGACCCTTTTTGACGGAGTAAAAAAATACGCTGGTTTAGGAAAGGACATTCCCTTTGTAATTCTTGCAGCAGGCCCAAGCCTACAGAAAATTCTTCCTCATCTTGCAGAAATCAAGAAACGCTCCATGATTGTCTGCGTAGACACAGCCCTCCACGCCTGCCTTAAGCAAAATGTTGAACCTGATTTCATAATTCTTACTGACCCACAGTATTATGCTTCACTTCATCTTGAATTTCTTTCTTCCCCATCTTCAATCCTAATAACAGAAATTGCGGCCTATCCTTCTGTACTCAGGTTTAGATGCAAGGAAACAGTTTTATATTCTTCCATGTTTCCAATCGGACAGTTCTTTGAAGGGAAAACAGAAGAAAAAGGAAAGTTGGCCGCTGGCGGAAGCGTAACAACCAGCGCGTGGGATTTTGCACGTCTTTGTGGCTCTAAAAAAATCTTTATTGCCGGTATGGACCTTGGATTTCCTGGAAAGGAAACACACATACGAGGTTCAAGGTTTGAGGAGAAAGCTCACAGTTCCAGCACAAGAACAGGCAATGCAGAAAGCACAAACATAGCAACTTTATTCAGCGCCTGCCCTTCAATTTCAAAAGATTACAACGGCAACCCAATTTTGACGGACAAGAGAATGTCCCTTTTTTCATGGTGGTTTGAAACCCAGTGTACCAATGCAAAAACAGTGGGCACAGAAACTTATTCCCTTACACCGGAAAGCCTTGCCATCAAAGGTATAGATTCCTTCAGTCTGCAGGATTTTCTCTCCCTGGGTGAAATAGAAGACAAGAAATCAGCCTTCCTTAAAGCAGCTGAATCCACCAGCAAAGCAACCTCAATTTCAAAAAAAGATTATGACGGTATCAAGAAACAGTTTGCAGACAACCTTGATGAACTTGAATCAATTGCAAAGAAAGGAATAGAGGCAGCTACAAAAGCAATACAGGACAGAACAAAGATGGCACAGTCTCTTGCACGACTTAATGAAATTGACAGCCTCATAATGAAATCAAAAGCAAAGGATGCTGCATCCCTAGTCTTCCCAACAAAGCGTCAGTTGGAAAAAATTGCATTGGAAATTCCACAGACCACAGAATGGGAAAAGGCAATCTACCCTATCCAGTATTCAAAACTCATATATAAACAACTTCTTGCTTCCGTAAAACTATTTAAAAAATTCTTCTCAAGGTTTTAACATATCCATCCGATAATTTAAGCGTGCTGTGATAAAGAGTTGTACAGACGGTTCTTTTTCGAAAGAAGAGACATCCAGACGCCTGTGTAACGGAAGATTTGATCATAGTATGCAACTTTAGTTTGCTTTATAAAATCTCCATGAGGAAAGGTCAAAGAAGTTTTAGGCTTTGACCTTTTCATTTTTTAAACCTGCCTCTTCATTTTTTCTTCGGAATTAAACTTTGAGTAATCATTTTCGTATTTTCTGCCGAAAATATAAAAGGGAAAGTAGATATTATGAGTAACATTAAAATTGCAGACATAAAACCTGATAAACGCTTCAAAAGTCCAGTAACATTAGACAAAATGTTCCTCATCACCGTTCCTCCATGTCCAATCACAAAGGGACAGCTTGGTAATCTTGCTAAATGGGGATTTAAGGAAGTTCAGGTTGAAGAAGAATTATCAGTTACTCCAATAAAAGAACCAAAGGATCCTTCTGCTGCTAAAAAAATTTCCCTTGGAGAAACAGAATCAGTAGACCTTTCGGAATTCAATGTAGATTCAGACACTCCTTCAAATGCAAACATTCCGGACAAATTCAAAACTTCAGAAGCAGTAGACATTTCGACTTTCGATGATTCTATTTCAAAACAACCTGAACCTGTCGTAAACAAGAGTTTTTCAAACACAACAACAAAGGCTCAGACATCACTTTCCGCTTACCTTTCAACCCATGATCCTCAGGGTGCAGACGAAGCATTGAAGTTTTCCGTCGGAATGAGAGGTGACGGTCCTATTTCTGAAGAAGAAGACACAAAGTACATGGAATCGGCTCAGAAGACTTACGAAAAGTTCATGACCTACATCAACTATGTATATACACACTATGCAACTCACAAGGAAATTTCTAACACGGAACTTAACGGGAAAGCTCTAGAACTATGTAATTTTGTACGCGAAACAAAGAAATTCATCCTAAGAATTTCTCCTAGCCATGAAGCACGAAACAAGAACTTCCTCATAAGCCATAGCATGAGGACTGCAGTCCTTGCAATCGTAATCGGAATGCAGCTGAACATGCCTTACGAAAAGCTCATAGAACTTGCAGTTGCAAGCATTCTTCACGAAATTGGGCAAATCCGTCTTCCACCTCAGCTTTACATGAACGACAAGCCACTTACACCTTCTGAAAAGGCGCAGATGGCAACACATACAGTTGTTGGTTACAACATAGTAAAACAGGCTGGATTTCCACTTACAATTCAGCTGGGTGTTCTTGACCATCATGAACGCGAAACAGGTACTGGATACCCAAGAAAGCTTACGGGAGCATCAATTTCAACCTATGCAAAAATCATTGCTGTTGCATGTTCTTACGAAGCAATTACAGCCCCACGACACTTTAAGGAAGCAAGAACAACTTACGAAGGCATGATTGAAATGCTCAAGAATTCAAGTCACCTTTACGATGATGCAGTTGTAAAGGCTTTGCTTTACAGCGTTTCACTCTACCCTATAGGTGCCTATGTTTACCTTGCAAACGGAAAGGTTGGTCAGGTTGTAGATGTTTCTCCTTCAAGTCCAAAAAATCCTATCGTAAAGATTGTAGGTGGCATTAATAAGGATGGCTCTGCAAAAATGATACAGACAGACGATGCCATGCTTAGAATTGTTCGTGTAATGACAGAACAGGAAACAAAAGATTTAATGGATGCTCTTGGAGAAACCAGCAAGAATTATTATTAAAAATAATTGACGCAGTTCAGAATCTGCGAAATATTTCAAATGCAGATGCTGGGATATCAGTATGGCATTTGTTTTTCCAAACACAATCAGAGTAGAATCAGTTGAAGAAGAGGCGGATATTTTCCACCTCTTTTTTAAATTCTTCGTCGATTACCGGCGGATGATTGTTGAAGTAAAGGATCTGTTGAAGTTCTTCGTCAGTATGAGCCCCCCAAACAGGAACAACATTTTCATACTGCTGAAAAAATCCAAAGGCAAGAGGGATGTTGTTCACGATTCCACCGTTAAGCGGCTGCATGGCAATACAACCCACATCTTTCTTTTCACAAAGAGTGACAAGTTCTACAACTTCTTTCGGAGAAATCATACTGAAAGGAAACTGAACAGTCTCATATAAACCGCATTCTATAGCCTCACGAACAAGGTCGTAGTTTTCTGTAGCAATTCCAATGTGACGGATAATTCCCTTTTCCTTAAGGGTAAGCATTTCATTGTAGAGACCGTCACTGCCGTCCTTCAATGGAACAACCAGGGGATCTTCAATCTGATAAAGGTCGATGTAGTCTGTTTCAAGGGCAAAAAGACTGTCATTAAGGTCACGCCTGATTTCGGCTGCAGTCTGTCCTGAAGTTTTTGTTGCAAGAATTACATTGTGCCTGATTCCGTGAAGAGCCGACCCGAGCCTTTTCTCGCAGACAAGTTTTGAATGGGAAGTGTCAAAAAAATTCATTCCACCGAAGTAGGCATGATGAACGATGGCACAGGACTTTTCATCTGCCTCTTCTCCAAAAGCTTCAATTTCCTTACAGTCCAGGCTCATTGCCCCAAAAGAGTTTTTGCTTACAAGAAGATTTGATTTTCCAAGTGAAATGAATTCCATAAACACAATTCATAATTATGAATGCACGCTCTATAATTATGAAAATCTCCCATATTCAAGGGCATCTCTAAAAAATTTTAGAGATGCCGCCGAGTTTAAAGGTTGTCTCTAAAAATTGCAATTTCTAGAGACGCCATTAATTCATAACACACAACAGGAAGAACCTACCATGCATCATGAATTAGTAACTATTAATTATTTATTGTAGTTCTTGATCTGGTTGAAGATGTAACCGGTAAGTTCATCAAGCTTAACGCGTTCCTGTGCCATTGTGTCACGGTTACGAACTGTAACTGTGTTGAAGTTTGCACTTGCACTGTCGAGTGTATCGTAGTCAACTGTTACACAGAATGGTGTACCAACTTCATCCTGGCGGCGGTAACGCTTACCAACTGTTCCGCTCTGGTCGTAGTCTGTTACGAAATCTTCCTTAAGGATGTTCTGGATTTCCTTTGCCTTTTCAGCAAGTCCGTCCTTCTTCATCAATGGGAGAACTGCAACTGTAATTGGTGCCAACTTTGGATGGAGGTGGAGAACTGTTCTGTAGTCTTCTGGCTGTCCAGCTTCTGCTACATTCTGTTCTTCGTATGCTTCACAGAGGAACATGAGGAAGTTGCGGTTAAGACCGGCAGATGTTTCAACTACATAAGGAATGTACTTCTTGTTGCCATCTTCCTGATCGATGTATGCCATATCCTTCTTTGAGTATTCCTGGTGCTGAGAAAGGTCAAAGTCAGTTCTTGAATGGATACCTTCAATTTCTTCGAATCCGATTGGAAAGTTGTATGTGATGT
The DNA here is from genome assembly GCA_018384055.1 of Treponema sp. Classification (GTDB taxonomy): domain Bacteria; phylum Spirochaetota; class Spirochaetia; order Treponematales; family Treponemataceae; genus Treponema_D. The sequence goes on from JAHAZL010000042.1 coordinate 18,483, forward strand.
CGTAAGCATCCTTTGCGTAGTGAGCAAGCTTGTCGTGGTGGTGCCACTTGAGCTGATTTTCTGGAATGCCGTACTTGAGGTAGAATGCCCAGCGGTCCTTTCTCCAGCGTTCGAAAGTTTCGTCTTCTGTTCCCGGCTTGCAGAAATATTCCATTTCCATCTGTTCAAATTCAGCTGTACGGAAAATGAAGTTCTTGAAGATGATTTCGTTGCGGAATGACTTGCCAACCTGAGCAACACCAAAAGGAATCTTCATGCGGTTAGACTGAACAATGCTCTTGAAGTCTGTGAAGATACCCTGACATGTTTCCGGGCGGAGGTAAATGAGGTGTGATTCATCAGCAATTGGACCCTGGTATGTCTTGAACATGAGGTTGAATTCACGAACTGATGTATATTTCTTTTCTTTGCTTCCACATACTGGACAGTTGATGTTTGTCTTGATGAAGTTTTCCATTTCTTCATGTGTCATTGTATCAACTGGCTTTCCAGGATTCTTGTCTGGATTTGCAGCAACGAAGTCTTCGATCATTTTGTCTGCACGATGGCGAGCCTGACATTCGAGACAGTCAATCATTGGATCAGAGAAGTGATCTGCGTGGCCTGAAGCCTTCCATGTTGTGTGGTGCTGGAAAATTGCGGAATCAAGTCCAACAACATCATCATGAAGCTGTGTCATGTAATGCCACCATTCATTCTGAATGTTTCTCTTGAATTCTACACCTAAAGGACCGTAATCCCATGCTCCTGCCTGGCCGCCATAAATTTCTGATGCCTGGTAAACAAATCCGCGGCGCTTGCACAATGAGATGATTTTGTCCAAAGTGCATGAATGATCAACAGTTTTTTCTGCCATTTTTTACTCCTTTTCGCTATTGGCTTGTAGCGATAAAAAATTTTGAACCATTATAACAGATAATAGTAAACAATTAAAGCACATATACATGCCTGCAATGAAAATTGAATTTTTTAGTTTTTTTCTATAAAATGAAAACATGAATTTTAATAAGAAAAAAAGAAACTATTTAATCCCTTCCGTAGCAATCTTCTGCATACTATACATAATTTCCGCAATGCGTCCGAATGGAACTGAAATCCACTTTACCCCTGAATGGACTGAAGACATCCATCACATTCAGAAGGCAGCCCCAGGAGACAAACGCATTCCATACAGACTTAGCAACAACATCGGTTATTTCACTGAAGAAGGAAAAATCGACAGTTGCATTGATTTTCCTTTCAAGTCTGCAATTTCAAGCAAGTGGTACTGCACTTACCTTCAGAACAATACAAACACCGAGTTTTTCCTTCCCGACGGAACAAAGGCAGGCGAAATCCCAGAAACAGGTTTTCCATTCATCGATGACGAAAGAATCTATGTAATGCTTCCGGGGGGAACTTCCTTTTCAAAACTCGATGCAGAAGGTAAACGTCAGTGGGTTTTTGAAAACTATTCCCCAATAACTGCATTTTCTTCAAGCAAGGGAGGAACAGTAGCAGGCTATGCTGACGGTTCAATCATAAGCTTTGACAGGGAAGGTAAAATAAGCCAGAAATTCAATCCAGGTGGAAGCGACATCGAAGTAATTCTTGGTGCAGACATTTCAGAAGACGGCAACATGATTGCCTGTGTCTCTGGGCAGAACAACCAGAGATTCGTTGTTGCGGAAAGAAATTCAGGACATTCCAGAATCATTTTCCATGAATACCTTGGAAACCAGCTTAACAGGCAGACTCTCGTAAAGTTCACAAGAAATTCTGACTTTGTCTACTACAACTTCAAGGGTGGACTCGGAATCGTAAACCTTTTCAACTCTGCAACAAAAAAGATTCCTATAAGCGGAAAGATTCTTCAGATAGAATTTTCAGACGATGACAAACTTGTTTTCGTTTTGAGCCGCGACAATTCAGTATTTACTGTTACAGTTCTTGAAAAAAACACGCACCAGATGGCAAGTTTCAATTTCAAGGGAGAAAGTTCATTCATCCAGACCAAGGGCAATTCCCTTTTTATTGGACGCGACAACAAGATTTCCCGCATCTCCATCACAAGGAAGTAAAAATGAAAAAAAATGTTCTTGCGGCAATTATTGCAATTTCAACAGTTTCAGTAACAAACGCCTTTGACTGGCCTTTACCAGAAACTTCTCCAGAAACAGTTGCTTCCGGCTTTGGACAGCTTAGGGGAGGAACAATAAGTACATCAGTAATCTACAAGGAAGATGCTGAAGTTCGTTCTTCTGACGATGGTGTTGTCATCGCAGTAATCGACGATCAGTCCGAAGCTTTCGGATGGTTTGAATCTTCACTAGGAACAGCCGCCATTATTTCCCATAGCGACGGACTTTCTACAGTATACGGCAACCTTAATTCCAACAGCCTTCACGAAACTCTCGGAGAAACTGAAAGAATCAAGGCTTACGGAAAAATTGCGACAAGCGGTAACTCTGCATGGCAGGAAAACAGCAACGGACTTGAATTCAAGGTATTCGACAAAAAGAATCTTGCTGCAGTAAATCCAAAAATCCTTATGCCTCGCGTAATCAAGGAACCTCACCTTGAAGCAGGCACCGTTTACCTTATGGACAAGAACGGAAACTTCCGAAACATCAATGCAGAAAAAAGAGTTGCTTCCGGAACTTACTTTGTATACAAGACGAGACACACAAAAGTCATTCCATATAAGACAATAGTTGCTGTAAACGGGGAAACAGCTGAAACCATTGTTTACGATACAATCAGGGAAAACAATGGAAAGCTTGGACTTACGGGAAACAGTCTCTATACAATACAGGAAATCTATCCTGAAGACGACAAGCAGCTTTTGGCAAAGGTTCAGCTGACAAAGGGACAGAGCACCCTTACAGTGACCTTGGTAAACATCCAGGAAAATTCGACCATGCTTAACTACAAGCTGGACATCTACTAAAAACGAAAAGGGCTGTCCCATACTTTTGAGGCAGTCCTCTTTTTTTTTTATATTTCCAGATAGTTACCGAAATAACCTGAAGCCGATGCATGCTCCCCATTTGCTTCAAGATGCTTTACATCTCCCATTCTCTGAACGCGCCATACAACTTCGCCAGGAATCCTTTCTTCTGCCCCAAGAACTGTTATTGAAGATGGAGCAACAAAAAACCCCTGCCACAGCTGAACGGGACTCATTCCAGTCAGATGACTGATGATTGCAAACATTACTCCCAAATGACATACAAAAACAATTTTCTTTGGATCAAGGTCTTTCTGAAACTGATTCAAATGAGTATCAACCTTTGCTTCTTCCACCGTAAGGTTTGGAAAACAGTTGTATATCGGGATGTCATCACTAAGCCTGTTGTAATCCCAGGAAGCAAGTATTTCATCTATTCCGTTGCAGACTTCCTTGTAATGCCCTTCAATGTTTCCGCTTTTCATCAGCTTGGTCTTGAACCAGTTTTTGTCACTGCGGTATTTTTTTTCTTCGTAGTAATCGTGGGGCATATTGTCCCAGCAAAGCCTTTTCTTCTTTGTTTTAGGATCAATGCAGTCGTAGGAAAACTCCCGGAGCCATGGAAGAGTTGTTACGGGCACCGGTGGCTTTGTCATGTCCACATTGATTTTTGAAAGGCAAGCCTCTGCAGTTTTCTGTGCACGTCCCATTGGAGAAACATAAAATTCAGTCGCATTGAATCCCGCAAGCCTGTCTGCCAAAAGTTCAAGTTCCTTCTTACCCTTCTCTGTTACAGAATCAATTGTATAATCTGGATCCCCGTGGCGAATAAATATCAGATGCATATAATTTTTCCTTTGCTAAGGTTTTTTATCATTTCCTTCAGCTCTTCAAATTCAGAAGCATAGATTTTACCGCTGAGCTTAACGCCCGTTGCAAATTCTTCCGTCAAATCGCTGATGTGAAAGACTTCAATTTTTCTTTTTATGGTTTCGTAGATTCCCCAGTCGCACTCAAAGGAGAATTCACTTCGTTCAATGTATTCTTCCGTTTCGCACAGAGCAAGAACTTCCTTTACGCTGTCGCCATAGGCTTTTACAAGGCCACCTGTTCCAAGAAGAGTTCCTCCAAAATAACGGGTAACGGTCACAAGGATGTTTGTTATTCCACTGCCCTTGAGGACATCCAGCATTGGACGTCCTGCTGTTCCTGAAGGTTCCCCGTCATCACTCATACCGCAGGCTTCTGCCTTAAGCCCGCTGATAAAACAATGGCAGACATGAGTTGCATCGCTGTACCTGAGTTTCTGCTCGTGAAGTTTTTCGCGAGCCTCTGCCTGTGTCGTTACTGTAAAAACTTCTGCAATGAAACGAGAACCCTTTATGTTTATTTCGTTTACAGGATTATTCAGAAGGACTTTCATTATCTTTATTTTCGGCTTTAATCATTCCATTCTCACTTAAAAGTGAATAGTAATAGATTGGAATGCTGGTATAGGCTTTTGCTACAATCGTATATTCCTGTGTAAATGCAAGAAACCCAATGAGCATGGAAAAGAAATTGGCAATGATTGAATCCCTTCTAGAAAGGAGCGTATTGATTCCAAAGAATATGATAATGAAGACAATGTTTTTCAAGCAGCTATAAATGACAAAGCCGATGAAATGAAAATATTTTCCGATCATCAAAGAAAAACTTTTCTTCATTGCCTTTGGTGCAGAAATTTCCTTATCATCAAAAATTATATTCCATGAAAAAAGAAATGGAATGGAAATCAGTATTCCGCATCCAAAAAAAACGGCACAGAACACAGCTGCAAGTCCAACAGCATTGGCAAATGCCATATTTTCTTTTGTGTCAGAAGAGCCAAGAAATACTTCTTCAACAATGGACAGAATGTCCTGCTTGTATAAGAAAATTACAGCGGATGCAACAACTGCAGCTACAATAAGAATGAGGGTAAAAACTACTGAAACAAAATGAGCCCTTCTTGTCCTGTCCCTAAGCCCTGAGGTAAACACACCCATTACATCTTTTCTGGCCAGAATAATCTTTGTAAAGAACGAAAGAATCCCGTACAGAAACTGAAAGGCAAAGAAAAAGACGAATGCAGTGCTGATTGCAGACAAGGCAAGAGTAGAAAAGTTCAAGCCTTTTTTTCCGCTTGCCATCACTGGAGACATGGTAAGGCTAAACAGAAAGGACTGTGCAAGATGAAACAGTAGTATGATGAATACGCATCTGCTGAGGTTTTTACCAAGGCGTACCCTCATAACCTCATACATGCGGTTGTATTTTGGACTCAATAGTTTTCTCATAGACCTAAAGTTCCCTGTGGATCTGCAGATTCAACCGTAATTGACTCCACTTCCTTTGTATCGATGCGAACACCACCGGCCTTAAGCCCCTTTTCTTCATAAGCCTGAGCCTTGAATTCCTGGGAAGCAACCTTAATGCGAGGTTTCTTTACATAGTTGAGAGTAAACTTGAACTTCTCCCTTGTATCAACATGAAGAACTTCCATGCCGTCTGGAGCAAAATTATAGTCACGGTTCATGATCCAGCCTGCAATGCGGCAACGCTTGATATAGCACTGGTTCGATTTAGGATCGCGGTAAATTACAGTAAACAATACCTTGTTGATGATTTCCTTTTCTGCATAGTTGCAGTAGTACATGCCCTGATCAACAAAGAGTTTGTCTGAAACATCGCAAACACCCCAGATACCTGTCTTGCGGACGATAAGGATTCTGTCGTAGGGAGTAACCTTGATGATTTCACGGCCACCTGAAACCTTTGTTCCAAGATAACCCTTGTCATCGTAGCGCAAAGGAATATCACGCTTTACGACTGTCTTAACATCAACGGCACTGAAAGTCGTAACTGTAGTCTGGCGTGTCAAAAGCTTTGGATCGATGAATCTTGTATCGTTCTTTTCATCAAGCTTTGTAAATTTTTCCAGCTGTTCCACCATGCCTTCAAGATATTCAATTGCACAGGCCTTAAGGTTCTTGAGTCTCTTAGCAATTTCCTTGAGGCGTGCATTGATTGCAGTAACCTGATCGCGGTTCTTGTTGATGTCAAAGAGGGAGATGCGGCGGATTGGAATCTTCAAAAGTTTTTCAACATCTTCGTCTGTAACTTCACGGATGAGTTCGGCCTTGAATGGAACGAAGCCCTTCTTGACTGCCTTGTCTACATCTTCTGCAGTAGTCATCTGTTCAATCTTCTTATAGATTCTTTCTTCAATGAAGATGCGTTCGAGAGTTCTTGCATGGAGGTCTTCCATGAGGGAACCGCGTTCATATTCAAGTTCATCCTTGATGATTGAAGTAAGGCGCTGTGCATAGAACTTGATGATTTCGGATGCTGTCATTACAACCGGAATGTTGTCCTTGATTACGAGCATTGAACATGAAATTGATTTTTCACATGCAGTGTATGCGTAAAGGGCTTTTTCCACATCCTTTGAATAGACGCCGCGAGGAAGCCTGATTTCAATGTTACAGTGATCGGTTGTATAGTCTTCTACGGAATTGATCTTGATCTTTCCTGCCTTGTATGCGGCATCGATAGAATCAAGAAGTTCCTTTGAAGTCGTATCAAACGGAAGTTCTGTAATTACTATTTTCTTTTCATCGCTCAGATCGAACTTTGCACGGGTAACGATTTTTCCGTTTCCGTCGTTGTAGTTGGAAACATCGATAAGACCACCGGTAAAGCTGTCCGGATAGATCTGGAATTTTTCTCCCCTGATGCATTTGATTTCTGCATCGATTACTTCTCGGATGTTATAGGGAAGAATCTTTGTGCTCATACCTACGGCGATACCTTCAGCACCACCAAGAAGAACAACAGGAAGTTTTGCACGGAAAGTTATAGGTTCTTTTCCGCGGCCGTCATAGCTTGGAACATATTCAGTGATGTGAGGATTGTATAAAAAATCCTTTGCAAATGGGTGAACGCTGCATTCGATGTAACGGGTTGCAGAAGCTTCATCACCGGTGTAAAGGTTTCCGAAGTTTCCCTGGCGCTGAATGAAGATTCCCTTGTTTGCCAAAACAACAAGGGCACCCCCGATTGAAGCGTCACCGTGAGGATGGAACTTCATGCAGTCGCCGACAACAGAAGCAACCTTGTGCATGCGCCCGTCATCAATCTGAAAAAGAGTGTGCATGATGCGTCTTTGTACCGGCTTGAGTCCGTCTTCCAAATCCGGAATGGCACGGGAACGGATAACATAACTTGCAAACTCGATGAAGTTTTTATCAAAAATATTTTTTACAAAAGCCATAAATCAATTCATAATTCACAATTTACAATGTACAATCAATGAACACTGCAAAAAATGAATTTTCTCCTTAACAATTATGAATTAGCATTATCAATCATGCATTGAACTACGCATCAATCTGGTCGTTGGTCAGAAGATTCTTTTCTATGAAAGTTCTGCGTTCAGGAGTATTCTTTCCCATATAGAATTCAAGGAGCTTTGGAATTACCTTAAGCTGACTGATTTCAACAGGAGTGAGACGGATTGTTTCAGGCTGAATGAAGTCCTTGAACTCTGCCCCGGAAATTTCTCCAAGACCTTTGAATCGTGTTGTCTCACAACCGGCACCAAGTTTTTTCTGGGCTGCATCGCGTTCTTCTTCACTGTAGCAGTAAACCTTTTCCTTCTTGTTGCGGCAGCGGAAAAGCGGAGTTTCAAGAATGTACACGTGATGCTGCAATACAAGTTCCTCAAAGTATCCAAGGAAGAAAGTCAAAAGAAGATTGCGGATATGGAAACCGTCGTTATCGGCATCAGTTGCGATTACGATTTTTGAATAGCGCAGGTCTTCCACATTCTGTTCGATTCCAAGGGCTTTCATAAGCATGTAGAGTTCGGCATTCTTGTAGATTTCGCTCTGCCTTTTGCCATACATGTTTTCCGGTTTGCCACGGAGACTGAAGATTGCCTGATAGTCTGCATTGCGGCTGTGTGTCATTGTACCCGATGCAGACTGACCTTCCGTAATGAAGATCATTGAGTTTTCACCCTTTTCCCCATCCTGAAGATGATAGTGGCAGTCCTTGAGCTTTTCGATGCGCACGCTTGTCTTACGGTCAAGTTCCTTTGCTTCCTTTTTAACCTTGCTAAGGTCTGTGCGGTATTTTTCGTTTGCCTTGATTTTGTCCTTGATTTTTTCTGCAGCCTTAGGATTCTTATGGAGCCATGCATCAAGACCAGACTGAGTTTCAGCAACGATCCACTGCTTGATGTCAGTATTGCCAAGCTTGTTCTTTGTCTGACTTTCAAAAATCGGATCCTTTATCTTTACAAGAACTGCAGCACGGAGTCCAAAGCGGATGTCGTCGATGTCAAAATTTTCCCCGTAGAATTCGCGGATTCCCTTTATGAAACCTTCTTTGAAAGCGTTAAGGTGGGTGCCGCCGTCAGAAGTATACTGTCCGTTTACAAAAGAGAAATAGATTTCGTTTACGCCGGAAACATGGCTGAAGGCAAACTTCAGGTGCTCGCCCGAATAGCTTCCTACATCATACAATGGAGGTTCAAGGTTTTCCTTGTCCTTTGAAGAACCAAGTTCCTTGCTGAGAAGGTCCAGAAGTCCATTGTCAGATTTATATTCCTGCCCGTTAAGTTTGATTGTAAGTCCAGGGTTAAGGAAGGCGTAGTTCCACATTCTTGATTCAACAAATTCCATGTTGAAACTGTACTTGCCGAAAATTTCTTCATCAGGAACAAATTCAAAGTAGGTTCCGTTTTTCTGAGGATTCTTGAGGGAACCAGTTTTCTGGCTTACAAGCTTTCCCTTTTCAAATACTGCATCGGTACATTTTCCGTCGCGAACTGAAACAACGCGGAAATATGAAGAAAGGGCATTTACAGCCTTGGTGCCGACGCCGTTCATACCTACTGAAAACTGGAATACATCATCGTTGTATTTTGCACCGGTATTGATCTGACTTACACATTCAACAACTTTTCCAAGAGGAATACCGCGTCCATAGTCACGAACCTTTACACGCCCGTCGGCAACTGAAACTTCAATCTGCTTGCCGAAACCTACGATGAATTCGTCTATGGAGTTGTCGATTACTTCCTTCATCAGAACATAGATGCCGTCGTTTTCATTGGAACCATTTCCAAGGCGTCCTATGTACATTCCGGAACGGAGACGTATGTGTTCAAGGGCATCAAGGTGCTTGATTTTATCGTCACCGTAGTCCTGAACTTCCTTTTTTTCACGCTGAGATGCAGGATCTATCTGTTTTGCAGCGGCAAGCTTCTTTTCAGATTCTTCGGCACTTTTTGCCATTCTTGCAGCCGTCTTTTTTTCAGCTTCCACTTCCTTCTTTGATTTCTTTACGGTCTTTGCATTTGACCAGGCACTGAACTTTTCCGGTTCAGCCTTTGCAGGAGAAGCTTTTGTTGCTTTTGCAGAAGTTTTCGCAGCAGCTTTAGGAACAATTTTCATTGCAGCCGTAGTTTTAGCCGGTGCTTTGGCAGCTGTTTTTGCTGCAGTTGCTGTTTTAGTCGATTGTTTTACTGACGATTTTGTTGCCGCAGGCGCAGCTTTGCCGGCCCCAGTCTCCTTTGAAGCTGGAGCAGCTTTTTTTTCTGTTTTTCCACCCATAAATCTTATTCTATTGTAAGTTGTGTTTTTTTTCAATAAAATGCTTTTTTATATGGAATACAATACAGGGGATACACTGTGATTTACTATCTTGGCGGCATGCTTAAAGGAATCTGGGGACCAGCCAGACTCCTTCAGTCTTATGCAGTTCTTATTGGACTTGCACTTTACACTGGTTTCATTCTTACAAGAATCCATCTTCCGAAACTATACAGATTCCTTCCTTGCGACAGAGGCCGTGAATTTACCCTCACAAAGGAAGCGGCAAAAGGAAAACCTACAGGTTCAGGCGTTATTTTTGTAACCATATTCGTAATCCTTTCGATTTTATTTGCACCCGTAGACTATCTTCAGGCAGGAATCCTCTTGCTCACATGGCTCATGATGCTCACAGGCTTTCTTGATGACCGCAGCGAAAAAGGATGGGGCGAATACATCAAGGCATTGCTTGACCTCATCATTACTGTAGCGGCAGCCCTCCTGATGATGAGATATCTTTCTTCAACATCAGCAGACGGGAACCTTTCTTTCTGGTTTCCATTCTTCTCGAAACCAATAGCAATTCCATCATGGCTTTACGTTGTCATCTCAGTAGTAATGCTCTGGGTTTCAGTAAATACAACAAACTGCACGGACGGCGTTGACGGGCTCAGTTCAACACTGGTGCTCGTTGCCCTTTTTACAATGGGATTCATATTCTACATCATACTCGGACACAAGGACATTGCTTCATATCTTCTTGTTCCACACCTTAAGGACGGTGCCAGCTGGGCCATCATGACTTTCTGTCTCGCAGGCGTTCTCATGGGATACCTCTGGCACAACGCCTTTCCAAGTTCAGTTTTGATGGGGGATGCAGGTAGCCGCGCATTGGGCTTCTACATCGGTGTTTGCGTAATGATCAGCGGGAACCCTCTTTTGTTCCTAGCAACTTCTTCCATTATTTTCGTTAACGGCGGTGTAGGTCTTCTTAAGGTTGCCCTCAAGAGATTCTTCCACATCTGCATTTTTGAAAACATCAGGTTCCCTCTCCACGACCACATGAGGAAAAACCTTGGATGGTCACCTACTCAGGTTCTTCTTAAATTCCTCATCATCCAGCTCCTCATTACTGTTGCCATGATGGGAATCTTCTTCAAGCTTAGATAAACATCACCTGGAGAAACACACTTGATGGAAAAAAGACGCATAGTCATTACAGGAATGGGCTGCATTTCTCCAGTGGGAAATTCCGTTGAAACTGCCTGGGATTCAGTAAAAAAAGGCAGGAGCGGAATTTCTGAAATCTCCCTTTTTGACTCATCAGATTTAAACGTTCATATTGCAGGTGAAGTAAAGGACTTTGATCCTGCAGCTTTCGGAATAGAAAAAAAATTCCTTAGAAAAATGGCACGATTCAGTCGATTCGCAGTTGCCGCTGCAAAACAGGCAACGGAAGACAGCGGATACAACAAAGAGTCACTCAAAAAAGAAAAATGCAGCGTAGTATTCGGTTCCTGCATGGGCGGAATGGAAGCCCTTTCAGAAGGCTTTAACAAACTTCATTCTACAAATGCAGACCGAATATCACCTTTTACAATCCCCCTGATGCTCACAAATGAAGCGGCGGCAAATGTCAGTATGTCACTTGGACTTCAGGGATTTTCATGGACCATGGGAACTGCCTGTTCCTCCGGAACAGATGCCATTGGACTTGCAGCAGACCTTATCAGGGCAGGCCGATGCAGCATCTGCATTACAGGCGGAACAGAAGCACCCATAACAAAGTTTTCCATTGCAAGCTACGATTCACTTCAGGCTCTATCACGACAATTCAACGGATGTCCCGAAAAATCAAGCAGGCCTTTTGACCGCGACAGGGACGGATTTGTAATGGCAGAAGGAAGCGCAGTATTTGTTCTGGAAGAACTTGAACACGCAAAAGAACGCGGGGCAAAAATTTATGCTGAGGTTGCAGGATTTGGTTCCAGCTGTGACGCCTACCACATCACCGCCCCCCTTAAAGACGGAAGCGGTGCGGCCATTGCTTTAAAAGATGCCATTGCCGATGCAGGGATTACTCCGGAAGAAATCGGATACTACAACGCCCACGGAACTTCCACTTTTATCAACGACATGGCAGAAACACAGATGCTAAAATCCGTTTTTGGAGAATATGCTTACAGAATTAACATCTCCTCAACAAAAAGCATGACCGGGCACCTGTTGGGTGCCGCAGGAGCGCTGGAAGCCCTTTTCTGCGTAAAAGCCCTCAATGAAGGATTTCTTCCCCCCACAATAAACCTTGATAACCAGGACATTGATGCCGGATGCGACCTTAACTACACTGCAAACAAGGGCATTGAAAAAGACATAGAATATGCAGCTTCCGCATCATTGGGTTTTGGCGGACACAACAGCTGTCTAATTTTAAGGAAATATACCGATTTGTAGAAATCTTTGTCAAATCAAACTATAATTATGCCAATGACCCATTAAGGAGGTTTATCATGGGAAAATCAAATAAGGCTCTTGACAATCTTTATCTTATCGGTATGGCACTCGTTGTAATTGGATTCATTCTTCCAATGTTCAAGGTTCTTGGACAGACACCAAACGGATTTAAGTTCATCAACTTTAAAAATTCGGGATTCTGCACAATCGGATCACTTATGATTATTGCGGGCGGAATCGCAGGTCTTGTATTCAATTTTCTGAGCAACGGAAGCAAAACTCTGAAACTTGCAGCACTTGCAGCTTCCATTATCGGAGCAATCGTTCTCATAATCGGCTTCAATGACAATGTTGTTTACAAGGCAATCGGAAAGGGACTATTAAAGCACGCTTACATCGGCTTCTATCTTGTAGTTGTTGGTTGGGTTTCTGCAATCGCAGGATACCTCAAGTCTAACTAATCTAATCAAACCGATTTAAAATAATAAAGGGGCTGTCCAATAAGTATGAGTCATTGCCGTGCTTGACACGGCAATCTCTTGTATTGCAATTAAATGGATTTTCGGATCAAGCTCGAAAATGACACTTTTTGAATTTATTGGTCATCCCCTTTTTTTCTCTATTGAAAATTACCTGCGTCCAAAACTTTCGAGGTTTGCAAGGCCACGCTTGAACTGAGGAATCCTTGCACAGGCCGTAGTATTGAGCGGACTTGTTTCACCGCGGGCAAGGAAGTGGTATGCAACGCCTGCAATCATGGCACCGTTGTCACCGCAAAGCTTCAATGGTGGAAAAATGCAGTTGAGTTCCTTGTGTTCTGCAAGCATGGAACGGAGCCTTGAATTGGCGGCAACACCACCGCCTGCAACAACCGTCGTAAGCCCAGTATCTTCCACTGCACGCATGAGTCTTGAAACTAAAGTTCTGCAGGCAGTTTCCTGAAAGGAAGCGGCAATGTTTTCAACTGTCTTTTCATAACCTGGGTTCAGGAAAGAATCAGCCTGATGGATTACGGCTGTTTTTAGTCCGCTGAAAGAAACATCGTAGCGGTGTTCCCCCTTGTCCATTTTTGGAGTTGGGAAACTGAAGGCTTTAGGATTCCCCTTCCGGGCAAGTTTATCGATGATTACTCCTCCGGGGTATCCAAGGTCATAGAATTTCGAAACCTTGTCAAAGGCTTCTCCAACGCTATCGTCAATTGTAGTTCCAAGAATTTCAAGGTCATCAAATCCGTTTACCTTTGCAATGATACTGTGTCCGCCCGAAACCAGGAGTCCAAGGTACGGATAGGGAATGTCATTTTCAAGGTGAGCGGCATACATGTGGCCAAGCATGTGGTTTACGGCATAGAAAGGCTTGTTCAGTGACCACGCCAAAGTTTTGCCGAATGTGAGTCCTACCAGAAGGGATCCCATAAGGCCTGGCCTGTTGGTTGCGGCAATGGCGTCAATGTCGTCAAAGGTAAGTCCAGCTTCTGAAACTGCCTGACGAACAACAGGGAGAATCCATTCAGCATGCTTGCGGCTAGCAATTTCAGGAACAACTCCCCTGTAAATTTCATGAAACGGAATCTGAGTTGCAACAACATTGCTCAGGATTTTCTTTCCATCTTCGACAATAGCACAGGCTGTTTCGTCACAGCTTGATTCAATTCCTAATACCTTCATATATCCTCTTGCTAAACCGGAGTAATAGTCTCCGTGTTTTTCAAATATATTGTTTATATAAAGTCACAGTGATTTAAGCTGTGACAATCCTGCTTTACAAGAAAGTTTGTCTACAGAAGCTGCGACGGGAACACCAGCCTGTAGCCTTTTGCCTTCAGTTCAGGATACATTTCCGAAAGAAGGGTCGGAAGTATTTTTGCCGACTTGTCTATATGGCCGATCATGATGACCTTCCCCTTTTTGTTAGCTATATCTATACCACGCATGATTTGCTTTAACATTTCTGCGCGGTCAATTATGTCGTCGATGAACACTTCCCTTTCAAGGATTTTCATGTCGCGCTCAAGGGCCGCAAAAGAAGCCATGGTATCTTTCGAAGTTCTTGAGTCCACGAAGTAAACCTTGTTGTCGGCAGCGGCATCAAGAACTGCTCCCATCATATTGAGGTCACAGGTTATGAGGGAACCTTCGTGATTGTTGAACCCCTTTACATGAGGACCAAGTTCAGAAAGATTTTTGCTGACAGTTGCATAAACTTCGCGGAGGCTCATGTCAGGAAGAATTGCACCGGGACCAGGATTCATCTTCAGATTCTGAGCCTGCATAGGCTGATGGAGCATGAGTTCTTTTCTGTCAGCAACAACAATCCTTGCACATTCTTTTGTGGCAGCAAGCTGAGGCAAAACCGCAATGGCTATAGGGAACGGAAGGCTTGTATATTTCCTGATGTTTGCAGTGGTCTGTCCTCCGTCATCAATGATGAAGCAAAGGCGAGCATTGTTTTTGCTCTGAGGAATACTGAATCTGGAAGGATTATCTGTCGGTTTTGCAATTGTTTTAGGCGGTGACTTGCTTTCTGTTTTCTGTTCAACTTTTGGAGCTGCCTTTGTTTCTGTTTTTTTGATTTTCTTAGGTTGTACTGCAGCTTCAGTTCTAGGATGAACTTTTCTTTCTTCTTTTTCCTGAGTCCTTTTTGTTTCAGGCTTTTGTTCTTTCTTTTTTTTTACATCTGCTTTTGCAGATGGTGTTTTTTCTGCTTTTTCAGCAGGCTTTTGTACTGCCGTTTTCTTTTTCTGTTCTGGCTTAGCCTGCTTTTCTACTGCAGTCCTGCTATTTTTTTGAACTGAAGGATTTTGAGCTTCAGGTACAGAAATCATGAAAGTAACTGAAAGAATTACGGCACAAACAAAAATCATTATGGCAGCTGCGGCCATTACCTTCTTATTGTCAAGCTTGACCTTAGGCTTGCGCTTTTTAGGAGACTTCTTTTTTTTGGGTGCAGATTTTTTTGTTGCCATTTGCGACAATAATAGAACAAAATCACAGAAACTTCAAACAGTGGCGGCGGAAAAAAACTTTGGAATCCCCTTGTTGCCCTGACATCAAGGCTGAATTCAGAAAAAATACATCAGTCTGTAACCAACAGTGGCTCCGTTTGATTTTATTCATGTAGAATGATAGACTTTAACGCAAGGAAAAACATTATGAAAAAAATCAACGCCGTTATTTTTGCAGCAATCGCATTTGCATTCACCTCATGCCAGTCACAGGAGTTGGCAATTCCTCCAGAGGCAACATCCCTCGAAATCATACAGCAGGCACAGACTGCTTTTGACAAAGGAAACAGAAAGAGAGCCATCGAATGCTACGAAACCCTCATCCAGCGTTATGGAAACAATCCCGCCATATATGTGGAAGCACGCTACGAAATTGCACACATCTATGTAAAGCAGAAGAAGTATAAGGAAGCAGAACCTATCCTCG
Organism: Treponema sp.; assembly: GCA_018384055.1. Classification (GTDB taxonomy): domain Bacteria; phylum Spirochaetota; class Spirochaetia; order Treponematales; family Treponemataceae; genus Treponema_D. The sequence goes on from JAHAZL010000042.1 coordinate 33,917, forward strand.
CAGAACTTAAGGAAATATATGATTCAAGTGCACCTGGAATGCTTCCTGGAGCCTACAGAAAAATGGCCCTCAATGACTACGCAAAAGTTAAGGAAAACCTTAAAAAGTCAAGGGAAGAAAAAAAATAGAATTTTTATAGCCCCGAAAATTTACGGACATAAAAAAGCAGCTTGCATTAAAACACGGCAGGCTGCTTTTTTTTTACTTCTATTCCTTTGACTTTTCATCCGGAACAATAATGCAGTCCAGTGTTACGGATTTTTTCTTTGCAAGTTCCATTACCTTTCCCTGGGAGATTTTCTTTGGTCCCCTTGGTTTTGGATGAGGTTCAGCATCACCTATGAGGATTATTTTTCTTGCGGCATCATCCCGCCATTCATAGAAAGTCAGGCCTGCCCAAAGGGCTTCATAGACAGCTTCAGGTATATCCCCTCCTTCATTTCCGCGGATAAGGACCTTATCAAGATTCTTCACGAACTGAGCTGTGTTTCGGGTAAAGTCAAAGAACTTCACAGGAAGTCCCTTGTAGTTATATGAATCGTTGTAGTCGCGGTAAAAAAGAAGCCCAAGCCTCAAATCTCCGAAAGACTTAACCTGTTCAAGAAGTTTTGGAACCCATTCTTCCCTGAGTCTTTCCATGTCGTCCTTCATGCTGCCCGTAGTATCAATGGCGAAAACAACATCCACCTTTCCGTGAGGAGTTATGTTTTCAACTGCGGAAAGAAGATCTTCAGTAAGTTTTTCAGGCCTTGAATAGTAAAGCATTCCGTCCTTTGCAATTTCCGCAAATTTTTCTGCGGCAACGGAATTGTAATCGTCCGTAAGAATAATTTCCGGTTCAACCGGAGGCTCAGGTTTCTTTGGAGGAACCTTGCCGAAATCAAACATGAAGGCATTGTCCATGAAGCGCCCTGTATAGTCTCCGTATGGCTTTTCAAAAGTCCTGATGTTGATGAAAGTTCCCTTACCGATCTTAACGGTTCCGTTTCTGGACCATGGATAGCCGTAATGCAATATTTCAGGAATATAGATATGGAAACATTCCCCAAGCTTTTCATGACGAACTGCAGTTGAAGAAATAAGGCTGTATTTTGCAGATTCAGAATGGAGTTCCTGTCCGTTAAGGTAGCGGATTTCATCACCGTTGACTGAATTCCATTCACCGGCACGGTATGCGTAGTTGGGTTCTTTTCCACCCGGGTCTTTTGTGGTCTCAACAAGCATTACACTTTTGATGCGGCTCTTTCTGCGGACATAAAGGTCAAAGCCGTTTTTTTCTCCGTTGGAATCCAAATGCCGAGCAAGGACAATATCCTCTGCAAGCACCTGCATTTCAGGAGTCTCAACAATTCCCCTTGCCTGCTGGGCAAAACCAGAAATACTACACAAAAATAAACCTAAAATTAAAAAAAGCCTTTTTCCCATATTCTATATATCGGCTCATTTTCTTCATCGTTGAAGCAAATGCAGCTTCTGCACGACTTAAGCATCGTAAAAAAAAATTACTGCCTCTTAAATTCTTACTTCTCAAATTGCATTTGTTAGATTATAATGAAGTAAACTGGAAGAATTTGACAAATAATAGAAAGAACGGTGGGAATTACTATGGAAAACCTTAACAGGGAAGAGGAACTGGAAGCAATCAGAAACTCCTCTTTCGATTCTGTAAGCATAGACGAATTCTTTGACAATGCTTCTCAAAAAGAAGATGACATCATTCAGACTGGCATCATTGTATTTACGGATCACCAGCAGAAACTCATAGACAGATTAAGTTCAGCCCTTGCACAGAATGCATCGGACAGAGTAGACAGGCTTCAGAGCCGACTAACTGATGTTACAAACCTTGCAAAGGCCATTGCATACTTTCCTTCTCTTCTTGAAAGGGCTAACACAACAACATCCACAAGAACACCGGAAGCACTTGTTGAAACTTTGATTTCATATCAGGAAGACGGTGATACAACATTGCACATGCCTTCAAAGGCAATTCTTGGAAAAGGCTTCCTTGTTGCAAAGATCCACACTTTCTTCTCAATGTCCAAGCTTGCAAAGAACTACGCAAAGATGACTGACAGGGAAGTAAAGGAATACAGCGACGAAACAATCTCCATGATGTTTACCCTCATGGCTGAAGATGTTTACATGAACCTCATCAAGGACAAGAACATTGCCCTTGATATTCGCCGTGAAATTGCCAACAGCCTCATCATCCTTTGGGAACACAGAAGCGACCAGACAATCAACGACATTGCACCTGTCCTTCAGTCCGTATGGACAGCACGCCGCAAGCTTGCCCCTGCCTTCGGTACAATGATGGGAACAAGCGAGCTCCTTATGGTAACACTCCAGATGGATGACCAGTGGAACTCTTTCATCCGCGAAAGGCTTGCAGATCCTGAAGTTACACAGGCAATGGAAGAATTCCTCTTTGGAGTTTCATACGAACAGATTTTAAGGCTCAAGGGCATACTCCGTGATCAGGGAGTAAAGTCTATTGGCCGTGACGAAGTAAGTGCATACCTTGGGGAACGCGTTAAGACAGACATTAACCTTGACTACCGCGACTTCTACCTGCTATATACAGTCCGCCGTGATAATGCGCGTGCAAGACAGAGACTTCATCTCCAAGGACCAAAGAACACCCTTGAAGACCACTTCTTCAAGTTCATCATGGAACAGAACAGGGAAAAGCAGAAGAACGACACATTTGCAAAGGAATACCTCTAGAAATGAGCGACGAAGTAAACGAAGAAAAAAAGACATATCATTTTGGCGAAAAACTCAGGGACGTGCGCGAAAAGAAGCACATGACCCTTAAATCTGTAGCACAGGCAGCCGGTGTAAGCGAAAGCCTTGTATCCCAGATCGAAAGAAACAAGGTTTCACCTGCCATTGACACACTGCTTGATCTTGCCAATGCCCTGGACATCAACCTTGAATATCTTTTTGAGGAATACACGCGCAACAGGCCGGTTTCCATTACTCACAAGGATGAACGCCGCACCCTCAACGAAAATGATGTCGTGTACAAGGAACTTTCCGATTCCTACAGCGGCAACGGTGAAAATTCCTTTGAAAGCTATACGGTAACAATCCCTGTAGGCTCAAACACTCACCGCGGACTTTACGGACACATCGGAAAGGAAATGGGACTCATTACAAAGGGAACCGGAATCCTCTACCACGGAAACAAAAGCTATGCGATTACAGCCGGAGACAGCATTACCTTCAGCGCAAACCTTCCCCACCACCTTGAAAACACGGGTACAGAACCCCTTGAAGCCATCTGGTTTGTAACGCCCTCGCAGAAATTCAATTCAAACTGAGCATGAACTGATTGAAAAAAACTGCACAAAACGGTATTATTTGCAAACAAATTCCAACAGGAATCTGCAGTAATTAGCTCTGTATGATGACCTCTGGATATTTTCAAACTATATTTTAAGGGGTAAGAATAATGCCGTATTCTGAACCAACCGACCTCGCTGTCGTAGCCTGTCCTGGTGGAGAATCCTTCGCCAATGAAGTAATCACTCATCTTCGCCACATGTACAAACATCGTTTTTCCCTCAAGAGTGATGTAATCGCAAAACGCTATGGTATTGAAAAAGAAAAAGTAGTTCAGCAGACGAACCTTGAAAATGACATTCATACCAGCGATCTTTGTATCCGTGGAAATATTGAAAAGTATCGTCCCCCTGTATTCAAGGTAAACGCATCTTTTACATATTTTGCAAACGGTGAATTCAAGTGCGAACTCAACGAATGCATTCGCGGTAAGGATGTTTACATTTTCCAGGATGTTGAAAACCACGAAGAAATCCTCATGAACGGTGGAAAGGCAAAACTCAAGCTTTCCGTAAACGATCATGTCATGGGACTCCTCGTTACAATCGACGCAGTTCGTCAGGCCGGTGCAAGACAGATTACACTCGTTGTTCCAGCTTACCCATATAGCCGCCAGCACAAGAAGAAGAGCCGCGAAGGTCTTACAGCTGCTCTCCTTGGACATATCTATGAATCAATGGAAGTAAAGAGAATCATCACTCTCGACCTCCACTCACGCGAAATCGTAAACGCATTCGCACACACACACTGCGAAAACCTTCACGCTTCATACCAGATTATCCGTGAACTTGCAAAGGCAGTTGACCTTACAAAGGAAGACCTCGTAGTTGTATCTCCAGATACAGGTGCCATCGACCGCAACAAGTTCTATGCAACAGGACTCAAGAAGCCTCTCGCAATGATTTACAAAGAGAGAGACTACTCAGTTGTTACTCAGGATGCAAAGAATACAAACATCAAGAGCGTAAAGCTCCTTGGTGATGTTCAGGGAAAGGTTGCTTTCCTTGCAGACGATATGCTCGGTACTGGCGGAACATTGCTCAAGGCCATGGAATTCCTCCACAACAACGGTGCTACAAAGGTTATCGCTGCAATTTCCCTTCCGTTCTTTACAGGAAATGCCATCGAACAGTTTGACGAAGCATACAGGAAGGGATTGTTCTACAGAATCATCGGAACAAACGCTGTTTACCACGAAGATCTTCTTACACGCGAATGGTACATCAGCACAAATGTTTCCGGTCTTTTTGCAAATGTCATCACAAGACTCCACCACAACCAGTCTTTGGGTGACCTCCTTGACAACCGCTCAATCATCGACAAGCTTATCAAGGCAAGCACACCTGCTGAAAACAATAATAATTAAGAATTAGGGATGCATAATTCATAATCAGAAGCGGCCATCTTTGGAGAAATCCAGGGATGCCGTTTTTTTTATTATTTGTGTTATAATCATTATTGAGTCGGGACATTCACAATTGATAATTCTTAATTGTGAATTATGAATTATGAATTATAAATTAGTAATATGACAATTCTTTGTGTAGACATCGGAACATCATCCCTTAAAGCGGCCCTCATTACAGACGAAGGAAAAGTCCTTGCCAAAAGCCGCAGGAAATTTCTCCTCGTAAAAACCGAACATTCTTCAAAGGAATGGTTCCCTGCCCTTCAGAATGCAGCTGCCGAACTTTTTGAACAGGCCCCAGAATCCAAGGTTGACGGAATCTGCATCAGCGGAAACGGACCGACCCTTGTTGCAACTTCAGGCGAAACTTTTTTATGGAACGAAGAAGCAGTCCAGATAAAGAGCCCTTCCCTTTTCATTCCGAGAATTATTTCCTTTAAAAACAAATATTCTGGAGTTTGGGAAAAGACCCAGTACATTTTCGGAGCACCGGAATACCTTATCTGGCTTTTGACAGACAAGGCCTGCACTATTCTTCCGGACGAAAGATACAGAAAGGCATATTGGACTGACGAAGACCTTGCATCGGCAGGGTTGACTTCAGACGACATTGCAAAACTTCCACCGTTCAAAATGTCTTCGGAAAAAATAGGCGGACTTACCCACAAGGCAGTTTCCTTCATCGGCGGTGAAGAACACGGAATTGAAGACGGACTTCCAGTTTTCCTTGGAGCCCCTGATTTTGTTGCCGCCCTTGTAGGAACAGCAACAGTAGAAGAAAACACAATATGCGACAGGGCAGGTTCTAGCGAAGGAATAAACTTCTGTACAAGGGAACCTCTCTACGGAGACAACATCAGAACCCTTCCATCAATTGTTCCGGGGCTTTGGAATGCAAGCGTTCTTCTTCCAGACAGCGGTTCAAAGTTTGCAGCCTTCAAGCAGAAGATTGACCGAGAACTTGGTGAGTCCGTAGACTACAACGACCTTCTGGACAGAATGATCGACAGCGACGGATCAAGTGCTGCATTGGATCAGGGGAAATACCTTTTGATTCAGACTGCCCTTGATGTAAAGAGCGCCATCGAAACTTTAAGGAAAGCTGCTTTTGAAAAGGGACTTCCTTTCCCTGACAAGATGACCATTACAGGTGGCCAGGCAAGCAACGACAAGCGAAACCAGATGAAAGCCGACATTACCGGAATAAAGATTCAGGTGCCTTCATGCTCGGACAGCGAACTTCTCGGTGATGCGGCAATGGCTTTGGCCGGCATGGGTGTTTTCGGTTCAATCCAGGAAGCTTCTAAAAAACTTTTCAGTGCGGGAAAACTTTTTATCCCGGCAGTAGAAGAATAGAAAATGGAAAAGTTCAACCTTCCCCAAAATCCAACGACCCTTATTTTTGACATAGACGGAACTTTGTACACAAGCGCAGAATTCGTTCAGGAACAGATTGATGTTCAGGTTCGTCATTGGGCTGACATAAATGGAATGTCTCACGAAGATGCAAGAAAAAAAATTGCTGACTTTAGGAAAAAATATGCCGCTGAAAACGACGGAAAGAAAATCAGCCTTGGAAATGTATTCTTGAATTTTGGCGTTGACATCGACACAAGCATCCGGTGGAGAATTGAACTTTTAAAGCCTGAAAATTTCCTGAAGCCAAACGAAGAATTAAAAACAGCACTTGAAAAGGCCTCAGAAAAATTCACCCTCATTGCAGTAACAAACAATCCGGTGGAAGCCGCAAGAAAAACACTGGCAGTCCTTGGACTTGATAAAATAATTCCAGAAATCATCGGACTTGATACCTGCAGAAAATCAAAGCCTGCAAAGGAAATCCTGGACATTGCACTGGAACGCACTGGGGCAAAAGCAGAAGAATGCATTTCCATTGGAGACCGTTACGACATAGACCTTTCGCTCCCTGTCAAGATGGGAATGGGCGGAGTCCTTGTAAACGGTGCGGATGAAGTAATAGAATTTCTTGAGACCTTGTAGTATACATGGATCGCCACGCTTTGCTCGCGATGACGAAAGGTTTACTCGTCATTGCGAGGAGGACAACCGTCCGACGAAGCAATCCACATTTGAATAAAAGTCACCTGCAATTAAAACGAAATTCCCATAACGGTAATTTATTATTTTTAAACTCAATCTTTATTGACTTAAAATATTTCTATTGGTAGAACGGAATCACCAGAGGATATTTATGTCAGAGACGAAACAGATTGATGTAACAAACACACCCCTCATTAAAATTGCCTACCCTATCATAATTGAAAACCTTCTCTTCCTTGCCTTTTCAAGCGTAGACATTTTCATGCTGTCAGGTTATTCTGACAGCGCCGTTGCAGCCGTTGGACTTGTAACACAGTACACCTGGTTCCTCATTACCTTCATGCAGGTAATTCCAAGCGGTGCAACAATTTCCCTTACAAACCTTTTAGGAGGGAAACAGTTTGACCGCGCAAAGTCCCTTTCCAGAACGTGTCTCCAGATGATCATTTTCTTTGCCTTTGTCATTGGAATGACATTTGCATTTGCGGTTCCACAGATTCTAAAGCACTACACTCTTGAAGACGATGTACGCCAGTATGCAAGCGAATACATTTTCATCTATGCCATATTCTCCGTTTTCTGCGGAATTTCAATGATTCAGTCTACAATCTTGAGAAGCTACGGCCACACAAGAACACCAATGATCGTAAACGCCTGCGCAAACTCCGTTAACATTATTGGAAATGCCATCGCCCTTTACGGATGGTTTGGTCTCCCTGTATTCGGTGTAAAAGGTGTTGCCGTTGCTACAGTTTCTGCACAGGCAATTGGAGCAATAATCCTTTCCATAAAAGTTTTCAGCCTCAAGGATACAAAATACAAAGTCAATGCGCCTCTTAACATCAATGTTGCAGAATGGAAGCAGATTTTAAAAATCGGAGTTCCTACTGCAGGAGAAAGCGTTTCCTGGAACCTTTCACAGATGGCAGTAATGGTTTTGATTTCCTCTCACGGAACCGCATCAATTGCCGCCTTCACTTACTTTGGCACGATTTTAAGGTTCATCTACATGATTGCAATTTCCATTGGAAATGCGGCACAAATAAAAACAGGGCACTACTGCGGTGCGAAACTCCACGAAACCGCATACAAAAAAGTTTTTGGGTATATTGCGGCTGGAACCGCATTCAGCCTGAGCCTTGCACTGGTAATATTTATTCTTCGCAGGCAGATGGTCGGCATTTTTACAAGGGACTACGAAATAAAATACATTCTCCTTTCAATCATGCCCCTGGCCTTTTTCCTTGAAACAGGAAGAGCCGTAAATGTAATTGCAATTCCATCCCTCATGGCTTCTGGAGACATTCACTTTCCGGTAAAGGCCGGTATATTTTCCAACTGGTGCATTTCATTCGGTCTTGCATGGCTTTTCAGCAGGACATTGGGAATGGGATTCTTTGGCATCATTGTAGCCATGGCCTGCGACGAATGCTTCAGAGCCTGCCTCATGATCATCAGATGGAAGTCAAAAGTATGGATGACAAAATCTGCAATATAGAATAAAATGGCTTCAACAAATGGGGGAGCTGGCACAAAGCCGGCTGAGAGTAGACTGTCAGTCTTGACCCTTTGAACCTGTCCGGATAATACCGGCGTAGGGAGAACATTATGAACAAATCAACCCTTCTTGCAGAAGTGAATTCTGCCTTGGAGACGGTGCGCAAAACAAACCCACTTGCACCGTCAATCACAAACACAGTAACAATCAATTTCGTTGCAAACGCACAGCTTGCCTGCGGTGGATCTGCCGCCATGGTTTACCTTGCCGATGAAGGCGAAATGATGGCAAAGGCAAGCAAGTCCATGTACATCAACATGGGAACCCAATTCACCTGCTATCCTGAAACTCTGCCGCGTACAGCAAAGGCCTGTGTGGAATGCAACAACAGCTGGGTTCTTGATCCTGTTGGAATCGGCATCGGTGAACAGCGTACAGACCTTCTGAAGAAGTTCAAGGAAACAAAGCCAAAGATCATCCGTGCCAACGCAAGCGAAGTAATCGCCCTTGCCTCCCTTTGGGAACTTACGGAGAAAAAAGAAAGCGGAGTTCGCGGTGTAGACAGCACTGATGAAGTTATTTCCGCAAAGGATGCTGCCATTGCCCTTGCAAAATATACAGGCGGTGCAGTTACAGTCAGCGGAAAAGTTGACCTTGTTACCGACGGAACTACAAATGTACTCTGCCACGGCGGTTCAGAATATCTTCCAATGATTACGGGTGCAGGCTGTTCCCTTGGCGGCGTATGTGCAGTCTACGGAAATGCTGCAAGACCATTCATTGCAGCCCTTACAGCAACAGTTCTTTACAACGAAGCTTCAATGAAAGCTGAAAAGAAAGCAAAGGGACCTGGAACTTTCCAACCAAAGTTCCTTGACCAGCTCTATCAGATTTCTTCAAAGGGAATAAAAAACACAAACATCGAAATAATCTAACATCTGGAGTTTTAATATGAATACATTGATTGCAGTTGCAATTGCACCTTTTGGTGTTGGTGACGAACTTTCATCTTATGTAGCAGAAGCCTGCAAAGTGATTGCAGCATCCGGACTCAAATACAAAACCTGTTCCATGTTCACAGAAATCGAAGGTGAATGGGATGAAGTAATGAAGTGCGTAAAGGATGCAACCATGGTCCTTGCAGAAAAAGGAATCCGCACTGAAGTAATCCTAAAGGCAGACATTCGTCCCGGATACACAAATACCATGGACGGAAAAATCCAGCGCCTAAATGAACAGCTTGAAAAATAGGAACATTCGACAGATGAAAAAAGAAGATTTGCTTTTATACGGAATCACAGACAGATACTGGCTTAATGGCCGCAACCTTGCAGACGATGTAGAACTTGCCCTCAAGGGCGGAACAACAATGCTCCAGCTTCGTGAAAAGGATCTGGATGAAGAAAATTTTTACAGGGAAGCTGTAGAACTCAAAGCCCTCTGCAAAAAATACAATGTGCCATTCATCATCAACGACAATGTGGAGCTTGCAAAAAAAGTTGATGCAGACGGCGTTCACGTTGGACAGAACGACATGGCAGCCCAGGATGTGCGCGCTCTTATTGGACCGGATAAAATTCTTGGAGTTTCAACACAGACAGTGGAAGAAGCAATACTTGCAGAAAAAATGGGAGCCGACTATCTAGGTGTTGGTGCCGTATTCCCTACAGGATCAAAGGATGACTGCTGGGTACTTTCCCATGACCTTTGCAAGGAAATCTGTGCTGCAGTAAAGATTCCTGTTGTTGCAATCGGCGGAATAAAAAAAGAAAACATCAAAGAACTTAAGGACCTCGGTTTTGCCGGCATCAGCGTAATCAGCGCCATCTTTGCTCAAAAGGATATTGAAGGCTCATGCAAAGAACTTCTTGAAGAAACAAAGGAAAGCATAGGCTGATGAAAGGTGCAATCTTTGATGTGGACGGAACAATTCTTGACACCATGCCCATGTGGGCTACCCTTGCACAGGATTACCTAAAGACAAAAGGTGTCAATGCATCAAATGAAATCAACATCAGGATGCTTTCCTTTACGGTTCCTCAGGCTGCCGTCTACATGAAGGAACAGTATGGACTTGAAATTACGCCAGAACAGATTGAATGCGAAATTCAGAAAATGGCGGAAGATTTCTATAGATTTACGGCACCATTGAAAGAAGGAATATTGGATGCAATTCAATTTCTGCATGAAGGAAAAACTCCAATGATTGTTGCTTCCAGCGGAATAAAAGAATTGATTGAGGCTGCTTTCGCAAGACTTGGAATTGAAAAATACTTTAGTGCAATTTTTACAGGTGACAAAAACAATCCCGAACTTTTCAACCAGTGCCTTTCATTTCTAAACACACCGGCGGAAGAAGTCCTTGTATTTGAAGACGGAATACATGCCATAAAGACAGCAAAAGGAATCGGAATGAAGACCGTCCTCATAAAAGACATTCAGCTGAACTATGGGGAAATAAAGGAACTTTCAGACTACACACTTGAGGATGAAAAATGGAAACAGTTCTAACCATTGCAGGAAGCGATTCCATTGGCGGAGCAGGAATTCAGGCGGACATAAAAACCATTACCTGCAACGGTGCATACGCCATGAGTGCCATTACGGCAATGACTGCCCAGAATACACTTGGAGTAAAATCAATTCAGGAAAGCACTCCAGAATTTCTTGCAGACCAGATTGATGCTGTCTTTACAGACATCGTTCCCAATGCAGTAAAAATCGGCATGGTTTCAAACCCTGACCTCATAAAGGTAATTGCAGAAAAATTAAAATTTTACAGGGCAAAAAACATTGTCATTGATCCCGTAATGGTTGCAACAAGCGGAAGCAAATTGATTGCTGACAAGGCTGTTGAGACTTTGACCGAAGAACTTTTCCCAATTGCAACTTTAATCACGCCAAACATCCCGGAAGCAGAAATCCTATGCGGAAACAAAATCACTTCGGAAGATGAAATGGTTCTTGCTGCAAAAGAAATTTTCACACGCTACGGAATCAATGTTCTTGTAAAAGGAGGACACAGCATAAATGATGCAAATGATGTTCTCTACGGAAACAATGAATTTCTTTGGTTCACTTCGGAAAGAATCGAAAATGAAAATACACACGGAACTGGATGCACTTTATCAAGTGCCATTGCAACTTACCTCGCAAAAGGAAATCCACTTGAATGTGCAGTTCAGCTTGCAAAAAATTACATTACAGAATGCCTCAAAGCAGGACTTAATCTTGGTCACGGTTCAGGTCCCATGATGCACAACTATATTTTTTCAAACAACGGAAAATAAATCGGGAGAATAAAATGGAACAGTACACAACACAGATGGACGCTGCAAAACGTGGCATAGTTACAGAGCAGATGAAAATCGTTGCAGCAAAGGAAAAGATGAGCGTAGAAGAACTCATGCCTTTGGTAGCATCAGGAAAAGTTGCAATCTGTGCAAACAAGCACCACACCTGCCTTGATCCGGAAGGAGTTGGTTCAATGCTCAGGACAAAAATCAATGTTAACCTTGGAATCAGCCGCGATTGCAAGGACTACGACATTGAAATGAAAAAGGTAAATGCAGCCGTAGAAATGGGGGCTGAAGCCATAATGGACCTTTCAAGCCACGGAGATACAATTCCATTCCGCAGAAAGCTTACATCCGAATGCAAGGCAATGATCGGAACTGTTCCTGTATATGACAGCGTAATCCACTACAAGAGGGATCTTGCAACTTTGACTGCAAAAGACTTCATCGATGTAGTTCGCCTCCACGCAGAAGACGGCGTTGACTTCGTTACCCTCCACTGCGGAATTACACGCCATACCATCGACCAGATCAAAAAGCACAAGCGCAAGATGAACATCGTCAGCCGTGGCGGATCCCTTGTTTTTGCATGGATGAGCATGACTGGAAATGAAAATCCATTCTATGAATACTACGATGAAATCCTTGAAATCTGCCGTGAACATGATGTAACAATTTCTTTGGGAGATGCTTGTCGCCCAGGATGCCTTGCAGATGCTTCAGATGTTTGCCAGATAGAAGAACTTGTTCGCCTTGGAGAACTTACAAAGCGCGCATGGGCAAAGGATGTTCAGGTAATGGTTGAAGGACCTGGACACATGCCGATGGACCAGATTGCAGCCAACATGAAAATTCAGCAGACCATCTGCATGGGGGCACCATTCTATGTACTTGGCCCTTTGGTTACAGACATTGCACCTGGATACGACCACATTACTTCTGCCATCGGCGGAGCAATTGCAGCCCAGAATGGAGCCGCCTTCCTCTGCTATGTAACTCCAGCAGAACATCTTGCCCTTCCAAATGTTGACGATGTAAAGCAGGGAATCATTGCAAGCAAGATTGCAGCCCATGCAGCAGACATAGCAAAGGGTGTAAAGGGAGCAATGGACATAGACAACAAGATGGCCGATGCACGACGCAGGCTTGACTGGGATGCCCAGTGGGAATGCTCCCTGGACCCTGAGACCGCAAAAGCAATCCGCGACAGCCGTGCCCCGGAACACGACGACACCTGTTCAATGTGCGGAAAATTCTGTGCCGTAAGAAGCATGAACAAGGCCCTTGCAGGGGAGCATGTAGACATTCTTTAATAGGGGTCTGTCCCCTTTATCACAGATTGCCACGCCTGTTTCCAGGCTCGCAATGACGCGAATGCCGGAATGCCGGGGTCTGTCCCCTCGACTCATTTAATAGGGGTCTGTCCCCTCGATTCAATAAAACTACATACATATCAAAAAAGCCCCAGGCTAATCAGAAACTGCTGAAAAAGATGTCATTCCCGTGCTCGACACGGGAATCTCTTTTTGTAAATCGTTGTATTACAAAGAAATAGATTATCGGGTCTAGCCCGATAATGACATTTTTGATACTTTTTCAGTG
>JAHAZL010000044.1 GCA_018384055.1 Treponema sp.
TCAATTCTTCGTCAGATTTCATTTTCCAATCCTTTTAAAATTGATTATTCTACCGTAACGGATTTCGCAAGATTCCGTGGCTTGTCAGGATCGATTCCGCGGAGGACGGCACAATAGTAGGCGAAGAGCTGGGTTGGAATTACAGTCAAAAGGCTTGAAAGCGTTGATGAACATTCAGGAATCTTGAACACTTCATCAGCTTTTCCTTCAAAGGACTTTTCATCCTGAGTAATTACAAGGACCGTAGCACCGCGTGCCTTTACTTCAACCATATTCGACCCGATTTTTTCGTAAAGATGAGGTTCGCTGGAAATTGCAACGACAAGAGTCTGGGGGTCAATGAGGGCTATAGGACCGTGCTTCAATTCACCGGCTGCAAAAGCCTCCGAGTGCATGTAGGAAACTTCTTTAAGCTTGAGGGCGCTTTCAAGGGAAGTAGCACTGTCAAACTGACGTCCGATGTAAAAAATCTTGTCCTTGTTGAACTGTCTGGAAGCAAACTTCTGGATGATGTCCTTTCCGTCAAGAATCTGCTGAACTTTTCCGGGCATTGCCTCAAGTTCGGCAAGAAGCTTTGATGCTTCACTATCAGTCAATGTCCCCCTGAGTTTTCCGGCCTTAATGGCAAGCATGTACATGCAGAGCACCTGGGTTGTATATGCCTTTGTTGAAGCAACGGCAATTTCTGGTCCCGCAAGAGTATAGATTACATCATCAGCTTCGCGGCTTACAGTTGATCCAACGCAGTTTGTAATGGCAACAACCTTAAGGCCGTTCTGCTTGGCAAGACGGAGTGCACTCAAGGTATCTGCAGTTTCACCTGACTGCGAAACAACAATGAAAATATCGTCCTTGTCCAGAATAGGATCACGATAGCGGAATTCTGAAGCAACATCGATGTCGACTTTCATACGGGCAATTTTTTCAAAGGCGTACTTTGCAACGACACCAGCATGGTAGGCAGTACCACAGGCAGTAATTACAACGCGCTTTGCATTTCGCCATGCATCATCCATCTTGTTTTCTTCAAAAAAAACATCGACAGGTTTTCCGGATGAATCTTTTACGATGCGTGGACGCATTGTATCCGTAAGTCCCTTTGGCTGCTCGTGAATTTCCTTAATCATGAAATGTGGGTAACCACCTTTTTCTGCTGCTGCCATATCCCATTCAACATGACTTGGCTGCTTTATTATTTTCTCGCCTTCAAAATTAAAAAGGTCAACATGATCAGAATAAAGAACAGCAAGTTCCTTTTCACCCAGATAGTAAACATCTCGGGTATGTTCAAGAAGGGCAGGAACATCTGATGCAATGAAATTTTCTCCGCTGCCAATACCGACAACAAGGGGACTTTCCTTGCGGCAACAAATGATTCTGTCCGGATAATCCTTGCATAAAACACCGAGGGCATAGGAACCTTCAAGAAGATGAATCACCTTGAGGACAGCCTTGAAAATGTCTTTTTCTTCCCTGTATGCCTTATCGATGAGATGAACCACAACTTCAGTATCTGTCTGTGACTGGAACACTACGCCTTCAGCCTGAAGTTTTGCTTTCAGTTCAGCATAGTTTTCTATGATGCCGTTATGCACGATGGAAATAGATCCATCCATATTTGTATGAGGATGACTGTTGGTATCACTAGGTTCACCGTGGGTTGCCCATCTTGTATGTCCTATACCGACATTTCCCTTTATGAAATCGGCAGTCTTTTCATATATTGCCATTTCCTGTTTCTCGTATTCAGGATCAGTCTTCGAGGCCTTTACCAGTTCACCTGTAATCTTTTCACCAAGATTCTTAAGGGCACCCTTTACCTTGCGAACAATAATTTCATCTGCTGTATAAACTGCAATACCTGCACTGTCATAGCCACGGTATTCCAACTTCTTCAAAGCTTTAATAAGAACGGGAGTAGCATTTTTACTTCCGATATATCCTACGATTCCACACATGATTTTAATATACTCGAAAAATCAAACAAATAGAAGTATTTGCAATTCTTTATGCATTCGTCTTATTGTGGTAGAATTATTCTGATAATGCGGAAACTGATTTTTGCCTCAATAATATTTTTCTCTATTCTTATGCCTGCTCATCTGACTGCCGCAACTTTGAAAGATGCTGAGGATAGAATTCAGACAATAGAAACCTACAAACTGATTCTTGCATCGGGCAACAGCGACTATGTTTTTACCCAGGAAGAAATATCCTACATAAATTCCATGTATAGTGAACTTGAAAATGATGTCTACACCATATCGACAAGAGACGGTTCCCTTAAAATGGAAGTCGGTGAATACGACATGGAAAGAACTTTATGGCCTGTTTCCTTTTCGGGAACTTTTTTTGATAGGCATGTAAATTTGGAAAAAGACATTCACCTGCTATACTCTACTTTGATGGAAAGACGCTATGTTGCAGAAAAGGATATGGCTGACTACCAGAGAAGAGACTACGAAATCTATGTTACGGAATACGAAACAAAAATCCGCGCTGGAGAAGAAGTCTTCTATGCAGAAATTCATTTCAGAATCCAGAAATGGGTAAAGCCTTCACAGTACAGATTTGTACCGGAAGAACTTGTACTCTACAAAATTGCAAAACAGGAAAGGGTCATAGACACAATCAAGGACCTGCCCACTGTAATATGGTCATATAAACCTGAAATCGAATACAGGACAAAGAAAGAAATTGACGCAGACTACCAGAAGACAAAGAGAATTCTTTATGCAGAATCAAGACAAGCTGCAAAAATTGAAGAAGACGAATCTATTTCGGAAGAAGACAATTACACGGGAAGACGAGCCATTTACTTCACTCTGGATACATTTCAGAACAAGGGCTCTGATCCGAACTCTCCGTCCATTTCAAAAATCAAGTTGAACAGTTTTGATGCGGCATTGACCTTTGGAATAGGAAACTATGTCTTTGCGGGACTGGAACTTTGCTTTGACCTTAACGATCAGACAAAAAAAACAATCTACTCCTTTGGTGGACTTCTTGGCGTAAGCATCGAGCTTTTAAGAACATTCAGGCCATTCATTCAGACAGGACTTGCTTTCCGCACAGATGACAAGCTGGTATACAAAGCCGGTGCTGGACTAGACCTGATCATAGGTCATATGATGATAACCGGTGCTTACAACCATATATGGAACGATTCCTTTTCTTCAGCAGAGGAGGATTCAACGGACGATAAAAAACAGTCCTTCAATTCCTTTTCCATTGGTTTTGGAATCACCTGGTAACTTCAGGACAGAGATCAGAAAGAACACATCCACTGCACTTTGGATTTCTTGCCGTACACACATAACGCCCATGCAATAGAATCCAGTGATGGGCATGAAGGGCATATTCTTCAGGTACTATTTTCAGAAGGTCTTTTTCAACTTCCAGAGGTGTCTTGCCGGAGCTTAACCCCAGTCTGTTTGCAACGCGGAAAACATGGGTATCAACGGGCATGGTTGGTTTCCTGAACCAAACATTCAGAACAACATTTGCAGTTTTCCTTCCGACTCCAGGAAGAGTAACAAGTTCTTCAAGATTATCAGGCACAACGGAATTGTATCTTTCAATGAGAGCCTTGCTTAACTCAATGACATGCTTTGATTTATTCTGATAAAGGCCGATGGATTTTATATAGGGAATGAGTTCTTCCTGTCCAAGGGCAACCATTTTTTCAGGAGTGTCCGCAACTTTAAAAAGATCTTTTGTTGCAAGATTTACGCTTTTATCGGTGGCCTGGGCAGAAAGAACCACCGCCACAAGAAGAGTATAGGCGGAGGTAAAATCAAGCTCAGGAAGAGGATTGGGATTTCCTTCCCTGAGCCTTCTGAATATTTCCTTTACTTTTTCTGAACGCATTTCTTAAGGGCTTCAACTTTGTCTGTCTGTTCCCAAGGGAATTCCTTGCGGCCAAAATGACCGTAAGCTGCCGTTGCAGAATAGATAGGGCGCTTGAGATCAAGTGTCTTTACGATTCCAGCCGGAGTACAATCGAACACTTTCTTTACTGCTGCTTCGATATCAGCAACAGGATATTTTTCTGTACCGAAAGTTTCAACCATGATTGAAACTGGATATGGAACGCCGATTGCGTATGCAAGCTGAACTTCTGCCCTGTCGGAAAGTTTTGCAGCAACAATATTCTTTGCAATGTAGCGTGCCATGTATGCTGCAGAACGGTCAACTTTTGAAGGATCCTTTCCGCTGAAGGCACCGCCACCATGACGACCCATTCCACCGTAAGTATCAACGATGATCTTGCGGCCAGTAAGACCTGAGTCTCCGTGTGGACCACCAGTTACGAAGCGGCCTGTTGGATTCACGTAGAATTTTGTCTTTTTATCAAGGAGACCTGTTGGTTCAAGAACAGGCTTGATGATCTGTTCAATGATTGTCTTTTCTATTTCTGCATACTTTACATCTGGAGCATGCTGGTGGCTTACAACAACTGTGTCGATGCGGACTGGCTTGAATCCTTCGTATTCGATTGTTACCTGAGATTTTGCATCTGGACGGAGCCACTTGATTTTTCCACTCTTGCGGAGCTTTGCAGCCTTAAGGAGAATTTTATGGGAATACATTACCGGAGCTGGCATAAGTTCTGGAGTTTCGTTGCAAGCAAAACCGAACATCATGCCCTGGTCGCCTGCCCCCTGCTGTCCCTTGAACTTCTTGAGGCCAGTTCCGACAACACCCTGGTTGATGTCCGGTGACTGTGCATGGATGGCATTGAGGACTGACATTGAATCGCAGTCGAGACCGAAATCTGCATCTGTATAGCCGATTTTTCTTGCTGTTTCGCGGGCAATTTTCTGAATGTCCAGAGTTGCCTTTGTTGTGATTTCACCACCAACAAGAACCATGCCTGTAGTTGTGAATGTTTCGCATGCAACATGGCTTTCTGGATCCTGACGAAGACATTCATCAAGGACTGCGTCTGAAATCTGGTCGGCAACCTTATCAGGGTGTCCTTCGCCAACTGATTCTGAAGTAAATAAATAGTGATTGTTAGAAACGATAGTACTCATATAGAGCCTCCTGTTTAGCAATTAACGCCTGCAATTTGGATAAATCAGCGTTTGGAAATGTAGGAAAAATATAATGAATTCTTCTCATAAATGCAATATTCAGAACATTAGCAAAACATACTGTAGTTATTGTATTTTTTTTTCAAAAACTATATACTGTCTTAAGTTATTCAGAATTTTTACAAGATTGAAGAACTTTTTGTCTATGCATTTTACAAGGAGAAAAAAATGTCATTGAAGAAGACTTATTCAAAAGATAAGAAGACTTGTACAGTTACCTTTACTGTAAAGGCAAACGAAACACACGGTGCTGAAAAGATTACTCTCGCTGGAGATTTCAACAGCTGGAGCAGCACAGATACACCGCTCGTAAAGGGAAAGGACGGTTCTTTTTCTGTAAAGGTTAAGCTTGAACAGGGAAAGGAATATCAGTTCCGCTACCTTCTTGACGGAAAGCACTGGGAAAATGACTGGGAAGCAGACAAGTACATTCCAGCTCCATTCAGCCACACAGACAACTCCGTAGTAATCTGCGAACAGAAATAATTCATCTTTGCACATAAAAAAAAGACTGCAATTCGGTTGAACTGCAGTCTTTTTTTTGCCCGTCGGAATTTTCTATACATTCCTTTCGATTATTTTATACATTGGCGTTTCTCCCGGGTGAAGTTCAAGTACATGCCTTTCACATGGAAGAACTTCAGACGGATCATGGGTAACATGAAGCAGCGTTGTTGTTCCTGTTTCCGCAATGGTCTCAAGAAGATTGAGGATTTTTTCTCGGTAATTTTCATCAAGGCCATGGCAAGGTTCATCAAGGATGAGAACCCTAGGTGATTTTACGGCAGCACGAAGTATGAGGATTGCACGCTGCTCACCATAACTAAGGTTGCCGAAGGATTCCCTTTCGCGACCGGCAAAACCTGCAAGCTTTAGCCATGCCTTTGCAACGGCAATTTCATAGTCGGTTGGATTTTGGTAAAGACCGATGCTGTCATGGAAACCGGAGATGATTACATTCTGAAGATCAGTTCCGCCAACCATGCGGTATTCAACATGAAGTCGATAGCTGACGATTCCAAGCTGACGCTTGATGTCCCAGATGGTTTCTCCAGTTCCACGCCTGTTTCCAAAAAGATAAACCGGTTCGCGGAAAACCTGCATGTTGTCTCCAGTAATCAGTTCCATGATGGTTGTCTTTCCGCTGCCATTCGGACCACGGACAAGATAATGGTCTCCCTTCTTAACTTCCCATTCAAGGTCAACTAGAACATGGTGGTCTTCCCAGCCCACATTTACCCCATCGAATTTTATGAGGCTGTCCGGAACAGATACGGAATTGATGTCATCGGAAATAGCTTTGCTCTCGCTACGGATTTTTGCAAGTTCGGCAAGGAAAGCTGTTTTTTCAGACTCTCTTGTCGCAGCCTTTGCTTCCTCTTCTTTCTTAAGCAAAACTTCATATTCTTCCCTTGGTCCGCAGAAAGAAATTTTTTTATTTCGGAATTCCACTACCCTGTTTATTGATTCTGGAATTTCATGGAAGCGTTCCATACAGAGGATGATGTGAGGAAAATCTTCTTTTCCTGAAAGCTGCTTTGAAACTATAGTCGTAAAGAATTCCAAGAGGATTCTTCTTGATTCTGCATCAAGACCTGCAAAAGGGTCGCTCAAGACAAGGAGTTTGCTGCCAGAAAGAAGGGCACGGCAAAGAAGGGTTCTGCGGATTTCTCCTGTGGACATGTAACGCAAACCTCGGTCAAGAATTTTTTCAACACCGCAAAGCTTTACTTCTGCCATAGTTTCAAGGCGCCAGGCAATCTCAGGAAGGGGCGCATTCTTTTTGCTTGAACCGCCAAGAACTTCAGAAATATATGCGCGGCCAGTTCTTCCAATGTCTTCCTTGTCCATGTATTCGCTTTCATCGCGATTTCTTTCTTCTTCAATGAGGGATGCCGCTTCTTCAAGGGAAACGACTGCCACATTTTTTTCAAAGCAATTCTTGTAATCACCATCGGAACCACTTATTGGAACAAAAGACAGCTGGCCTGCAAGAGCCTTTACAAAATCAGCCTTGCCACCACCGTTTGGACCAATGACGAGCCACGATTCACCCTTTTTAAATTCCCAGCTCAATTCAGGGAAAAAGGTTTTTATCTTGTTCTGTATTCTGCAATTTCTTAATGCAATCAATTCTTCTGACATAACAATATCCTAAACGAAAGAAAGTCTATCACTTTGTCCCTAATTTTTCCAATGATATATACCGATAATGGAAATAGAATTCTATTTTCCTAAGGAGGAAATACAATGAAAAAAATAGCTTTAATGGCAGTAACAGTTCTCATGACAGGAAGTCTTTTTGCCTTTGACAATGACCTTCTTGAATTCAAGGGAAAGCCTGAATCCTACACAAAAACAGAATATTCAGTAACATCGAGATTCGGAGAGTATTTCCGTACAGTAGCAATCAAGCATGTTCACACATTTGCCAACGGACTCAGAATGGAAACAGTTTCCTACAGTCCAAAGGATGAAGTTCTTGATTCAGTTTCTTACGAATACACTGCAGGAAGAAAAATCAGTGCGGAAATCTGCAAGGATGCAGAGGGGAAAGTAACAAGAAAACTTGTTTACGAATACAGCACAGATGGAAAAATCAAGTCTGAATCAGCATACAATGCAGAAGATGTACTTACAGGAAAGAACATCTACAAGCACGAAGCAAACAAGACAATCGAAAGCCTTTACAATGCAGAAGGAAAACTCGTTAGCCGCACAAACCACATCCTTGAAAACGGAAAGGAAGTTGAAGTTGCATACTACTTTGGTGACGGAACTCTTTCTCACGCAGAAAAGTACACATACAACGACAAGGGTGATGTAGCACTTATCGAAAACATCGACTCAGAAGGAAAGAAGGCAGGCAAGACAATTTACCGTTACGATGACAAGGGAGCCATTGCTGAAATCCAGATTTATGCATCAGACACAGACCTTATCGAACGCGACATTTATAAAACAGATGCAAAGGGAAATCCTACAAAAATAAGCATCTACAGCATTGCTGAAAAGTTCGGTTCAATAGCCAACGAACTCATCTCAATAACAGACTACACATACGGTGCATCAACAGACGCAAAATAAACCTTGATTTTATCTGCTATAGAGCCCCATTTCATTCTTGAAGTGGGGCATTTTTTATCCCCTTGATTTACCATAACTTTATTTTTCTATCTATATATAGTATTCTGAAGTTATGAATCCAGAATTTTCAAAGCATCTTCAGAACATTGAAGATTCCATAAAACACTTTTTGCCTTCTCTGTCAGAACCTTCATGGCAGAAAAAAACTTTTGGAGTTTTACCTGAAGCCGTAAAGGCAGAACACATACATCCTCTAATTGAAACCACCCGTTCCCTCGTTGACCTTGGCGGAAAGAGGTGGAGACCGCTTTTGCTTGTTCTCTGCGCCCGTGCAAGTTCAAAAACAGAAAAGAAAACTGAATCAGAAAACTTTGCATACAAGCTTTCCACCCTTGTGGAATTTGTTCATACGGCAAGTCTCATTCACGATGACATTGAAGACAAGTCTGAATCACGCCGTGGAAAACCTGCAGCCTACATTACATTCGGAATGGACACCGCCATCAATGCCGGTTCATGGCTTTACTTTCAGGCACCAGTCTGCATAAATGATTTGGACTGTAATGATGCGCTTAAACTCAGATTATATGCAACTTATACGGAAGAACTTCGTCGCCTCCACCTTGGTCAGGCAATGGACATCAAGTGGCACAATGACAATACAAAGGAACCTTCACAGGACGAATACATTGCAATGGTAAAAAACAAAACAGGAACTTTAGCTTCCCTTTCTGCAAAAATCGGAACCCTTGCCAGCGGAGCAGATGAAGAAACCGTTGCAAAGGCCGGAATCATTGCTGCAGAAATCGGAGCTGGATTCCAGATCATCGATGATGTAATAAACCTTACAACCGGAAACCTCGGTAAAAAACGAGGGGACGATATTGTTGAAGGAAAGAAATCTTTGCCAGTTCTTTCGTTCATTGAAAATAATAAAGACAACAAAGAAAAAATTGCAGCACTCCACAAATGCTTTGAGACTGCAGGCAAAGAAGGAATCGACAGTCCTGCCGTAGAAGAAGCAGTTCTCATGCTTCTTGAAAGCAATGCAGTTGAAGAAGCCCGTCGCAAGGGAATCGAATACATTAACAGCGGATGCGAAAAATTCCTTGAACTCTTTGGAAAAGAAAATCCTGATGCACTCCTCATAAAAGAACTCTTTGCATCAATGATTCCACCTTCCGTTAAAGGAGAGGTCCATGCTTGAAAGCAGCGAACAGCTAAACAATCAGGCAGTAAGACTTGCATTCAAGGGAGAATATCCTGAAGCAATCGCCTGCCTTAAGAGAGCCATTACAGTTGAAAAGGAAAACTACCTCTTATGGTTTAACCTTGCACTAACATATAGGGATGCAGGTGATTTTGAAGCAGCCAAAAGTTCCATGGAATATGCGCTTAGGCTCAACAGAAGAAACGAGGATGTCATCGAAGCCCTTGCAAATCTTTGCATCAGCATGCAGCTTTTTGATGATGCCATGTTCTACTGCATTACCGGTCTTGAAGTAAACGACATGAATCCCCATTTCTGGAATACTGCAGGAGTCATCCATTTCCAGATAGAAGAGTATGTAGAAGCAGCTGATTTCTTTGAACATGCAGTTTCAATATCGCCGCACTATTATGATGCACTCTACAACCTGCGCGATACCTACGAACAGATTGGAAACAGAACGGGTCTTGAAGAATGCAATAGAAAACTTGAATTTTTTAAGGGAAGAAAATAATGGACGAAAAGGCACTTGTAATTTCAATCGGTGATAAAATCGAAGCAGTTCATTTTGAAAAAGAAGAATGCAAATCCTGCACTACTGGATGTGCAAAAATAAAGAATTCCTTTGAAATTTCAAATCCAATGAATTTTGAGATCAAAAAAGGTTCCGTTGTTCTCGTAAGGGCCAGTAAAAAAGCACAGGCTATTCAGGGAATTCTTTCACTGTTCATCCCTTTTCTTTGCTCCATTGCAGGCTACCTTCTTGGCCCTTCAATCGCAGGACTTTTCAAAAAAACAATTTCAAACGATGCTAGGGCAATTTTTGTTCTTCTTTTTTTAGTATTGTCTTCTGCAGTTGTTTTCGTAATAACAAGAAAAAAACCTATGCCAGGGAAACCGGAAATTGTTGAAGTTATCTAGTATTTTTGCAGCAATTCTGTTTTCCTCACTTTTATTGCCATCCTGTTCCCTAAAGTACGATGAACCGGTAAACACGGAAAGTCTTTCACCTGAACTTCAGTTTACAAATGTTGATTACAAAAGGTACAAGAACAAAAAGCTGGACACTCAGATTAAGGCGGATATCCTTGAACGCTACAGAAACGATGGATCAGCCTACGCAAAAAACGCTGAGTTCTTTGCATGGAATGACAAATCAGAATTAACTACAGAGGGAAGCTGTGCTCTACTCGGAATAGATTCACAAAACGACATCTACACCTTGTTCAACAGCATTTTTCTTCATAACATTGAACAGAATTTCCAGCTTAAGGCAACAAACCTTAAATGGAACGGAAAAACTGAACAGTTGTCATCAGGAAAAACAGATACGGTTTACCTTATACGCGACGACATAGAAATTGAAGGCACCGGCTTTTCTGCAAGCGGCATTTCAAGAAGCTTTACTTTTGAAGAATCCGTTTCAGGTGTCATCATAACGGAAGACAAAGAAACTGAAGGTGAGGAGGAACAAGATGAAGAAATTCAATAAAGCAGCTGCACTTTTAATTCTTTCACTTACCTCTTTTGCATTTGCTGAAAAAATCACTTTCAGTGCAAACAAGATGAGTGGCGTTGCGGGAAACAAGAACAGCATTACTACACTCAAGGGAAACGCAAAGGTAAATACAAAATCAATGGACATCAATGCGGATTACATTGAACTTTCAGGAAAAGATTTCCGAATGATCAAGGCAGAAGGCAATGTAGTTGGAAAAAATACAGAAAGCAATCTGGACTTTTCCTGCGGACGACTCATCTACGACAGGGAAACAAAAATTGCAACCCTTGAAAATGATGTTAAACTGACTGACATTGACAACGATGTTGTTGCTCAAGCACAGATCATTGAATACAACCAGGATTCAGAAATTGCTGTCATGCAGATTAAAATCAACCTTACGCAGAAAGACAATGTCTGCACTTCTGCCTACGCAATCTACAAAAAAAACGAACAGATTCTTGAAATGAGCGGAAATCCAAAGATTGTTCAGAACGGAGATACTTTCCGAGCACAGACAATAAAACTGGATATGGATTCTCAGGAAATCACATTGTCGGGAAGAGTCAAAGGGTCTGTTGTAACGACGGCAAAAGAAGAAGAACAGGCTGAAGAAAGCAAACCTGCAGATGCAGAAACTCAGGCAGAACAGGCTGTAGAAAATTCAGAAATTGCAGAGGAAAGTCAAAAGGAAACATCTGCTGAAGATTCCCCAAAAGAAGAAGGAGAGAAAAATGAATGATATCATCACAGAAGATTCTGCCATTGATCAGCAGCCAATTGAAAAGAAAAACACGCTCAGAGTATCATCCCTCTACAAATCCTTCGGAAAAAAACGCGTTGTGAAGGGAATTGATTTTTCCATGACAACGGGGGAAGTTCTCGGACTTCTTGGACCAAACGGTGCCGGCAAAACTACAACATTCTACATGATTGTTGGATTCTACAAACCGACTGCAGGAGACCTTTTCCTCAACAACGAATGCATTACGGGACTTCCAATGTACAAACGCGCCCAGAACGGCATTTCATATCTTCCTCAGGAACCAAGCGTATTCCGCAAACTGACCGTAGAAGAAAACATCTGGTCCATACTTGAAACAAGAAAAGACCTTACGAAAGTTCAGAAACATCAGAAACTGGAAGAACTCATAGAAGAATTTGCAATCGGAAGAATCAGAAAGCAGCAGGCCTATACTCTATCCGGAGGTGAACGACGAAGAACAGAAATTGCCCGTTCCCTTGCCATTGAACCAAAGTTCCTTTTGCTTGACGAACCTTTTGCCGGAATCGACCCTATTGCCGTTGCCGACATTAAGGGAATGATTAAGCTTCTTGCCAAACGTGACATCGGAATTCTTATTACCGACCACAATGTTCGCGATACACTGGAAATTACGGACAGGGCCATCATCATTTCCGACGGAACTATCATCACACAGGGCGACAAAGAAAAAATCCTTCAGTCACCTGAGGCCCGCGAAATCTATCTTGGTAAAGATTTCTCAATGTAGTTAAAAGAAATAAAAAAGGTCCAGGTAATCTACGGCACAGCGACCATCCTCATACCGTTGCTGTGTTCCCACTCTGGCGGGGTTTTGAGGCGGCCACTTGCATAGCACCTGAACCAATGACTAGAGTATATTTTTTAATCCTTGTTATGTCAATTAAGCTGTGTTGCTTGTGAAGGCAAAAGGGATTGCCCTTACGGCGGAACAATCATCCGTCTTGGAAAAGAACTTGGAATCCAAACTCCAGTATGCGCCATTCTGCAGCAGTTAATTGAATGCGTGGAAGGCTCATTCTGATTGAAACAAAGCATGCAAAGCATTAAAATCATACTGATTATACTTTTAGACAGTTAAGGAGCATTCCTATGAAAAAAATTATCAGCGGCAAAGTACGCGAAGTTTATGACCTTGAAGACGGAAGAATGGTTATTGTTACAACAGACCGCATCTCTGCATTTGATGTAATTCTTCCAACTATGATTACAGACAAGGGCAAGGTTCTCAATGCTCTTTCTAACTTCTGGTTCAACTACACAAAAGACATCTGTGCAAACCACATGATTTCATCTGACCTTAAGGATATGCCGGCAGAATTCCAGAAGCCTGAATTCGAAGGACGCACAATCCTCGTAAAGAAACTCAAGATGATTCCTTATGAAGTAATCGTTCGCGGATATATGTTCGGTTCAATGTACGAAGCATACAAGAAGGGAGAACCTTTCCTTGGACACAGCTTTGACAAGGAATACCAGCAGGCAGAAAAGCTTGCAGAACCAATCGTAACGCCTTCCACAAAGGCAGCAGAAGGACACGACATCAATGTTACTCTCGATTACATGAAGAAAGACCTTGGTGAAGAACTTGGAACAAAGATTGAACAGGCAGCCCTTGCAATCTACAAGAAATGCTACGACCACGCATACAAGAACGGAATCATCATTGCAGATACAAAGTTTGAATTCGGTCTTACAGAAGACGGAACACTTGTTCTTGCTGATGAAGTTCTTACTCCAGACTCAAGCCGTTTCTGGGACCTTTCAAAGTATGCAGTAGGTTCAAGCCCAGCAAGCTACGACAAGCAGTTTGTTCGTGACTGGCTCAAGGACAACAATCTTGCAGGTGACCCTAACATCAAGGAAATTTCGGCTGATGTTGTAGCAAAGACAGCTGCAATCTACAAGGAATGTGAAATCAAGATCTGCTGCTAAATTAGAACTTGCGGAATAGATTTGAGAATAAAAAAAAAGGGGATGACCAATAAGTATGAGTTATTGCCGTGCTCGACACGGCAATCTCTTGTATTGCAATTAAATGGATTTTCGGGCAAGCCAGAAAATGACACTTTTTGAACTTATTGGTCAAACGCTTTATTTCACCAAGAATTACTGAACTATGAAGTTCCGAAAATAATTTTTCATTGCATCTGAAAAACCACCGTGAATCTTCTTTTCCATGGCCTTTACAGCGCGTTCCTTAGCGTCATCATATGAAACACTGCCTTCCCTACCATTAACTTTGTATGGAAGAAGCCGGTCTCCCGTTACACGGTCAAGGATGAAGGAATCAAGATTATAGCGGCATCTTGTAGTCTTCTTGCCTTTAGTTTCACTTTCTTCAAAAGTTATCATGCCTGTAAGCACATATCTTGCATTCTTGTCAAAACTTGGAATAAAACCATACTTTGAAATTTCTGAAACATATGCACTTTCGATTCTTCCATTAACATCACCCTGAAAGGCAACGAACATTGGAATTGTCTTTGCTACTTCATGTCTTTTTGCTGCAATCGCTTTTGACGACTGACACAAAGACTTGATGGAATTTGCTTTAGCAGAATCAATAACAGAAAGTCTGGTCCAAAGGTTTTCATCTTCTTCTGCAATATAGCAGGCAAAATCAAGTGTAGAGAAAGTTTCAATGGATGCATCACCTGATTCTGCAGCATAAAGCAAACCTGCAACGGCAGCAGAATTCTTTCTGATCATGTCTTCAAGAGTCTGTGCGGCAGCAACTTTATCCATTACGGCTACAGCGTAGTGGGTTTCCTTGTTGTCAAACCAATATTCCTTGATTTCAACACCAATCAAATCCTTTACATCTACTTTCTTGAGAATTTTTTGATTGAAATCCTCAATCTTAGCAGTTGCAACCTTACCGTCAGCCTGAGCCTGAACCATACGCTTTGAAGCCTGTGTTTCAGACTTTACGGACTGATTGAAAATGGAAGCAATTCCGCTTACAGCCTTTACTTCTGCAGTATCTCTGTCAGGTCCCGTACCTACGGCAGCAAAATATTTGCTGGAAGGAAAAACAGTTGCAGGAGTTTCTATCCATTCCGGCATTTTTGCTGGCCTGTCGGCTTTCTTTTTTGCACCAAAAAGCAGACCGCCTGTTAAAGAAAACATCAACAGGCAGACAATTACTTTAAGGGAAAAGCAATTCTTTTTATTTAGCATCATAAGTCATTGTATTGTTTGAGTTCAAACATTCTGAAACTACGACTGTTGGTTTTCCTGCAGAAACTACAACATCCGGTATTACATCCTGCCTTCCATTTGAGTAATCGATTGTTACTACATAAGAACCTGGTGCTACAGTAAAACCAGCTGTGCTTGCCTTATGAGGGAAGAATGCACCCTGACGAACATCAGCCTTTTCTGCTTCAACAACGGCAGCACATGCCTTGTTTACGCCAGCAACTGCAGCTACATAAGCGGCTTCTGCTGCAATAGCCTTTAAACCGGAAGCACTTTCCATTGCATTCTGAGCAACTACAAGAGTTGTAATTCCGGTTGCAAGGGCTGCAGTATTCTTTGTAATGTTTCTTGTAAGGCTTCTCTTGTATGCACCGTATGCCTTGCTTGCAACATCCATTGCTACGGCTTCATCGAAATCTTCTACGAGTACTGGAGTCTGGCTTGTTCCATCAGAAAGAGTTACCTTCACAACATCAACTGTATGCTTCTGTTTTTCTTTTTTGAACACTGGATAAGCAATCTTGAAATTAACATTTACACCAAAAACATTGGCTACTGTCTGCATAGGAAGATTTGAATCTTCTCTGAGACCAATCTTATCTGCCAATGTAACAACATCAAGGCGTCCCATTCCTGCAGGAATAGAAAGGTCGTCTTTTACAAGGCTCTTATTCTTGAGTGCTGAAGAAAAATCCTTTGCGTGATCCAGATCTCCGTTTGCAGCGTATGCCAAAGTTCCCAGGTATGCCAAGAATTCTGAACTTTCATACTGAGGAGCTCCCTTTGCTGGAACATTTTCTTCACTAAAGTTAAATGAAGCATTATTCTTTTCAAGTAATTCGTTCAATGTGTTTTTAGAACCATCATCACTTTCACTCAGTGCATCAAGTTCCTTCTGAGCGGCAACTATGGCTGCAATTTCTTCCTTGTAATTACCCGTATATTCATTCATTACACCAATGGCTCTATCTACTTCGCCCATCTTGAATGCATTAACAACCTTCATAGAATATGCAAGGATTCTTTCGTAGGTTGTACCAGAATAAGTAACGCTGTTTTCACCTGCAAGAGTTGCTTCCAGAGACTTTGCACCAGTCACGTCCTTTGTAAGGCTCTGCATGTCCTTCTGAACCTGTACAAATTCCCTTGCCGATTCCATGTAATCCTGCTTATAGAACTTAAGCATGGATGAATCAAGTTCTGTAAGTACAAGGTCTGACTTGCGAAGTTCAAGCATTGCAAGACAAGCATTATAATCGCCTCTAGCATAAGCATCATCAAATTCTGCCTGATCATACTTTGTCTTTTTTTTCGAAGTCTTTTTGCTTTCTGTTTTTTTGTCTGTCTTTTTTCCAGTTTTCTTTTCTGCCTTCTTTTCAGTCTTCTTTTCTGAATCAGCACCATCTACCTTAGATGTTGATCCACAAGAAGCAAAAAACATGATTGCAACTAAAGCTACAAATAAAGCCTTAACAATCTTCTTCATAATAAACCCCTTTATATTTTGAAATAACAAATTACTTGCTCTTTACTTTTCCCATTTTCTTAAGATAATTCTTCACTTCTTCAGAAGGTTCAAACATATCTACAGTGCGGTGTGTCCTCAAGTCGTTAAGTTCAATGTTAACGATGTATGTGCGTTCCTGCTTTTTACCGCTGTTCTGAACCATAAGTTTAACAGAACCTGTGAGCATGTAGTCAGCTGCATCTTCATTATCAATTTCAACAGCCTGGTCTTCGTTTGCATGATCAGACTGGTCTGCAGCTTCTTCACGCATTGCATTTCTTACATCGCTGTTTGCCATGAATTCAAGAACACCACTCTTAAGGATTGCTGTCTTAAGGCTATTACCGATTATCTGTGTATCAAAAAACTCACCTGTCTCGTCTTTAATTTTACCGATTGTTACAATAGGAGCTCTTCCATTCTTCTCTTCAAATCTTTCAACTCTAGGTGACTTTATGACCTGATCAACGATATCCTTACATACAACACGCGCATCAGACTCATTCAAATAAATTGTCAAATCAGCATCGCCGCCTCTTTTTGCCTTTGCAAAAACTGAAGTGGCAACGGCAATAATCATTGTCAAAGCAATCAATACTTTCTTCATTTCTTCATTCTCCTAATTGATTTACGGTTTTCCATAAATTTGATTTTATATGAAATTAATTTTAATGCAATATTGTAATT
>JAHAZL010000045.1 GCA_018384055.1 Treponema sp.
TACTTGTATAATTTTTAGCTACATATATATATGGAGGACATTAATGGCTAAGACCAAATATGTTTATTACTTTGGTGACGGTGATGCAGAAGGCGACGAGTCAATGCGTCTCATCCTCGGTGGAAAGGGTGCTAACCTTGCTCAGATGGCAAAGAAACCTTTGAGCCTTCCAGTTCCATCAGGATTCACAATTTCTATCGACGTATGTCAGGAATACTACAAGCTTGGAAAGAAGTATCCTGCATCTCTCGCAGCAGAAGTACAGAAGTACCTCACAAAGCTCGAAAAGTCTATGGGCAAGAAGCTCGGTGACGAAAAGGATCCACTCCTCGTTTCAGTTCGCTCAGGTGCAGCTGAATCTATGCCAGGTATGATGGATACAATCCTCAACCTCGGTCTCAACGACAAGTCAGTTATCGGACTTGCAACAAAGACAAACAACGCTCGTTTCGCATGGGACGCATACCGCCGCTTCATCCAGATGTACGGTAACGTTGCTATGGGTGTTGACCACGACAAATTCGAAGAAATCCTTGACTCTGTAAAGAAGTCACGCGGTGTTAAGGAAGATGTTGAACTCAAGACAGAAGACCTCCAGGAAGTTGTAGCTAAGTACAAGGCCATGTACAAGGCAGAAAAGGGCAAGGACTTCCCACAGGACCCACAGGAACAGATGTGGGGAGCTATCGGTGCCGTATTCGGTTCATGGATGAACGATCGCGCTATCGTTTACCGCAAGCTCAACAACATTGATGAAAACAAGATTAAGGGTACAGCTGTTACTGTAATGGCAATGGTATTCGGTAACATGGGTGAAACATCAGGAACTGGTGTTGCATTCTCACGCGACCCATCAACAGGTGAAAACAAGTTCATGGCAGAATACCTCATCAACGCTCAGGGTGAAGACGTTGTTGCCGGTATCCGTACTCCAATGGATATCTCTGCACTTGAAAAGCAGCAGCCAAAGATCTTTGCTGAAATCACAAAGATCCGCAACCGCCTCGAAAAGCACTACCGCGACATGCAGGACATGGAATTCACAGTTCAGGAAGGAAAGCTCTTCATGCTCCAGTGCCGCAACGGTAAGCGCACAGGTCCAGCAGCTGTAAAGATGGCTGTAGACATGGTTGCAGAAAAGATGATCACAAAGGAAGAAGCACTTCTCCGCGTTAAGCCAGATCAGCTTGACCAGCTTCTCCACCCACAGTTCGACAAGACAGCCCTCAAGAATGCAAAGCCACTCGCTTCAGCTCTCAACGCATCTCCAGGTGCAGGTTGTGGTGCTATCGTATTCACAGCAGAAGAAGCTGTTGAATGGGACAAGGCTGGAAAGAAGGTAATGCTCGTTCGCAAGGAAACATCTCCAGATGATATCGCTGGTATGTACGTTGCACAGGGTATCCTTACTTCAACTGGTGGCCGTACATCACACGCAGCTGTTGTTGCCCGCGGTATGGGTACACCATGTGTTTGTGGTTGTGCAGAAGTTGTATTCCTCGACAAGGAAACAGTAAAGATCGGTGAAAAGACATTCAAGAAGGGTGACGTCATCTCTATCGACGGTTCAACAGGTAAGGTTTACGGTGAAGCTCTCGCAGTAACACCAGCAGCTGTATCTGGCGACCTCAAGACATTCCTCGGTTGGGCAGATGAAATCCGTGCAAAGTCAGTTCGCACAACAAAGTCTGGAAAGAAGGTTACAGGTTTCGGAGTTCTCGCAAACGCAGAACAGAACGAAGCAAAGCAGGCTTTCGACTTCGGTGCAGCTGGTATCGGTCTTTGCCGTACAGAACACATGTTCTTCGAAGAACCAAAGCTTTCTTCATTCCAGAAGATGATCATCTCTGAAAATGCAGAAGCTCGTAAGGCTAACCTCAAGGCTATCCTCCCACTTCAGCAGAAGGACTTCTACGAAATCATCAAGACAATGGAAGGACGCTCTGTAACAATCCGTCTCCTTGACCCACCTCTTAACGAATTCGTACAGGCTGCAACTCCAGCTGAAGCAGAAGCACTCGCAAAGAAGCTTGGCGTTTCTGTAGAAACAATCAGCAAGAAGTATGCTGAACTCAACGAACACAACCCAATGCTCGGACATCGTGGTTGCCGTCTCGCCATCACATACCCAGAAATCTACGAAATGCAGGTTGAAGCTATTGCTCGTGCAACAGCTCAGGCTCAGAAAGAAGGTCTCAAGAACGATGTTCGCATCATGATTCCTAACGTAACAACATTCGCAGAACTTAAGCAGATCCGCGCACAGGCAGAAGCAGTTATTGCAGCTGTAAACCAGGAATGCGGAACAAAGCTCAAGTTCCAGATCGGATCTATGATCGAATTCCCACGTGCTGCTTGTAACGCTGACAAGATTGCAGAATATGCTGACTTCTTCTCATTCGGTACAAACGACCTTACTCAGACAACATACGGATTCTCACGCGATGACTACTCTAAGTTCATCGAATCATACCTTGATCAGAAGGTTCTCCTTAAGGACCCATTTGCTACACTCGATGCAACTGGTGTTGGTGACATGATCGAAATCGCAGAAGCACGCGGACGTTCTGTAAACAAGGACCTCCACCTTGGCATCTGTGGTGAACACGGTGGTGACCCAGACTCAATCAAGCTTTGCTATGCTCTCGGTCTCAACTATGTATCTTGCTCTCCATTCCGCGTACCAGCAGCACGTCTCGCAGGTGCACAGGCAGTAATCGAAGCAGCAAAGGCAGCAAAGGCAGCTAAGGCTCCAGCAAAGAAGCCAGCAGCAAAGAAGGCAGCTCCTGCAAAGGCAGCAGCAAAGAAAGCTCCAGCTAAGAAAGTAGCAGAAAAGAAGGTAGCAGCAAAGAAGGCTCCTGCAAAGAAAGCAACAGCAGCTAAGAAGCCTGCAGCTAAGAAAGCTCCTGCAAAGAAGCCGGCAGCAAAAAAGGCTCCAGCAAAGAAGACAACAAAGAAATAAGTCGTAGGAATCACAATTTGTGATTTTTACTCTGCGGGTTTCCATGGGAATTCGCAGGTACTTGTTGTTAGACTTGAAACCCTCTCGGTAGAAATACTGGGAGGGTTTTTTATTTCCCTTCAGGCAGAAGTTACTTCCTGCGGCTTGAAAGGAGATCCATTGAGGGATGAAGGCAAATACGAAGCAAGGATTGCCTGCCATCTTTTACACAGGAAGGCAAGGGCATAGGCAAGCATTTCTTCGTTGCTGCGGTCCAGGATGTTGTACTGGACAAGCAGGCTTTCCATTGGCACGCCATATTTTCCCGCACCGTCAATAATATGCTTTATTGATGAAGGCTCATCGTGGAAAGAAAAAAAATATTGCTGATAAGTCCTTCTTCCCTTGCATGATGCTTTCTGAAACCTTCTTTCTTGATTTCTACAGGGAATTTTGAAGAAAGAAGGATTTTGTTAAGGAAATTTAAAATTATATACCGTCAGCCATCCATGAGCTATAATTGAAGCATGGCAGATTTTTTTGAATATGTTTTCTGGCGCGGGGATGTAGAATTTTCGTCATCGGAATTCAATCCCGTAGATGCACTGATTTTTTCTCAGGTTTCCTACATGAATTTTGACGGACTGATTCCATGCGGTTATGACAGGTCCATTACGGTAAAGGAACTTTTCAGCAGGTTTAAAAAATCTCCGGACTTTGCAAAAAGAAAGAACATAGGCGTAGTAATAAATCCAAAGACAAATGACCTCTTTGAAAAGATTGCTGACTCAAATCGCTTTGGAAAGGTAAAGCTATGCGGCTGGAAAAACAGGTACTCGGAAAAAACAGAAGAACAGTTCCTTGCATTCACTGCATTCATAGAAGATTTTGCCCTCATAGTTTTTCGTGGAACTGATGACACCATTGTTGGCTGGAAGGAAGATTTTAACCTGGCTTTTGGAGAAGAAATAGAAGCCCAGAAGGATGCACTGGAATATGTAAATTCCTTCATCGAAAAAAATCCAAATGTTGAAGTAAAAATTGCAGGTCATTCAAAAGGCGGCAACCTTGCAATCTATTCAGCTGCAAAAGCAAAAAAAACAAGGCAGATTTCTGAAGTGTATAACTTTGACGGCCCTGGATTTTCAAAGGAAGACCTTGAAAGCAGAAGCTTTAAAAAAATACAGCCAAAGGTAAAATCCTTTTATCCTGAATGTTCAATAATCGGAATGCTGTTCAATCATTTTCCGGAATACAAAATCGTTGGCAGTACGGAAAAACTTTTGATGCAGCATGATGCCATGAGCTGGAAAATTCATCCGACTTCATTTGAAGAAGTAAAATCTTTTGACAGGAAAAGCCGCTTTATAGAAAAGACTTTCAATTCATGGTATATGGGCCTTTCGGCAGACCAGAGGACACAATTTGTTGAAACGATCTTTGATGCCCTCTTTGCATCAAGCGCAAAGAATTTTACGGAGTTTACCCAAAACTGGGAAAAAAGTTTCCAGGCAATTTTGAAGACTGCATGGGAACAGGATTTTGAAATGAGGAAATCAAACCTTAAGATAATCGGCCAGCTGCTGGATGAAGCAAGAAAGAATCTGGATGAGGCCATGCATTCAGACTACGGATCAAAGGACAGGACTGAACATTGAAGGAAAATCAATCGGCCAGTTCTGTGATGCGGCAGCCGTTTCTGCAGTTTCCAACGGAAGCCACATCATGATGACCATTTCCAATCTTCATTTAACGCAAAGATTTTGAAACTTGGAACTCCAGTTGCTTTCCAGGACCTGCTCGTAAGCATCTCCTTTTTCTTTTTGAATGCCATCGTCAATTCCATGGGTGTTGTTGCCAGTGCAGGAATCGGCATTGCAGAAAAACTCTAAGGGGCCGTCATGCTCCATGGAATCTTCGGTGCCTTCTGCATTCGCGTTCCCATGTCTTTTGTAATAAATCATTTCTATCCCGATTCGATTTTCTATCTTTCCCTTGCAACTCCAAGCTCAACGGTAATGCAGATTGTCCTTTGCTTCATCTACCTGAAAATTTTCTGGAATGATGTAAAGCAAAACAGGCTGCAAAAATAAATCCGTGTGAAAGGATTCCTTCTATTTTTCGTATGTTATGATTTCCGAATGTTCGCCGTTTTTTTGTCTGGCAATGATTTTCCATCCTTCGGGAAGCCCTGGCATAAATGCGGTTGCATCCGGAAACCTTGCATTGAAAACCGTTCCATAGATTTTTCCGTCAACAAGATTATTGCTAAAGGAATACTCAAAGAGTTTTGCACCGCCGATGAGGAACATTTTCTGCCCTGAAAATTTTTCATCTGCAAAATAGTTCAGGGCTGATTCAAGAGATTTGAAAAAATTGAATTGCTTTTCGTCTACGGCAATTTCGCCACCGCAATTTCTGTCTATTACGACATTGATTCTTTCTGGAAGCGGTTTCTTAAAAGTTCTGTAAGTGTTGAATCCCATGATTACAATGCCACCCATGGTCACGTTTTTAAAATGAGTCATGTCATTTTTTGCATCTTCCGAAAGTTCAGGGACATTCTTCCACGGAAGGCTTCCGTCCGAAAGTGAGAATTCTCCGTTGAGGCCGCGGGCAAAAATTGCATTGAGATGGTTCATGTTTTTAGAATAGTAAAAAGCTTGAAAAAATACTATCATTAAAGCGGTGGGAAAAATGAAAAAGACAATCTATGCATCCTCAATGTTTTTTGCCTGTGCACTGGCATTTGTTTCGTGCGGGCAGAAAACACCTGAAATGACTCTCGAAGAAATCGAAGACTATCGCGCCCATGCAGGCCAGCATCTTCTTGAAAGAACTGTGTACAAGCCATATACGGGTCAGGAATTCATACCCGGAAAAGAAGGCGGCATCTGGAACAATTCAATTCTTGCAGATCCCAAAACCTTTAACCATCTCATTGCAGAAAGGGACGGATCTTCCAGCGCCCTTGTGGAAATGACTACTGAATGGCTTGTGGACTATGATCCCATAAAAAAAGAATGGATTCCAAAGGCTGCTTTTTTTGAAGTTGAAACGGATGAAGAAAAAGGGACATTGACCGTCCACTATACTCTGCGTGATGAAATGGTCTGGTCCTGGTACGGGAAAAAAGAGACGGCTCCCGTTACAAGCGATGACATTGTTTACTGGTACAACGAAATTGAAGGCGACGAAGTTTTCCAGAGTTCCGGTTACGGCGGACAGTTCCTTGAACTTGAAAATGGTGAACAGGGACACATTGAATGCGTAAAAGTTGACGACAGGAAATTCGACTTTGTTTTCCCCCGCATAGTTGCAGAACCATTGCTTACCACAAACTGTTCCATCAAGCCTTCATTCATCTATAAAAAGGCAAAGGAAGAAAAAGGCGCAGATGGGGTAAAAGATCTTTTCAATGCATCCGGGGATCCAAAGGAAATTCCTTCCTGCGGCAAATGGCAGTTTGCAGAATACAAGCCTGCACAGAGAATAGTTTACAGGCGAAATCCAAATTACTGGGAAAAGGACAGCAACGGTAAAACCATCCCTTATCAGGAAACCATGATCTGTCAAATAGTAGGTGACCAGAACACTTCATACCTTTTGTTCAAGCAGGGAAAATTAGAAAGCTATGGTCCTCGTCCTGAAGAAGTTGATGAAGTAGTAAATTCACAGAAGAACGGCTATACGGTCTACAGGGCAGACGGTTCCTTCAGCGCTCCTTTCTGGAGTTTCAATCAGAATCCTAAGAACAAGGACAGCCAGTATTACAAGTGGTTCTGCAGGAAGGAATTCCGCCAGGCCATGAGCTGTCTTTTAAATCGAGAAAGAATCATCCAGCAGACATACCGTGGCCTTGGAGATCCCTGCTATTCTTTCTTTGCAAAACCCAATGCCTTCTATGATGAAAAAATCAATCTAAAGTACCGCTACAATGTGGAGCAGGCAAAAGAACTTCTTGCAAAAGCTGGAATTAAGCCGGATGCAAAGGGCGTGATGCGTGACTGGGATAATGTTCCCGTCGAATTCGACCTTACAATCAATGCATCAAGCAGCACGACAAGCGATATAGCACAGATAATAGCTGACGAATGTTCGTTAGTTGGCATAAAGGTTAACGTCCGTCAGACTGATTTTCAGAAAATAGTTGAGATGCTTACTTCAACTTACGACTGGCAGTCTCTTATAATAAGTTTAAGTGGAGGAAGCATTTTCCCGTCTCAGGGAAGCAATGTTTGGGTAAGCTACGGAAACCTTCACCTCTGGTATCCCCTTCAGCCAAAACCCGCAACTGAATGGGAGGCAAGGGTAGACTGGCTTTACAACAATGCAAGCTATACCATCGACAAAGTTCAGGCAAAAAAATACTGGGACGAATATCAGGAAATCTACCTTGAGCAGTGTCCCATCATCTACCTTGTAAGTCCGAGAAGTTTCTATGCAATCCAGAATAAATGGAATCAGGAAAATTTCTATTATGACAACATGTACGGCGCAAGAACGGAATATGTTTTTGCACAGTGATCAGGCGGAGATAAAATGAAAACATTCAGCAAGTTGAAATCTACGGTGGTTTATCCGTGGACGGTGTTCCGTAAAAAAGTTCCCCTTGGGTCTTTCATAGTAAGCCGAATCGTCACAATGATTGTACTTCTGTATCTTCTTGGTTTTGCGCTGTTCGGCCTTATGGAACTTGCTCCTGGAGACATTGTTGACCAGATGATGAGCCAGCAGATCATGACGGAAATGTCTGCGGGAAAAACAAAGCAGTCAGTTCAGGATGCAAAATTTTCAGAAGAGCAGGAACAGAAGCTTCGCGAGGAATTTGGAATCGACAAGCCTTTCTATGTTCAGTACGGAGCATGGCTCAAGCGCGTTGTAATCCATCACGATTTGGGAACAAGTTTGATTTCAAGAGCGCCGGTAAGTTTCCTGATCAGTTCAAGAATCTGGAATTCGGTTTTATTGAATTTGATTTCTCTTGTATTCATTACGGCTTTTTCATTCCTGCTGGGCGTTTACTTTTCTTCCAAGGCGGGAACCAGAACGGACATAGCGGCAACTTTCTTTGCCCTGTTCTTCCACGCTTTCCCTGGAATCCTTCTTTTGATTTTGCTTCAGCTCTTTGCATCTTTGACGGGTCTTTTTCCTGTAACTGCATATCCTGAATTCCCTTTCAGCGAGGCACCGGTAAAATTTACATTCAGCTACATGCACCATATTTTCCTTCCGTTGCTTGCTTCCTTTCTTGGCGGCATAGGTGGCACCATGAGGATGATCCGTTCAACAATGCTTGACCAGATGGGGATGCCTTACATCATGGCCTTGCGTGCAAGGGGAATCAGTGAGCGACGCGTTTACCTTAACCATGCTTTTAAAAACACATTGAATCCTTACATCACCGGCAGTGCAAATCTTCTTGCGGGTCTTTTCAGCGGAAGCCTTATTCTTGAAATCATATTTGCATATCCTGGAATCGGTCGCCTCATGTATGAAGCGGTAACACAGCAGGATGTAAATCTCGTTCTTGCAAACAGCATGTTCGTTTCGGCCCTTGTTCTTGCGGGCATGGTCATCTCGGACATTCTTCTTGCGGTTGTGGATCCAAGAATCAGATACGGAGCAAACTGAAGCGTGAAACACGTCATTGGCAGCATGACATATGGATTGCCACGCCGCTTCTCGGCTCGCAATGACGGGTGGAACATGTTATAGCAGTGGCATAAAAGATACGTCATTGCGAGGAGCCGCAGGCGACGAAGCAATCCATCATAGATAGGAGTAAGAATGAAAAAAATATTTGAATACATAAAATCACGGCCTCTGGCCTTTGCCTCATTGATTTTCATTGGCCTTGTCTACCTTGTGATGATCTTTGCGGAATTTGTTGCACCTTATCCTGCGACAAAGTCATTCCCGGAGAACACCTTTCACCCGGCAAACATCCAGCTTGGGATCGACGGAATAAAAGTGCGCGAGTATCGGGTCCTTGAGCCTTCCACCTGGCAGTACGCAAAGGTTAAGGGCATTGAACATAACTTTCGTTTGTTTGCCAGAGGCAGCGAATACCGAATGTTAGGGATTATAAAAACTAACGTTCATTTGTTTGGTACAAAAGACAGTGAATATCCGGTTTATTTGCTTGGGGCAGACAATCTGGGCCGCGACCTGTTCAGCAGAATCGTCTACGGAAGCCGCATTTCCCTGACCATCGGTTTCATAGCAAGTGCAGTTTCCCTTGTCCTTGCAATTGTTTTTGGTGGCCTTGCAGGTTTCTTTGGCGGAAAGACCGACTGGTGCATCATGAGGTTCAGCGAGTTTTTCATGCTTATACCTGGACTTTATTTGATTTTGTTTTTGCGTTCCCTTTTGAATTCAAAGATGGACAGCGGAACTTCCTACATGATAATAACGGTTCTTCTTTCACTTGTTGGATGGCCTGGAAGTGCAAGAACCTTGCGCGGTATGGTTCACGCCATCAAGAGGGAAGAGTTTGTTCAGAATGCAATTCTTGAAGGAATGCCATCCCTCGTAATTATTTTCCGCCACATCATTCCGCAGATTACAAGCCTCCTTATCGTAAGCACAACTCTTGCGGTTCCGGGATTCATCATGAGCGAAACAACTTTGTCTTATCTTGGACTCGGTATTGCAGATCCTGCCGTAAGCTGGGGTAGTTTGATTAACCGCGACATTTCAACTTTGAATAACCTTAGAAATTTTCCATGGCTTCTGGTTCCGGTCTGGCTTTTGCTTTTAGTGACTCTTGCCTTCAATTTCTTTGGCGATGCCCTTCGCGATTTTTATGATCCATACCACAGCGTATTTAAAAAGCCTTTCTTCAAATTCAATTTTAGAAAGACGGCTGAAGAAAATGCCGTTGCAGAAAAAGCTCCTGAAGTTGAAGCCAAAACTTCCCGTGATTTCCTTTCCGTTGAAAATCTTCATGTTACCTTTGATCTGTTCCGCGGAAAAAAGAGCATAAAGATTTTTGCTGTTCGCGGCATAAGCTACAAAATGGACCGCGGGGAAATCCTTGGAATTGTAGGCGAAAGTGGCAGCGGCAAATCCGTTTCATCAACTGCAATTCCAGGACTTCACGGAGAAAATGCAACTGTTGAAGGAAAAATTTTCTTTGAAGGTACGGAACTTACTTCACTGGATAAAAAACAGCTGCGCCAGTTCCGCGGTAAAAAAATCGGTTACATTTTCCAGGAG
The DNA here is from genome assembly GCA_018384055.1 of Treponema sp. Lineage (GTDB taxonomy): Bacteria > Spirochaetota > Spirochaetia > Treponematales > Treponemataceae > Treponema_D. Next base: position 10,163 of record JAHAZL010000045.1, read on the forward strand.
CCGGGCCGTTCCTTTGATCCCCTGCAGAACATCGGTTCAGTCTTTGAAGAAACTTTAAGGAACTCAAATCCTGAAATTACAGGAGAAGAATGCGAGGCAAAGACAATAGAACTCCTTAAGGAAGTAGGACTTCCAAATCCAGAAAAACGCCTTAAGAATTTCCCCCACCAGTTTAGCGGCGGTCAGCTTCAGCGCATTTCAATTGCCCTTTCCCTTGCCCAGGACTGCGACCTGTTGATTGCAGACGAGCCTACAACTGCCCTTGATGTTACGATTCAGGCGCAGATTGTAGAACTCCTTGCAGATCTCAGGAAAACAAGAAAGCTTTCCATCATCTTCATCAGCCATAACATCGACCTTGTTGCATCTTTGTGCGACAGAATCATCGTAATGTACGGCGGGCTTATTATGGAGACGGGACCTTCAAAAGAAATCATTGAAAATCCAAGGCATCCATACACAAAGGCCCTGCTTGCCTCAAGTCCAAAATTCGGAACCAGCTACAGGAATCACGAACTCCATCCAATTTCCGGAAGGGTAACGGATCCCGCAAAGCCTGAAGCAGGCTGCCCGTTTGCACCGAGATGTTCCCTTGCATCGGAAAAATGCAGGGAAACAGGATACAATTGCATAAACTGACGGTTTTTTAGAAAAGGAAAACAACTATGGAAAATGAGACAGTAATACAGGTTTGCAACCTTAAAAAACGCTTTGGCCTTGATGCAGGTTTTTTTGCAAAGGCTGATCAGCATGTATATGCAGTAAACGACGTTTCCTTTGAAATCAAAAGGGGACAGACCTATGGCCTTGTAGGGGAAAGCGGCTGCGGAAAGACTACGACAGCAAGGCTTTTGATCCGCATGTATGAAGCAGACCAGGGAAATGTGATTTACTATGGCGACGGAAAACTAAAGGATGTTCAGGCCATGAGCAAGAAAGAACTTGCCCTGTTCCGCGAGAAGGTCCGCTATGTTTTTCAGGATCCTTCCCGCTCCCTTGATCCGCGGCTTACGGTCTATGACATTCTGACATCTTCGCTGAAATATTCTTCAAAGTGGAAGGGCAAGGAAGATGCCCGTGCAAAGGCGGCAGCAATCCTTGAAGAAACAGGCCTTGATGCAAAGGATTTGGACAGAAAGCCTTCGGAATTTTCAGGCGGCCAGCGGCAGCGCATTTCCATTGCACGCGGTCTCATCATGGAACCTGAAGTTCTTGTCTGCGATGAAGTTGTAAGCGCCCTTGATGTAAGCGTACAGGCCCAGATTTTGAATCTATTGCAGGATTTGAGGAAGAAAAGGGGACTTTCGTTTCTTTTCATTGCCCATGACCTTAAGGTTTCATGCTGGTTCTGCGACACCATCGGCGTAATGTATAGGGGAATGCTTGTAGAAGAAGGTCCTGCAAAGGACATGTTTAAAGATGCAGTTCATCCTTATACACAGGCACTCTTTGCAGGAGCAGGCGGAAATTATAAAATTGAAAAGAACGGAGAAATGAATACACTGCTTGAATCTCCCAAAGGCTGCCCCTATGCACACCGATGTTCCAGGGCAAGTGAAAAGTGTCGTGAAGAAATCCCTGAGTGGAAGGAAGTTTCGGAAGGACACAAGATAAGGTGTTTCAACGCATAAAAAAAGGCTTTTAGAAGAAAAATAAGTTTCAACTAAAAGCCTTTTTGTTCAGCACCTAACAGTTAAAAGAAAACCCTAATGGAACCGCCTGCACTGTGTTTTGTTCTGCGGAAATCTCCTGAAAAACTGTAAAAAGCATTAAGTGAAAGATGCTGGTGCAGTGAAAGTCTTTCTTCTGCTCTAGCTTCAAACCTTGTATGCTCTATATCAAAAGGAGACTGATATACGGAACCTGAAATTTTCTGCTTCCATATTCCTGCCGTGGTAATAAAACCTATCTCTCCGCCTGCAAGAATATCACTGTTGTAGTTGTATTTACCAGAGAAAAAATTATCTGCACCAATAAAAAAATAAGCTTGAGTACATTTTAAAATAAAACAGCTTATTCCTGCAGCACCTTTAAGATGAAAAGCCAGATTTTCATTACCGTCTCTGCATAAATTTTGAGCGACACCAGCCCTTAACAGAAATCCTTTTTTAGGAATAAAACTGTCATATACCGGCATAGAAACAATGTTTACAATGTCTGCATACCTAAGGGAAATCTTTTTTTCAAAAACATTGTATCTTAGATTTGCAGTGCAGAATTCAATTTGTGAATTTGGAGAATATCCATCATCCCTGTCCATCATGTTATGTGCAAGAAGACGGAAACTGGCATCTGTAAAAAAATCACCGTCATCAAAGCCGGTTCCGGTACTAATCATGTGTGAACCATGAGGATTCTGAGGTTGAGAAGTTGGAACTGGAATTTCAAAAGCTAAAGATTTTTCACACTTTATTTTATTTCTTTCTGTAAGAACTTCTATAAACCGTTTCTGATATTCTTTTTGAGTAATTTTATTATCTGACAGTAGAAATTTTAAATAGTCTGATGCAAATTCCAGAAGATTAGCCTTTTCTTCATCACTCAGACCTTCTGGTATATTTGAAATTTCAGCTTTGCCCAGACATAATTTCTTTACAAACTTTTTCTGACTGTAATTCATAAAGCTTTTTTCATGCATCATTTTTGAATACATAGAAGGCCTGAATTCAGCATTACCAAGAAGACCATGTTTTTTTAGTTTTCTTATTACCTGAACAGGTTCAACAACAAGAGAACGTTCTTCCGTAAGTTTTGTATCAGGACGCGCAGCTTCTATTGGAAAAAGAATACAGTAAGCGCAGTTTTCATCAAGAAAAAAATAATCTGTATAAGTAAAACTCATTTCAAGAATATGACGAAGCATTGTATCATTTTGATCATCTGAAAGATTGAGTTTGTATTCCCAGGTGTCACGCATATCAAGATAACTGTATTGTGTAATTTGTTTATAATATGGAACAATTTCATAGCGGCCAGGATATGCTCCAAAAATTCCCTTAATTGCATAAATTAAACTTGGAGGATCTGTTGCAATAGCCCCATAATTTATAGACATGCCTGCAAGGTGAGGAGTATTTTCACTTTCAATAAGAAAAAAAAGATGTCCAAACATGGAAACAGGACTGTTCATGTAAGCCGCAGGAAAAACAAGATAAAAGGACTTTACTTTAAGCATTTCCTTTATTTTGGCATATTCAGTATCACCATCATAAGGAAGCTGGTTTTTATCTATATTCAGTTTATTGCAAAGCCACTTATAGCGTGAACTGTATTTATAAGTAGGGTGAATCACATCTTCCTTTTTTTCATCGAAGAAAGAATGAATTGTTGCTTCAAGTTCAGCCTTAGGATTTTTTTTACCGTCAGGTGCAAGAAAAAAATTTTTATCATCAAGAAGACTTTTATAACCGGTTATGCTTTTTTTATAATGACAAAGAAGAAGCCAGTAGTCATCTTCATATAAAGAAAGTTCTTCAGCTTTTTTTATAAGTGATGTTTCGTATTCTGTTTGAGAGAAAAGTTTAAATGGAATAATAAGTATAAACAAAAAAAGCAGACTGCGTAATGACAATCTGCTTTTCTCCAAAAACTTGATTTGCATCAAATTAGATTGCAAATGAATGAATTCTTGCTGCTACTTCTTCTGCTGTTACATCGCTAGATGTGTAAATGTTGCTGAAGTTGTCCTTAAGTGTGCTCTTGAAAGAAGCTTTGTCAGAAACTGCAAGCATGTCTGCAAGAACGTCAAGGTATTCACCTTCACCCATTGCAATGTTCTGAGCAAGACCGTCCATGTTGTCTGCAACGAAGTTCTTTGTATCTACGAGAGCAATAGCTTCCCCTTCACGATATCCCAAAGTACCTGTTGTAATGGCAAATGCACCGTTAGCACAAGTTCCGTTCAAAATAGAACCAAGGATTTCCCATCCTTTTCCAGATTTGCCCTGAAGCAAAACACGGCCAAGACCAGCACCGATATTGTCAGCAAATACACCAGCTGAAGTACCAATAACCAAAGCAGCAGTTGCTGCAAGAACCTTCTTATTCATAATACACTCCTTTAAAAATAAGATTCTAAATAAAGTATAATTCAAAAAAGGCATTTGTCAATAAATATTAGCTTATGCTTATGCAGTTCATTTGAAAAATTAATGTTAAATACTGATTTTTGTTATCGACAGTTCATTATCAATTCAAAATATTCCTAAGTTCGGATTGAATAATTGTTTTTTTTCTATAAAAGCGGTATAATTTTGCCCAAATCATTTTTGAAAAAGAGGACTCTTATGCCTAAGATTGAAGTCAATGAAAAACTGTTCTGGAATCTTCTCGGAACAAAATACAATGACTGGGAACTTTTTGAAAAGAAACTTACATCTGCAAAGGCTGAACTTGATGAAAAGCCAAACATGGAAGACAAAGAAGACGACCGCGTTATAAAGATTGAACTTAACGATACAAACCGTCCTGACCTCTGGTCTACAGGCGGAATCACACGCTGCCTCCGCGAACACGAAGGTGCAAAGCATTCAGACTATTCAAAATTCATGTCAAAGGCAGGAGACCTTAAGGACACAGGAAGCCGCGATGCTTATGTTGATCCAGAACTCCGCTACATCCGTCCATACATGGTTTCTTTCGTAATCTCCGGAAAGGCCATCGACAACGCAATGCTCATCGATATCATGCAGACACAGGAAAAGCTCTGCTGGAACTTTGGCCGCAAGAGAAAGACCGTATCAATGGGTGTTTACCGCCAGGCAAACGTTAAGTGGCCAATCCACTTCAACGCATGTGATCCTGATACAATGAAATTCCAGCCGCTTCAGGGTGAAGGCGTTCAGACTCTCCGCGAAATCGTAGAAACACATCCAAAGGGAAAGGAATACGGTCACATCATCAAGGACTTTAAGAAATACCCTGTTCTTCAGGATGACAAGGGCGAAGTAATGAGCATGGCACCAATCATCAACAGCGCAACTTTGGGGCAGGTTGAAATCGGCGACAAGGAACTCGTTGTTGAACTAACCGGTGCCGACATGAAGGACCTTATGCTTTCCGCAAACATCGTTGCCTGTGACTTTGCCGATGCAGGTTACGAAATCCTTCCTGTAAAGGTTCACCATGAATATGACACTGGATTCGGAAAGGATGTTACAATTCCTTACTACTTCCAGGATACAACAGATGCAAAACTTTCTGCAATCAACAAGAAGCTTGGAGAAGAACTTACGGAAGCTCAGGTAACAGATGCCCTCCAGCGCATGGGAAATACAGTTACAGTAAAGAAGGAAGGCAACGAAACAGTGTTTACAGTTGCTCCAGCTCCTTACCGCAACGACTTCCTTCACGAAGTTGATGTCATCGAAGATGTTATGATCGGCATGGGGCTTGATTACTTTAAGCCTGCAAAGCCAAATGACTTTACAATCGGACGCCTTCTTCCTGTTACGCTTTACAGCCGCAAGGTTAAGAACATTCTCGCTGGTCTTGGCTACCAGGAAATGATCTTCAACTACCTTGGTTCAAAGAAGACATACATCGACAACATGGGTGTTGACGGAAGCAATGTAATTGAAATCGCCAACCCAATGAGCGAAAACTACCAGTTCATCCGCCCTTCAATCATCGCTTCTCTGTTTGAGGCAGAAGCACAGAGCGGAAACGCAGTTTACCCGCACAAGATTTTTGAAGTTGGAAAGATTGCCTACATCGATCCAAGCGAAAATACAGGAACAAAGACAATCCAGTCCCTCGGATTCCTTACTGCAAGCAACAACGCCAACTTTAACGAAGCTGCTTCTGAAGTAAGCACAATCCTCTACTACCTTGACCACAAGTATGAAGTTGTAGAAACAAACGATCCACGCTTCATCCCTGGCCGTCAGGCAGGAATCATGGTAAACGGAAAGCAGTGCGGCATCTTCGGTGAAATCCACCCACAGATTCTTGAAAACTGGACCGTTGGAGTTCCTTGCGTTGCAGGCGAAATCGATGTTGAATACATCATGGAAGCAACTGCAAAGGCAGAAGACAAGGCAACAAGGGAAGCTGCAGCAAAGAACGATGCAAAGGCAGCGGAAAAGAAGGCCGCAGAAGATGCAGCACAGTCGGAAGCCGCAGCATTCGATCCTGTTGAACACTTCAACAAGTACATCGAGCTCCGCGTTGCAAAGATTGAAAAGGTAGAAACAAACCCACAGGGTGACAAGCTTTACATTGAAACAATGGATGACGGCAGCGGAAGACCTCGCATCATTCAGTCTGGCCTTCGCCCTTACCTTAAGGAAGAAGAGCTTCTTGGCAAGCATGTAATCATTGCGGCTAACCTTGCCCCAAGAAAGATGAAGGGTGTTGAAAGCCATGGTATGCTCCTTGCTTCCGACTACACGGAAAACGGCGTTGAAAAGGTTGAACTTTTGACAGCTCCTTGGGCAGCACCCGGTACAATTGTTACTCTTGAAGGTTTTGAAGGCGCAGTTGAAAAACCTGCAAAAATCGACATCGACCGCTTCTGCAAGGTTGAATACAAGGTAATTAACCATGTTGCACACTCTGCAGGAAAAGCTCTTGTTGCCGGCGGAAAAAAGATTACTCTTGAAAAAGTAGAAAACGCAGAAATCGAATAGTACACGAAGGTTGCTTTGGATAACATCCGAGGCAACCTTTATTCATTTAATAAAGCAGGCGATGTCCGTAGAAAGTGTTGCCATTAGGACGGTTCGACTTCGCTCACCGATCCGGCAGGGTCCCTGAGCATAGTCGAAGGGCAGGGTATGTCATCCCGAATTTATTTCGGGATCTGGCGTAGTGTTTCTATCAAAGATGCTGAAACAAGTTCAGCATGACGGTATTCTATGCATGACAACACAATTTTCGGACATAACCTAAAATAATTTTTACAACCAGGAATTATTATGGCTGTAGTATCATTTTTATTGGGTTTAATTGGTAGCCTTGGATTTCTTCTTTGCGGAATGAAGTTCATGAGTAACGGTGTACAGAAGAGTGCCGGTGAAAGACTTCAGCGGGCGCTGGGTATGGTTGCCGGAAACCGGTTTGCGGGGCTTTTGACAGGTCTTGCAATTACCATGATAATCCAGTCTTCAGGGGCAACAACCGTCATGGTTGTTTCCTTTGTAAATGCAGGTCTCCTTTCCCTTGCTCAGTCTGTGGGCGTTACCTTTGGTGCCAACATCGGTACAACGGTAACTGCCTGGATTGTATCCCTTTTCGGGTTCAACTTTAAAATCAGCGCCTTTGCCATTCCTGTCTTCGGTGCCGGTTACTTCCTTACAATGATGAAGAACTCCAACTCAAGGAACATGGGTGAAGCCATCATGGGTTTCGGCATGCTTTTCCTTGGTTTGAGTGGTCTTTCAGATTTGTTCCGTATTGATCCTGCAAGTCTTGGCTGGCTTCAGGACATTCAGCATATGGGATGTATCTCGTATATTGTAGGTTTTGTCCTTGGCATTTTCATTACAGCATTGATGCATTCTTCAAGCGCATTTACAGCAATCGTAATCACCCTTGCCTTCAACAAGGTTGTCACCTGGGAAATGAGTGCCATAATGACTTATGGAAGCAACATCGGTTCAACAATAGATGCAATCATTGCCGCAGCGGGAACAACTGCCGATGCAAAGAGAGCAGCCCTCATTCACGTTCTCTTCAATGTTTTCGGTACGGTTCTTGTAGTTGTATTCTTCAGGCCTCTCCTTAACTTTGTTGAATGGATTTCGCCAAAGGACAACATTGCTATCCAGATTTCAATTCTCCATACGGTATTCAAGTCCCTTACGACAGCCGTTTGCATTCCGTTTGTAAATCAGATTTGTGCCATTACAAGAAAAATCATCAAGGATGATCCTGATGCTCTTCCTTCAACTTACAAACTTGAATTTGTTTCGCACGCAAAGGATAGCTACGGCGGTTACATTGTTCGTGCAGAAGGTGAAATTGCCAAGATGACCGACATAGTAAGCGAAATGTTTGACCGCTTTCAGGTTGGAATTACTACCCTTGATACAAAGTTCATAGAAGATCACATGGAAGTCATGAAGGGCGAAGAAGATTACTGCGACCAGATGCAGGAGCAGATTACAGCCTATCTTCTTAAATGTGAAACTCTACCAATAAGCGTAAGCCAGCTTGCAAATATTTCTTCCATGATTCAGATTGTTGATGATCTTGAAGCCATTACGGACGAATGCTATGCCCTTGGGAAACTCATTCAGAAGAGCATTGAAAAGAAAATGGAATTCAAGGATGAAGATATGGAACGCCTCTTGCCTTATGTTGAACTTGCACGCCAGTTCATGCAGTTCATCCATATAAACATCAACAGGCACCTGCCAAAGGAAAAGCTTGAGTTTGCAACAGAACTTGAAAATTCTATTGATGCTTTCAAGAATGAACTCAAGAAGCTTGCAAGAAAGCGCCTTGAAGAAGGAAGCAACGTAAAGGCTGAACTTCTATACATGGATCTTGTTAAGCAGATTGAACGCATCGGAGACCACTGCTTCAACATTTCAGAATTGCTTGCACAGGCTAAATAGGCAATTTCAATTCTTTGCCAGGGCAAAACAATGTTTTTTAAGCTGCAGAAGCCTGATTTGCATACGGCGGGTCAGGTTCTTGACGGTATTGTTTTGTTTTTAGGCAGAATTGTCAAAAAAGTTTAAAAAAAATTATATTTTAAAACCTTTTTTAATTATTTGTGTCTAATTACAATAGATAATAAAGAAGAAAAATAAATGGAGAAACACTATGGAACTTGCACATGAATTTCTCGTCAATGATAGAGAATATTCAAGTTATGACGATTTTAATAAGAATTGTAAGATCAGGACAATTCCGGATTTTAATTTCGCCTATGATATTATTGACCGCTATGCAAAAGATGCTCCTGAAAAGCGTGCTTTGGTATGGATTGATGATAATGACGAAGAAAGAACTTTCAGCTTTAAAGATATTTCCCTTGAATCAAAGAAAGCAGCCTATTGGCTTACGACAAAGGGAATAAAGAAAGGCGATACCGTAATGCTGGTTTTGCGTCGTCGCTGGGAATGGTGGATTTTGATGCCAGCCCTCCACAGAATCGGTGCCATAGTTATTCCGGCTACTGATCAGCTTTTGCAGTCTGACATTGAATACCGTACAAATGCTGCAGAAGTAAAGATGATTATTTCCTATGACAATCCTCACATTCAGGGTGAAATTGAAAAGGCCATGCCAAAGTCTCCATCAGTAAAGAATCTTGTAACTGTAGGAAAGGAAAAGCGTGAAGGCTGGATTTCATTCCATGAAGAATGTGAAGTTTTGCCTGCAGAATTTCCTCGTCCAACAGGAGATGCTGCAACTCACAATACAGATCCTATGCTCCTATACTTTACATCAGGAACATCAGGCTATCCAAAGATGGTTCTTCAGGACTTTGACTATCCTCTTGGCCACATCATGACTGCAAAATACTGGCACGGAGTTATTGATGACGGACTTCACCTTTCCATTGCAGAAACAGGTTGGGCAAAATCAACTTGGGGAAAACTTTACGGACAGTGGATTGCAGGGACAGCACTTTTTGTTTACGACATGAACAGCTTCAAGCCTACAAAAATGCTTGAAATGATTTCTCACTATGGTCTTACAACTTTCTGTGCACCACCAACAGTTTACAGATTCCTTGTTCGCCAGGATCTTTCAAAGTATGATTTGAGCAAATGTGTTCGCTTCAGTACAGCCGGCGAAGCATTGAACAGTGAAGTTTACAACAAGTGGCTTGAATATACAGGGAAAAAGATTTATGAAGGCTATGGTCAGACAGAATCAACAATCATCTGCGGCAACTTCCTTGAATATTCAGAAATCAAGCCGGGTTCAATGGGAAAACCAAATCCACTTTACGATGTTGAAGTTTTGAATCCAAATAACAAGCCTGTTCCTGCCGGTGAAGTTGGAGAACTTTGTATTCATGTTGAAAACGGCCGCCCATTCGGTCTTTTGATGGGTTATCACAAGGATGTAGTTCTTACAGCTGATGCTTTTGACGGCGGTGTTTACCATACCGGCGACAATGTTTACATGGATGAAGACGGTTATGTTTGGTTTGTTGGACGCAAGGACGACATCATCAAGACTGCCGGATACCGCGTAAGCCCATTTGAAGTTGAATCAATCCTTCAGCAGCATCCATCCGTAATGGAATGTGCTGTTACTGGTGTTGAAGATTCAAAACGCGGAATGTCCGTAAAAGCTACAATCGTTCTTTCTCCAGGATACGACACAAAGGATCCAAAGGAAATGGAAATTGAACTTTCTACTTTCGCAAAGGAAAATACAGCCATGTACAAGTGCCCAAGGATCTTTGAATTCGTTAAGGAATTGCCAAAGACAATCAGCGGAAAAATCAGGCGTGTAGAAATCCGCGAAAAGGATAAGGGAAAGGACGCTCAGAACATCAAGCAGGATTTTTAAAACCTGAAAATTAAATGAAGAAAGGGCTGTCAAAATTTTGGTCAGCCCTTTCTTCATTTTGCGGTATTGTTTATCTTACCTGACCGTCGCCGTCAATGAGGTATTTTATTGTTGTAAGGGCCTTGATTCCCATTGGGCCGCGGGCGTGCATTTTCTGTGTGCTGATTCCAAGTTCCGCACCAAAGCCAAACTCCCCGCCGTCGGTAAATCTTGTGCTTGCATTTACATAAACGCAGCTTGCATCGATCCTTGCCTGGAACATCTTTGCGTGTGCCATGTTGTTGGTAATGATGCTTTCCGAATGCTTTGAGTTGTGTGTGTTGATGTAACTGATAGCTTCATCAATGTCGTCAACAACCTTTACTGCACAGATCATATCGAGGAATTCAAATCCAAAGTCTGCATCCTGGGCTTTAACAAGCTTTCCGTATCCTGCCTTTTCAAAAAGACCGTAAGACTTTTCATCGGCACGAACTTCTACCTTGCCTGCAAAAACTTCTGTAAGTTTTGGAACAAAGTTTTCTGCCACATTCTTATTTATCACAATGCATTCAAGGGCATTGCAAACGCCTGGACGCTGCATCTTTCCGTTGGCTGCGATTTTTGCGGCCATATCAAGGTTGGCGCTGTCGTCAACATAAAGATGGCAGATTCCGCTTCCTGTTTCAATTACAGGAACCTTAGCTGTTTCCACGACAGTCTTGATGAGGTTTGCGCTTCCTCTTGGCAAGGCAAGGTCAATCTTTCCAACTGCTGTAAGAATTTCCGGAACTTCATCGCGGCTTTCGCATGGAGCAAGTTCTACAGCTTCCGGTACACCGTTTTCAACTGAAGCAAGGCCTTCCTTGATTGCCTTTACAATTGCCTTGTTTGAGTTAAGTGCAGAAGAAGAACCGCGCAGGAGGATTGCGTTGGCACTCTTGTATGCAAGGGCAAAGGCATCTACTGTAACATTTGGACGGCTTTCGTAGATTATGGCCACAACGCCTACAGGAACCCTTGTCTGCCTGATGAGGAGTCCGTTTGGTGTTTTCCATCCTGCAGTCTCTTCACCGATTGGATCTGTCTGTGCAATGATTGATTCAACGCCGCCGATGATTCCTTCCATTTTCTTGTCGTCAAGGCTAAGTCGGTCGATTAGGCTTTCCCTTGTTCCCTTTTCACGGGCAACCTTTCCATCCATTTCATTGGCGGCAAAAATTTCAGCCTTGTTCCTGCGGAGGCTTTCACATACGGCAACTAGGGCTGCGTTCTTTACTGCTGCATTCTGAAGGGCAAGTTTTTCTGTTCCCTTGCGGAGGGAATCACAAATCGAATTGATATCCATAATATGGCTCCATAAATAATGAAGGCTCTAAAAATCAAGATCTTTAGAGCCAGTCGTCGGATTAGTAATTTGCAAGGAAGTGCATGGCAAGCAAAAGGGCTGTCCTTGTCTTTCCTTCTGACCAGTCTGCTTCCTGAGGAAGGCTCTTGAAGTACCACCAGAACATCCCGAATTCGGGGTCAATGCGGAGTGCGTATTCTGCAAAGTCTTCTGTTTTTGTCTGGTTTCCAAACATAAGGTAAACTACATCATTTACAATTGAAATGAAATTACTGTAAGCGGCCTTGTATTTTCCTTTCCCAAACTGTTTCCTGACTTCTTCCAGAACATAGAGAACCTGAGCCTTCATTTCTTCGTCTGACTGTTCAACCCAAGTTTTTTGGATGAGGAGGGCCAGGTTGTTGCTGAAACTGCCGATAAGCTTTGATTCCTCATCATCCTTGTTTTCAACAATCTTTTTGAATGCGCTGCCAAGTCCAAAAACGTCGGCAAGCTGAATGGAATTTTTAACTGCTGTATTTTCGTCCTCAGTTTCAACAAGTGAAGCCAAGGCCTGAATTGATTTTTTTTCGACAAACTCTTCAATTAAATTATTTTCTGACATGCAGCTATTTTACATTTTTTATTAAGGTAGTTTCAAGTATGTTGATTTTTCAAATCCGTTACGAATTTGACCTCATGGCTTTTATGTTGAGTATGCGCTGGTTTCTTGATCCGCGAAACTGAAGGCTGATATCACGCTCTGAAAGGATGAATGGTCCGTCTACAAGGGTGTCAATGCAGGCAAGCATTCTGTCCGTGTATTCCGTGTGCTTTTTCCCATCCCGGGGCTGAATGTCCTTGTCATAAAGGTATCCGGAAAAACACCAGATGGACTTGTCTGGAAATCTTTCCTTTACTTTTTCAAGGAAAGGTGCAAGGACCTGCTGATTTTCAGGTTCAAAAGGCTCTCCGCCAAGGACAGTCAGGCCGCTTATAAAATCCTTGTCCAGGGCTTCCATTACTTCCTTTTCCGTTTCTTCAGTAAAAGGCTTGCCGTAATCAAAATTCCATGTACAGCTGTTGAAACAGCCCGGGCATTGGATTCTGCAGCCAGAAACAAAAAGAGTAACTCGGACACCTTCTCCGTTGGCAATGTCTATTTTCTTGATTTCGCCGTAGTTCATCGTTCTGTATTATATCGACTATTCAGCAGAAAATCTTATCACATTCCAGCTGGCTTTCTTAAGGCAAAGGGTATAGATGCCGCTGTCACCTTCGGAAAGTTCAACCTTTGCAGGGGCAACCCTGTCAGGATTTTCAAGGCTGTTCTGTGCACTCAAATCACTGCCTGTAAGTTCCGTACGCATGATCATTTTTGTATTGCTGAAGGAACGGAGGTCAATTGTTGTTTCGCTGTTTTCTGTCTTGCTTGTATTGAGGGCAAATACTGAAATTTCCTTTTTCTCCTCGTTGTAGACGCTTGCAAATATGACTGCGGGAACTTCACCGTATTTGTCCGTAATCTTTTTGTCTGATGTAACTACAGGCTGAAGGGAAACACCGCGTCCGTAAAGGCTGATGTCGCGGAATGGCCAGTATATGGTCTGCCTGTAGGCTCCTTTTCCAGGCTCTGCAAAAATAGGGGCGATTACATTCACCAGCTGTGCAAGGCATGCTACCTTTACGCGGTCTGCATGGTTAAGGAGGGTAATGGCAAGGCCTCCGAAAGCAAGGGCATCAAGAAGGCTGTATTTGTCTTCAAGAAGGCGCGGAGCCCTTTCCCATGGATGAGGTTTCTGGTTCTGCTGGTACCAGATGTTCCATTCGTCAAAGGAAAGCATCATGGTCTTGCTGCTTCTTTTGTATGCCTTTACATAGTCGCAGGTAGCCGTAGAAGTCTTGATGAAAGCGTCCATGTCGTAGAAGCTTGCAAGGAAGTCGTCGTCGTTTCCAAAGTTTTCATAGTACCTGTGGATGGAAATGTAGTCTGCGTAGTCATAGGTATGTTCAAGAACGATCCTGTCCCATTCAGGATAAGTCGGAATGTCTGTTGTGGCACTTCCGCAGACAACTGTCTTGATGCTGTCGTCGGTCCACTTCATGATCTTCATGGTTTCAAGGGATTTCTTTCCGTAGTCAACGGCGTCCAGGTGGCAGATCTGCCATGGTCCGTCCATTTCATTACCTACACACCAGTACTTTATGTTGTGCGGTTCCTTGTGGCCATTGGCGATTCTAAGGTCGCTCCAGTAGGTTCCTGAAGGGTAGTTGCAGTATTCAACCATGTCGCCTGCATCCTGAGGAGTTCCTGTTCCCATGTTTACGGCAGCAAGCACCTGTGTTCCCGATTTCTTTGCCCAATCCACGAATTCATCGATGCCGAATTCATTTGTTTCGATTGTATGCCAGGCACGGTCAAGTCGAACCGGTCTCTTTTCCTTTGGCCCGATTCCGTCTTTCCAGTCGTAGCCGCTAAGGAAGTTTCCGCCGGGATAGCGGACAAGGGAAACCTTAAGGTCTTTTACAAGATTCATTACATCGCCGCGAAGTCCCTGGCTGTCTGCTGTTGGATGTCCAGGTTCATAGATTCCCGTGTATACTGCACGACCAAGCTGCTCGATGAACGAGCTGAAAATGTTTGGATCAACATCACCGATTTTGAATTCCTTTACGAGCGATAATTTTGCTTTCATGTCTGACATCCTTTGAAAAAAAATGCCGGAACTATAAAAATAATTCCGGCTTCATTTGCTGATTAAATATCGTTTACAGATGAAGTACTCTTTCCTGGATTTCCTGTGTGCGTCCCTGATTCCAGTACTGTGTACCGATGTATCCGCAAGTACGGCGAGCAACATTCATTGTTGTCTGGTCTGAGTTACCGCAGTTGGGACATTTCCAAATCAACTTGCTGTCTGCATCCTTTTCAATCTTGATTTCACCTGTATAACCGCACTTCTGGCAAAAATCGCTCTTTGTGTTGAGTTCGGCATACATGATGTTGTTGTAGATGTGCTTGAGGAGCGACATTACGGCTGGAAGATTGTTTTCCATATTTGGAACTTCTACATAGCTTACGGCACCACCCGGAGAAAGTTCCTGGAACTGTGATTCGAATGTAAGCTTTGTGAAGGCATCAATCTTTTCGGTAACATTAACATGGTAGCTGTTCGTAATGTAGTTCTTGTCTGTAACTCCAGGAATGTTTCCAAAACGTCGCTTAAGGCACTTTGCAAATTTGTATGTCGTGCTTTCAAGTGGTGTTCCGTATACAGAGTAGTCGATGTGTTCAGCAGCCTTCCACTTCTTGCAGGCATCGTTGAGGGCATGCATTACATCAAGGGCAAAAGGCTTTGCTTCTGAATCTGTATGGCTCTTTCCTGTCATGAACTTAACGCATTCGCAAAGGCCTGCGTATCCAAGGGAAATTGTTGAATATCCGTTGTAAAGGAGCTTGTCGATAACTTCACCCTTCTTAAGGCGTGCAAGGGCACCGTTCTGCCAGAGAATTGGTGCTACATCAGACTTTGTTCCAAGAAGGCGGTTGTGGCGGATTCTGAGGGCTCTGTGGCAGAGTTCAAGGCGTTCTTCCATGATTTCCCAGAATTTTGCCTTGTCGCCGCCAGAAGAACATGCAACATCAACTAGGTTGAGTGTTACGACACCCTGGTTGAACCTTCCGTAGAACTTTGGCTTGCCTGTTTCATCGCGATAAACTGTAAGGAACGAACGGCATCCCATGCAAGGATAGCAGTTGTCTTCCTTGAGTTCAATCATTTTCTTTTCGGAAATGTAGTCTGGAACCATGCGGCGAGCAGTACACTTTGCAGCAAGTTCCGTAAGGTAATAGTAAGGGGTTCCCTGATCAACATTGTCTTCTTCAAGAACATAGATGAGTTTTGGGAATGCAGGGGTAATCCATGCTCCCTTTTCGTTTTTGACGCCCTGATAGCGCTGCTTGAGTACTTCTTCGATGATGAGGGCAAGGTCAGCCTTTTCCTGTTCGTTCTTTGCTTCGTTAAGGTACATGAAAACAGTTACGAAAGGTGCCTGTCCGTTTGTTGTCATCAATGTGATGACCTGGTACTGGATTGTCTGTACACCGCGCTTGATTTCGTCCTTAACGCGCTGGTCTACCATATAGTTGAACTGTTCAGCTGTAACATTAAGCCCAGTCTTCTGAATCATGTCGGTTGTTTCCTGAGTGATTTTTTTGCGGCTTACATCTACGAATGGAGCGAGGTGAGCCAATGTAATGCTCTGTCCACCGTACTGGCATGAAGCAACCTGTGCAATAATCTGTGTTGCAATGTTACATGCTGTGCTGAAAGAATGCGGGCGGTCAATCCTTGTTCCGCTGATTACGGTACCGTTCTGGAGCATGTCCTCAAGATTTACAAGGTCACAGTTGTGCATGTGCTGTGCAAAATAGTCGGCATCATGGAAGTGGATGATACCGTCGTCGTGTGCCTTGGAAATATCCGGATCCAAAAGGAAGCGGCGGGTAATGTCCTTGGAAACTTCACCTGCCATGTAATCGCGCTGAACGGAAACAACAGTAGGGTTCTTGTTGGAATTTTCCTGCTTTACTTCTTCGTTGTTTTCTTCAAGAAGGCTCATGATCTGCTGGTCAGTTGTATTTTCCTTTCTCATGAGCTGGTGGCGATAACGGTAAGTAATGTAGAGTTTTGCAACGTCAAAGGCACTGTTCTGCATGATTCCGTTTTCAACGAGATCCTGAATGTCTTCAACGTTAAGGGCATGGCCGGAGTTATGGCATTCAATTTCAATATCATCAACGATGGATTCGATCTGAGCATCTGTAAGGCGTTTAGATTCGATAACCTGTTCGTTTGCTTTCTTTACAGCGCTTGAAATCTTGTTGCGGTCATAAACAACTTCCGCACCACTGCGTTTGATGATTTTCATACTTTCCCCTCTTGAATTTGCGGCATTTGTCAGTATATGCGACAAATTCTACTTTTTTCATGCCAAACTCGCTATATCTAGCGTTTTTGATGTCCACAGTATACTAGCGATAGTGGTGGAAGTCAACAAATGAGCGTTAGTCAGGAAAAAGGACTGAATCCCCATTTTTAGAAGGATAACAACATTTTTCGGGGGCAGATTTGTATATTTTTTTTTAGTTGACGATTTTAAGGGCAATTGGAACAAAATATGGTTACAAAAACGAAAATCGTCATAAAAAAAGGTTAAAAAAGTGTATAAAAATGATATTTTGTTGCAAAAATAATGGCTATGCAGACCTCCGGTTCAAGTCCGGAGGTGACATTTTCAGGACGTGTGGGAGGCACTTTAATGCCAACAGGTTTATCCGTATATTCTGTTCAGCTCGGAAAGCTCTTTTTTAATGTCCTCAATGAGCTCCGGAGGTTCCATAACCGTTACTTTGCATCCATAACTCATTACGATGCGCCTGAGGTCATATATCTGCGAGGTTTTGAACTGAACAAGAACGCTACCGTCTTCATTTGTAGTCTTTGTCTCTGTATGGTGCCATTTGCGTTCCCTTGCGTGCTGGGCAATGTCCTTGTGGAACAGGAGTTTGACATTGTAAAAGGAATCGCTGTGCCATACCCCCACTTCAGGATCCAGATGTTTTTCAAGCCTGTAGTCTGCAGGAATGGTGAATCTTTCCCCCGTAGGCTGAATGTCCGTCATTCTGGAAAAGGAAAAGGTTCTGAATTCAGTAGTCTGGTCTGCAAGGCAGCCGTGAACATACCAGTCTCCGTTCTGGTGAAAAAGAATCCTGTATGGGAAGAAGGTGTATTTTTTTGGTTCCAGTGCCCCGTTTTTCATATAGTTGAAGGAAATTGCCCTGTGTTCCTGAACGCTTTCAATGAGGCTTGTAAAGATAGAGGTATCGATAACTGCCATAGGATCGTTGATTACGCGGATGTACTGTGCGATTTTTGATTCATCATAGCGGGCACCGTCAGGAAGGTAGTTCTTTATCTTTCCAAAGAGTGAAGACAGATCCTTTTCTACAGGGGTGTTCTTGTAGACTTTCATAAGGCTCTGGAGCAGACCGAGTCCAACCAGTTCACCGGTGTTCAGGTTAACTTTGTCAGACCAGAAGTCGGGATCCTCAAGATAATATCCGCTGCCATATTTGTTCATGTCTGCCTTGATAGGAGCATTTTCTTCATTTTTAAGGTAATTGATGTATCTGTAAATGGTGACTTCACTGAGTTTTACATTCTCGTCGATTCTAAAGCGTTCCTTCAACTGCTTTGCGTTTGGATGGTCCAGAACGCGGATATATTCAACGATTTTCTTGAGCTTCCATAGTTTGTCTTTTTTTTCCATAAAAACTTCCTTATTTTTTGATGGGCTTTCAACAATTGATAGGGGGTCCGTATTATATTATACCCGTAAACTGAAGGTTGTCACCTTTTTTTCTGCGGAAATCAGGATTTTTCGTAAAAAGAGGGAAAATATTAATCTTCTATCATCAGCTGGTTGGGTATGTCAGCAAAAAATTTTAATTTTCTGTGTAGGGCTATCCTATTTTGATAGAGTGTTTGACCTATATTGATGGAAAGCGAATAAATGAATGAGAACACGAATGAACGATTTTAGAACTGAAAATTAAGAAGGAGATTTTGAATCTATGAACGAATACAATCCATTTGACAATTATCTTAAGAGCCTCAAGAACTGCAAATTTCTTACAGCTGAAGAAGAAAGGAACCTCATCAAGAAAGCACAGGCCGGCGACAAAAAGGCCAGTGACAGGGTGGTAGAAGCAAACCTCAGGTTTGTTGTAAACCGTGCAAAGAAAATGAAGGAAAAGGGGTGCAGGGCTGACATTGAAGAACTGGTTGCAGCCGGAAATATTGGACTCACAATTGCTGTATCCAAATTCGATTTGAAAAAGGGAACACGCTTCATTACCTGTGCAGCATTCTGGATTAAGGCCGAAATGAATGCCGAAGCAGGAAAAGTAAATTCCATTCATCTTCCTCACAATTGCCAGGTAAAGCTTCCTAAAGTACTTGCCGCAGAAGAAAGCCTTCCAAAAAATATGGACTATTCGGCAAAGTGTCAGGCAATCGCCCGACGGGTTGGTGCAACAAAGAAAACTATTGAAGCCATTTTGGAAGCAACAGCTTCAATTTCTTCTCTGGACTCTGTTGTTGCAGATGATGAAGATGCAAACCTTTACAGTTTTATCGGTGACAATAGTGCCTGTGATCCTCTCGATGAAATCATCGAAAATGAAATGAACGAAAAACTCAATAAGGTATTGAGAAAGCTTCCTGACGACGAAAGAATGGTTATTGAAAACCATTATGGACTCAATGGACACAGAAAAATGTCTTTTGAAGAAATTGCAGGCAAGTGGGGCAAGAACATTACCCGCGAAGGAATTCGCCAGAAGGAACTGAAAGCAATCAAAAAGTTCCGTGAATCAGAAAACAGCATGCTTTTTGACGGAATGCTTGACATTGCTGTATAAGGCTAACCTCGGTAATTGAATTTCGAGAAAAACTTTTCTTATCATTTTTCTCATCATTTATATATAACCGCAGGAAAATTAAAATTGACTTTTTTATGAAAAAGTAAGCGTCGTAGGTTCTAACAAATCCGCCGGTATTCTGATAACGCTTACAGACAGGTATTTTTCCTTGATATTTTCAAATTCTCATGGTATATTATGTGAACAAATTTTGGTTGGGACTATTTCTCTGCCGTTGCGGGTGGGCTTCGGCAGTTTTTTTTTTAAAGCGGTACCTTTATTATTTGTTAGATTCTGTTTTCTTCCACTAGTTTCAGGAATGCATTTACAAATTCAGGGTCAAACTGAGTTCCGCTGTTGTCCTTAAGTTCTTCAAGGATTTTTTCACGGGGAAGGCCTTTTCTGTAGTACCTTTCTGTGCTCATGACATCAAAAGAATCTGCTATTGCAACAATTCTGGCTGCTTCAGGAATCAGTTTTCCGCTGAGGTGTTCCGGGTATCCTGTGCCGTCAAAACGTTCGTGGTGATACAGAGCTGTCTGGCATGCTTCTGGAATCGATGAAAGGGATTTTAGGAGTTCGTATCCCTTGTGGGTATGTGCGCGAACAATGTTCAGTTCTTCTTCCGTAAGGCTTTCTGTTTTTGAAAGGATGGTATCTCCTACGGAAATTTTTCCGCAATCGTGGAGAAGTCCGCAGTAAAATACTTTCTGGCAGAATTCTTCACTTCTACCGGAAATCTTTGCAATCATTCTTGAATACATGGCAACTCTTTCCGAATGTCCGCCAGTATGAATGTCCTTTGCATCAATGAATTTTGTAAAGACGGTCATAACCTGTTCGATAGTCTGCTTGTCGTGTTCCTGATCCCTGAGTTTGGCGGTCTTGATTATTTTAAGCCTGATCATGGAAGAAATGATGAAAAGCCACATGAGAAAAAGGACGCCGAAGACATAAAGCATTACGTTGTCGCTTATGGAATCGTCCATGTGGTATGTGAGGGAAGCCTTGGCAAAGTCAAAATCCATGTTCATGGGCTCTGTATCATTTTTGAAGAAAACAAATCCAATGTCAGTGTAGTGGTAATCGGTACCTGTATAGGCAGGAATAATGTTTTCCGAGTATTCTTCGTCAGGATAGTATATGATTTTGTCGCCTGGGTTCAGGTAAATGAGGAGAGGTTTCTTTCTGGCACAGAATTTCTTTACTTTAAGTTTCTTGAGTTCGTCATATTCCTTATCGTGCAATCGGACCGCAGGCTGAACTATAGTTTTTCCCTTTGTCTTCTGATGGATTTCAATGGAACCGTTCCAGCAGTTGGAAAGGTAAACAGGTTTGGTAATCTTGATGACCATCTTCCAGTTGGAAATGTTATGAGAAGAACGGTTTACAACCTTTGATTCATAAATGGTTCCGTGCATAAGGGGGTGATTTGGAACTACATTGAGCCAAACGTCTTCTGCATCCCTCTGACAAAAATTAAAATAAAGGTTGGAAGATTCCCGGTTCATTCTCTGTGTACGGTCAGAGAGAACAAAATGCTTGAAGAGGATAAGGAGCAGGAGCAGAACTCCCGCCATTATTGAAAACTTTATTTTTTCGCTTTTTGAAAATAACATCGAAATGCAAAGTCAGGGTAAAACCATAGAACCCTTATTTTTACCAGGAAATGCGTGCGCTGACTGCACCTGAAATGATCTTTGATTTAATGTCATAGGCTGCAGAAACAGTTGCCGACATGATGAAGAAATCAAATCCAACGCCTCCGAAAACCTGAGGATGCAATCCGGAACCGCTTGATTCTCCGGAAAAGTGAGAAGGAAGGATTCCTACGCTGAGCATTTCGGCATAGTCTGGTGCAGTAGAATCAAAGATATGGTTCCACTTTGCATCTACTTTCCAGTCAATATTTGTCTTTGAATAGATCATCTTTGTTCCTACAAAAGGAACAAGGAAAAGAAGCTTGCAGGAAGCCTGTGCTTCTAAGATGTATGACTCTGAAGTGAAATTAAGAGAAGCACTTGCCTGATCGTTGCTTATGCCCACAGAACCGTTTGTGTAGTAGTAACCGGCCCCAATGGAAACTTTAGGCTTGAACATTCCTCCCTTTAGGATTGCGTAGCGGAAGTCTCCGCCAAACACGCAATAGTCGAAATTCATTGGATCGATGGCTTTTTCCACTGCACTTGCTTTTGAAGAGTCAAACTTCATTACGGCAACGCCAATGTCAAAAGGAAGGAAAATTCCACCTATGCGAAGGTCTGCAGAAATCGTAGGGAATCCAAAAGTATCCGGAATATCCTTTGTGTCTATGTCCATTGCCTGTGCAGTTTTCTTGATGGCAGAAATGTCGATGGAAGAAGCACCTGCGTTAACGCCTGCACCGAAGTGTGCTCCAGGAATAAGTTTCCCGATCCAAGCGTCTGCATAGATGTTCTGAATTCCCTGCGTATTTGGAATGACATCAACAAGATCATCGCAGAAATTGTTTATGTTTCCAACAGTATCTTCAAAAGGAGACTTCAATCCAGGGAATCTTTCCTTATAGTCGTCATATACCTTAAGGATCTGTCCTGCGTAACCGGAGTTGCCTTCAATTTTGCTTTTGTTAATGTTATTGGTTTTTAAAGCCTGCTCAATCTGAGCCATATTCTGGTTGATGAGGGGAGCAAGGTCGGAAGGAATATTGATGGTAACGGGACCATCAGCAGCCTGAATAGTAACAGGAACCGTAATTGTCTGAGAAAATGCACCTGCAGCAAATAGAATTGATGCGCCGGCTATTAAGAAGTCTCTCCTGAAATTCATTGGCATCCTCCTTTCATATAAATTTGATGGCAAAAAATAGATATTTTAGAGAAATACACTTCAATTTTAACACATAGTTTTGTAGAAAACAAGAATTTCTTCAAATACGGGGAAATAAAAAAAGGGATGCCTGGCAGCAATTTGTCAGGCATCCCTTCTATCATCATTCGGTTTTCCGAAAGGTAAATTACATGTTCTTTACTTTTTCAAGGCGAGCACGAGCCTTAGCGTCTGTTTCTTCCTTTGCCTTCTTGAGCTTTTCTGTAACTGTTTCCATGTTGTTTACCATGTATACAGGCTGGAGTGTAGCATCAAGAACATCGCGCCAGAGTGAACTTTCCGGGTCAACAGTATTGCGGCTGAGGGTAGCCATGCTGATTGGAAGGTGAACATACTTGTCGTGAACAAGACCGATAACAATCTTTGTCTTTCCTGCCATAGCGGCGTGAACAGCGTAGTTTCCAAGGCGTTCGCAGTACATGCTGTCGTTAGCGTTTGTAACTGCGGCACGAACTTCGTATGAAGGATCGATGTACTTGAGGTTGATTTCTGTTTTCTTTTCCTTGAAGTATGCGTTGATCTTGTCGCGGAGGAATGTACCTATGTCTGCAAGTTTCTTGTTTCCAGAAGCGTCTGTCTGGCCTGTTGCTTCAAGAAGGTCCTGTCCTGCACCTTCTGCTACAACGATAACTGCATGTCCGCGTCTCTTGAGGCGATCTTCAAGGTGAGCAAGGAGACCGTTTGGTCCGTCAAGTTCAAAAGGTACTTCCGGAATGAGACAGAAGTTTGTTTCGTGGCTTGCGATTGCTGTACAAGCAGCGATGAAGCCTGATTCGCGTCCCATAAGCTTTACAAGACCGATACCGCCGATCTGTGAGTGTGCTTCCATGTGAACAGATGCAACTGCCTTTGTACCCTGCTGGACTGCTGTTTCGAATCCGAATGAGCGGTCAATGAACTGAAGGTCGTTGTCAACAGTCTTTGGAATACCAACAACTGCGATGTCGAGGCCGCGGCGCTGAACTTCGTTTGCGATGTCCAATGAACCGCGCTGTGTTCCGTCACCACCGATGATGAACATCATGTTGATTCCCATCTTTACGATAGAGTCAACGATTTCAGAAGTTCTGTCTCCGCCACCGCGTGATGTACCGAGGTATGTACCGCCAATCTTGTGGATTTCGTCAATGTTGTCTGGATTAAGGTCTACAGGTTCAAAACCGTTTGATTCAAAGAATCCCTGATAACCGAACTTGATTCCCTTGATGCGGCGAACACCGTAGCGGTTCCAGAGTGTGCGTACTACAGCACGGATAACATCGTTGAGACCTGGGCAAAGACCGCCGCAAGTACAGATACCTGCTGTTACATGTTCTGGATTGAAGTAGATGTATTCACGAGGACCGGCCTTTTCAAGGTGGTTTGCTTCTGGAGTGATTGCTTCTGGTTTTTCGTCATAAGAATTAACTACACGGCGGACATAAGCATCATCTCGAACGAATGTTGCGCGGAAATCACCGTGATGCCGTGAAAGTTCAATTGGAGACTTGATCTTGCATTCTCCAAGATTTGTAACTGAAAAATCGTATTCTAATCCTGCCATAGGGAACCTCAATAATAATTATTCGGATTAAATTATAGAAAGAAAAGAAGTAAAATTCAAGGGTAGAAGGTGAGGGTTTTCAATTATTACAAGGTGCAACGACACGGGGCAGGCCTCATAATGGCATTAAAATGAAAGGACTCCCTTTGACAAATCGCCTTTTATTTTCTAATTTTAAAAAAGAGAGGTTAAAATGAAAAAGATTGTAACTATCATCGGTGTGGCTTTTGCTTCGCTTTTCATGTTCACAGGATGCGGATATAACGGAATTGTTTCTCAGAAGGAAGCCGTTGAACAGCAGTGGGCCAATGTTGAAAATCAGTATCAGAAGAGGGCGGATCTTGTTCCTAATCTTGTTGCAACCGTAAAGGGTTTTGCAAAGCACGAGGAAAAAGTTTTTACAGAACTTGCTGAAGCAAGGTCTAAGCTGGGCGGAACAGTTTCTGTTGATG
This sequence comes from Treponema sp., assembly GCA_018384055.1. GTDB lineage: Bacteria > Spirochaetota > Spirochaetia > Treponematales > Treponemataceae > Treponema_D. Next base: position 34,297 of record JAHAZL010000045.1, read on the forward strand.
CTTCCATTACTGATGACCCTGAAAAGCTTGCACAGTTCCAGAAGACGCAGAGGGAACTTGGAGCAGGACTTGGAAGACTTCTTGCCCTTACAGAAAACTATCCGGAACTCAAGAGCAATGCCAACTTCCTGGATTTGCAGAGTCAGCTTGAAGGAATTGAAAACAGAATTGCTACTGAACGCAAAAGATACAATGACGCAGTTGGGGCTTACAACAAGTCAATCCAGATGTTCCCTGGCGTAATCACGGCAAAGATGTTCCACTTTGAAAAAAAGGCATATTTCCAGGCAGAAGAAGGGACTCAGAAGGCTCCTGCAGTTTCATTTGACTAAGGCAGATACATGACGGTAAAACAGTTGAACAGAAAGCTTGGACTTTCTGATGCCGACCTTAAAGAAATAAGGGAAGCGGTTGCCAAAGCTGAAGATAAAACCAGCGGAGAGATTGCCCTTGCCGTAACTGCAGAAAGCAGTTCCTATGCAGAATGGGAGCTTGTTGCGGCTGCAATTACAGCCCTTGCCCTTTTCCTCTGCGTGTTTCCCATGTCGGCACAGATTTATGCCTGGCTTGGATTTCGTTTCTGGGGAATTGAACCCTGGTATCTTTCCCTTTTTCATGGGGGATTGATTTCCATTGCTGTAGTTGCACTTTATTTTCTATACAATATTCCAGTAATAGATGCCCTTGTAATTCCAGCCTCCGTAAAAAACAAGTCGGTTACAAACCGTGCAATGAGGCATTTTGCAGAAAGCGGAATCTACTGTACGGACAATCACAGCGGAATTCTTGTATTCGTTTCATGGTTTGAAAAACAGGTTCGCATTGTTGCAGACAGGCATATAAGCGAAAAGGTTTCGGAAGATTTATGGAACATAATTGCCGATGAAGTTGCAGAAAACATGGGAAAGGGAAGTACAAAGGAAGCCTTCCTTTCAGCCGTTGAAAAGTGCGGTCAGCTTCTTGCAGAAAATTTTCCACCAGATGGAGAAAAGAAAAACCAGCTGGACGACGGTCTTGTAATACTGGAGGACTAGCATGGCAAGGAAATCAAACGGAAATGATTTTCTTGGAATCCTTATCCTGATTTTTTTCATGATAGGAATTCCAAGTTTCCTGGTAAAGGAAGTCACTAAACCTAAAGGAAAGGCACCGGTCACTTCTGGGGCAAAGGTTAATTTCGGGGCAGACGGAAAAACCCGTGATTTTTCTTCTCCAGTTGTTGATGATGCAGGCGTTTTTTCTGTTGGCGGAAAAGATTCCCTAAACCGGTTTCTTGTAAACCTCAATGACACAAAGGGAATTCAGATAGGTGTTCTTGTAGTCAGCGAAATGGACGGGGAAGACATTGAATCCTTCAGCATGAGGCATGCGGAAAGATGGGGCCTTGGACAGAAAGGCGTCGATAACGGAGCCCTCCTTGTGGTATCCATGAAGGAACATGCAGTCCGAATAGAAACAGGCTACGGAACCGAAGGAGTCCTTACCGATGCAAAATGTGCAAGGATACTTCGCAATGTAATTGTGCCCGCATTTAAATCAGGCAACTATGAAGGCGGAATCATTGAAGGCGTGCACTATATGGCCGCAATAATTTCAGAAGATGATTCAATGATTGTTTCCGACGGCGTTAAATCGGAAAAGAAAGAGAAGGAGAATTCAATTCCTTTCCCGGTTCTCCTGTTCATAATTATCTGGGTTCTTATGCTTTTCACTGCCCTTACATCTTCCGTAAGGAGGAGAAGGAACGGAATCTTCTTTGTTCCTATGGGAGGCTTCGGTAATCACCATGACCATTGGGGTAGCGGTGGTTTTGGAGGTGGAAGCGGTTTTGGCGGCGGAGGTTTCTCTGGCGGCGGTGGCGGCTTCGGAGGTGGAGGAGCGTCTTCCAGCTGGTAAAAAAAAGGGCTGTCCAATAAGTATGAGTCATTGCCGTGCTCGACACGGCAATCTCTTGTATTGCAATTAAATGGATTTTCGGGTCAAGAAAATGACACTTTTTGAACTTATTGGTCATCCCCTTTTGTTTTTATTTAGAATGTTCCTTTACGATGCTGTTCATTTCTTCAGCCATCTTTTCAAGGGAAACCTGCTTTTGAACGGCACCAAGTTCCCATGCTACGCGAGGCATTCCGTAAACAACAGATGATTCTTCATCCTGTCCGATGGTCCATGCACCCTGCTTTCTCATTTCCGCAAGCTGAGTTGCACCGTCGCGGCCCATACCTGTCATGATAACACCGAGAGCCCTGTTCTTGTAGATTTTTGCACAGCTTTCAAAGAGGGCATCTGCAGAAGGTCTGTGACCGTTCCTTGGTTCTGCGCTGGAAAGCTTGATTACGTTGCAGAGGGTAGATTTTTCGATGACGATGTGGTAATCGCCAGGAGCGATGTAAATCTGACCCGGGTGGATTGGATCGCCGTCTTCTGCTTCCTTAACATTGAGCGGGCAGATTCTGTCCAAGCTTGCCGCAAATTCCCTTGTAAATCCTGCCGGCATGTGCTGAACAACAAGAATTGGTTTAGGGAATTTTGGGTCAAGGTTCTTGAATACTTCGCGGAGGGCATTAGGCCCACCTGTAGAAATTCCGAGGACAACAATATCAATTGGTCCGCCTTCGCGTTCTGGAGTAATTACATCAGGTTCCTTCTTCTTTACTGATGAAGAGAATAGGGTTGGTGCAAATGAAGGTTCTGATTTTACAGGAGAATCTTTTGGCTTTTCAATGATTCCGTCTTTTACGGCCTGAGCTTCGATTTCCTTGAGCTTTGCCTGCTGCATGTAGTGTTCTGCACCTGAAATATGCTTGCCGTGGAGACGAGCGTATCTTCCGCCGTAAGAAGCGATTTTTTCAATTATGAAGCTGCCTACCGAAGAAATGCTTGAAGATGTTGATCCCGAAGGTTTGGTTATGAAGTCGCTTGCACCAAGTTCGAGGCATTTCATTGTTACGCTTGCGCCTTCTGTTGCAATTGAAGAAAGGATTACTACAGGAATGTTGATTCCCATCTTTTTTCTTTCTTCAAGGAACTGAACTCCGTTCATTTCCGGCATTTCAATGTCGAGGAGAATCAAATCAGGCTTGAGGGTTTCGAGTTTCTGAAGGGCGAATTTGCCGTTCATGGCAGTTGCACAGACTTTCATTCCTTCTGTGCCGTCGATAATTCGGGTAATAAGGTTTCGCATCAAAGCTGAGTCGTCGCATACAAGTACTTCAATATCATCCATATATATCTCCTTATCATAAGAATCAAAAAATCAATAAAAAAATCGGCTGCTCGGAACTTTACCTGGCAGCCGTCTAGTTGTCCTACGCTTCGTTTTTCTGGTAAAGGCAGGCCCATGGTGTTTTCAAGAACTCAAACTTTGTGTCCATGCCGAACAAGCTTTCGGAGTGTCCGATGAAAAGGTAAGAATTTTTAGCCATGGATTTCCAGAAGTTGTCGATGGTATTCTTCTGAGCAGCTTCATCAAAGTAGATGAGAACGTTGCGGCAGAATACAATGTCCAGGTTTCTTGCACCCATATCATAGCGAAGGTTATGGTAGTCAAACTTGATTGTCTTCATCAAATCGGGCTTTACCTGATATCCTTTGTCAGTTTTTGTAAAATATGAAGCAAGGTAGTTCTGCGGAATACCGGATATGCGTGATTCAGGATAGAATCCCTGCTGGCCTACCATAAGTGACTTGAGCGAAATATCAGAAGCGATGATTTCGAAAGTGTAAGGGGCAGGAAGTTTGTCCTTAAGAAGCATGGCTAGAGTGTATGGTTCTTCTCCAGTTGAACAGCCGGCACTCCAGATTCTAACCTTAGTGTCGCCTGTTTTCTTCTTGTTTTCAATTACGTGAGGTATAACGTAGTTTATAAGAGCATCAAAGTGAGGCTGGTTACGGAAGAATCTTGTAAGGTTTGTTGTAATACTATCAAGGAAGACCTTGAATTCTTCTTTGTCGCTGGTGATGATCTTGTAATATGCGTCAAGATTGTCCAAATTCATGTCGCGCAGGCGTTCTTTTAGTCTGCTGTCGAGAATTGAGCGGTTTGTCTCTGAGAAAGTGATTCCGCTTGAATCATAAATAAGTTTTCTGAACTCGGTAAACTGCGAGTCTGTAAGCAAATCTGACATAATAAATGATTATAAGACGGAAATATCGATTTGTAAACTTTGTTGGAAATTTATTAAAAAAAAGGGAATGCCTGTATCGAGACATTCCTCCTTTATATTGAAGATAATTGACTATTTTATTTCCAGAGATTTGCAGGGTTAACTGAACGCCCGTTCTTGTATACTGCAAAGTGAAGGTGAGGTCCTGTAGACATGCCTGTGCTTCCTACGCGACCAATTCTTGTGTTTGTATCAACATTGGCGCCTTTTCTAGTAGTAATTTCACTCATGTGACCGTAAAGGGTCTTATATCCTGAATGATGAGCAACGACAACATAATTTCCGTATACATCACTCCAGCCTGCTGTAACTACTTTTCCTGGAAGGGCTGCAAAAACACTTGTGCCAGTACCGCATGCCATGTCGATTCCGCCGTGGTAAGTTCTTTTTGAGCTGTCGAAAGGATTCTTGCGCCATCCAAAAAATGACGTGAAGTAGTAGCGGCTTCTGAGAGGCCTTGTAAAGAGGTCTCCGTTGATTTCCTGTCTTGTAACCCAGTCCAGTTCAGCATAAGGAACAAAAAGCTGCCTTCCTGCCTTAAGGGATTCTTCAAGGCTGATGTTGTTTACTGAAGAGCATTTTTCAGCTTCAACCTTGTATTTCTCTGCGATTGTAGCGATTGTTTCGCCGTCATTGTGAACCGTATAGAGGATGCCGGGCATTGAAGGAATTTTAAGGTACTGTCCGATCTGAATGAGTCGTGAAGAATGGATGTTGTTTACGCTGATGATGGTGTCCTGAGTAATGCCGAATTCATCGGCAATGAAACCTATCATGTCGCCTTTTTTGATTCTGTATGAAATGTATGAAAGCTCGCTGTCTGCCTGCCTGAGTTCTTCCGGGGCAAGGTCCAATCCTTCGAGGGTTGCTTCTGCAACAAGTTCTTTTTCAATGGAATTTGAACCCTTTGCGTCAAAACCACCGCGTCCGACTGAATTCCTGAAGTGAATGATTCCGAATGTGATACCCGTAACGAAAGCAGCAATTCCCAAAATTGCAGTTCCGCACACTAAACCGTATTTTAAATAAGCTTTCATTTTGTAACCATTGTACCACATATTCTATATTACCTCAAATACCTTCAGATTGTTTGCTTCTTACCTAGTCCTATCAGATAGGTTTCAAAGGATTCCTGACGGCAGGCTTCCGGTTTGAATCCCTTTGCCTGTGTAA
>JAHAZL010000047.1 GCA_018384055.1 Treponema sp.
AATCTTGCAGCAAAAGCCATGAGGGCGCACTGGAGTATTGAAAATAATCTGCACTGGGTTCTAGATACTGTGTTTGATGAAGATTATTGCAGGGTAAGAAAAGACAACAGTGCACAGAATTTGAATATTATAAGAAAACTTGTTATGAACTTATTAAAGGGTTTAGATTTGCCTGTCGCAACAAAAAAGAAGAATCTTACAATAGGCAACAAACAGACACTCTGTTTAAAAAACGAAAAATGTCTGCTTTACGCTTTGCAGAATCTATAATGCGTTTGCCTTGTACAAAAGATTTGGTCTACTTGACAAAAGTGACAAAATTTTATTCATACGTTGGCTTTAAAATAGACGATTCTGTAAATTCTGACGGAAAGATGATTTTTTTGAGGATTATAGTTTTGAAATAAGAATTTCAACTTAAGAAGGACGAAAAAAAATATTTTTTTAAATAAAAAAAATTATGGCGAAATTTTTCTCAAAAAAGTCTAAAATTATTAGAGATATTAGATAAAAAAGGGATAAAATGTACTATACATTATTCTGTATGAAAATATATGTTATTGCTTTTTCCAGTTTTATGTGAAATGCTAATAAAAGTTCAAAATATTTTCGAACAAGGAGAAATAATATGTGTAGAAAAACAGGAAAGAAAGTATTTGCTTCTCTTTTTATTTCAACTGTTTTAACTTGCTTTGTTTCAGAACAATTGTTTGCCAAAGGTAAAGAAAAGCGTCCTGAACTTCCAAAGGAGGAAGAAGGTTTTTACTACGGTTATGGCAAGGCTTCTACTAGCGAAGAAGCAGAGTTCATGGCAAAGAAGGAACTTATTGAAAATGCCTTGACAGATGAATTGAAAACATTGAAGCCAAGAGCTTCTCGTATTTCAGTAAGCGATGATTCAGTTAATGCAAGATTGCAGAAACTGAGCTTCAGCAAAAACGACAAGAAGGGCTTGGACGTTTCATGCAAGCTCAAGGCAAACAAGTGGGCAGAAAGTGAAGAATCTTTCCGCAATAACCTTCGTGCTTCCCTGGATGCAAACTATGAAGTTTTGAAGTCAGGAAAGTCTACTGCAGAAAAACTCGACAGTGCTGTTGCTATCCTGAATCAGCTTTCAGTTAACGGCATCTACGATTTGCTTTCACTTCATGAAGGTGGAGACGAACTCTACTCGAAGAAGGTTGAAGGAATGTGCGGTACCCTCGTTGATGAACTTGCATTTGCAATTTCAACGCCAAGCGGAATCGTTAATTCTTCAACAGCTTTCTCTGTAAATGTAAAGGACAGGAACGGAAAGGCTGTAAAGGGATTAAGCGTAAAGATATCTTGGGATCCTGCTTCTGTTCCAGTATCATTTGATGATGCTGAACCCGTTGACGGTATCGTTGATATCGTTAAGACAGATGCAGAAGGAAATGCAGAGTTTTCTTTCCCAGAATCTGATGTAATGAAGGGAAGACCTGTTACTCTTACAGTTTCAACAGCATTCTCGGCATCTAAGCTTGCAACTTCTGCAATGAGAAAGTTTGATGCACGTTCATCTGCTGACGAAAACTACATTTTTGTTACTGAAGATTCAGAATCATACAAGACTGTTATGGTAGAAGCAGGTGACTTCGAAGCTGGTGCTATTGACGGTGACAGGAAGGCCGGAAGCAAGGAAGCAAAGCACACTGTAACTTTGTCTGCTTACGAAATGTCTGTTTCACCTGTAACTAATGCACAGTATGCAGCATTTATTCTTGCAATACGCAGTGAAGAATATCCAGAATTCATGAGCAACCCTGAATACAACAAGGCTAATCAGCCTGTAATCGGCGTAAGCTTTGATGATGCAAATGAATATGCAAAATGGCTTTCTGAACAGACAGGAGACACATATCGCCTTCCAACTGCAGAAGAATGGGAAAAAGCTGCTCGTGCCGGTGAACAGGTAATCTATCCATGGGGTAATGATGTTCCTTCAAAGAAGAAGAATGCAAACTACAATAAAAACGGAAAGTTCAAGGGACCTTCCCCTGTAGGTGCATTTGAAGAAGGCAACAACGCTTGGGGTCTTAAGGACATGAGCGGAAACGTTTGGGAATGGACATCATCTGAATTCGTAACAGAAGGTGCAGAACCATCAGAAGAAGGTGTTTCTTCTCGTGTTGTGAAGGGCGGTTCATGGATGGACGGTCCTGTTGATTTGAGAATTTCAAACTTTAAAACTGTAGAAACAACAGAAAAATCAAATGAAGTTGGATTCCGTCTTGTAAAGGAGGTTAAGGAATGAAAAAAAATTTGAAGAATATTTTAGTTTTAGCAGCTTCAGGAGCATTGGCATTGTCTGCCATGATGTTCACTTCATGTGGTTCTACACAGACTGACGGTGTAGATCCTGCAATCACAAAGGGTGTAGAAGCATGGAATAGAAGAGGTCCTTCTACAGCAGAAAACTATTGGACAAATATTGCTGACGAAAAAGTTAAGCAGAAGTATTTGAACTACATCAAGTTGTACAATGATGGTGTTGCAGCTTTGGACAGCACAGATTCAATGAAGGCAACACAGGAAGGCAAATTGATTTCTGCATGTAACACAGCATTGTCAAAATTCAGTGCGCTTGATGCAGCACTTCAGTTGGATGATGAAGTTTGCCAGAAGGGTACAGCTTTGACAGTTCCTCGCATCAACAAGCTGCTCGAAGCAGAAAAGGTTTCGGAAGCAAAGAAAATGTACAAGACAGCAAAGCAGGTTTACGGTGCTTCAGCTGAACTTGATACAGTTGGTAAGGAAATTGATGCCGTAAGCAGCATTTCTGCAAAGAAGAAGTCCCTCAAGGATGAAGCAGAGGCTGCATCTCAGATTGAAAATGTGGATGACAAGATTGCTGCATATCAGAAAATCGTGGATTCTATTCCTTCATTGAAGAAGGATGTTGCCGCTGCTGCAGCAAAGTCTGGTGCAGAATCAACAGTTCCTGTTAAGTCTGCAGTAAAGGGATTCAACAATACATGTCAGGATGTTGTATCACAGCGCAAGCTTGCAATCCGCGAAAAGGCTTATGAATACAAGGAACAGATTGGTGATGTATTTGCTCGCCAGCTTGAAGGTACAGGCAGCGGAAAGAACGGTGCCTTTACAAATCAGGAAATCCTCAACCACTACCAGTCAGTTAAGGCAGACATGCAGGTTGCTTATGATCAGTTGCTCGAATTCCAGAAGAAGTATCCAGAAGAAATCGATGCAAATGTAATCAAGGATGTTAACGCACAGAAGACAACACTCCAGTCTAAGATTACAGTTGTTGAAAAGGAAATCGCAAGAGAAAAGGAAATCGCATCCCGCGGTAAGTTCGTTGGTATGATCGGTTTGTTCAATGCAGAAGCAGGTGATGCAAAGAAGTCTAAGCCAGCTAAGTTCTCTGGTTCAACAAAAAAGAAGCCAGACTACCTCTGGGGTATTGTTGATATCGCTCCAGGTGCAATGAATGACCTTGTCATCACAATGAAGGACAACAGAAACGTTCACGTATTCAACCAGAACACAAAGAGCGGAAAGCAGATTGAAAAGCTTGGATTGAAGGACTTGATCAGCCGTCAGAACAAGGTAGGTAATTCTTGGCCAGTAATGAACGCAAGAGAAGCTTTGAACGGTTCTGTTTACTATGTACAGGTTGAACAGGGCAAGTCTGACGTATATTCGGGAGAAGCAGTTGTTTATGCTTCATTCATTACCCGTTCAAGATAGTTTCAGGAGATTAAAAACAAATGAAAAAGAACATTATTAAAACTGCATTGGCTATTACTGCTGGTGCTGTAGTTTCAATCCTTGCATGCAGCTGTGGCCAGAAGGGTATGGTTGCTGCAGTATCAACAGAACCTGATTCATTGAACCCAGTTCTTCCACAGAATACTTCTGCATTGAACATCAATGAATTGATTTATGATGGTCTTACAAACAATGAAATCGATCCATCTAGCGGTGCCCTCTATACAGATTTTGCACTTGCTTCAGAAATCGTTCAGGGAAAGGACCGCAAGACTTACACTGTAACCCTCATCGATACAACATGGCACGATGGTACAGCTTTGACTTCAGAAGATGTTGTTTATTCTTTCAATGCTTACCTTGAACCAGCAAACGAATCTCCTAACAGAGAATACCTCAATTCATTCATCAAGAGCGTAGAAGCAGTTGATGACAAGACAGTAGTAATCGTTTTCAAGAATCCTATTCCTGAATTCCGTGCATATCCTGTTCTTGCTACAGCAAAAATCGTTCCATCACACTACAATGGTCAGGCTATGAGCCTTGATATGCGTGCTGATGAAAACACAAAGAAGTTTGCTACAGCTCCAATCGGAACAGGTCCCTACAAGTTTAAGGAATGGAAGCTTGGTAAGCAGGTTACTTTTGATGTAAACGGACTTTATTTCAAGCAGGTTCCAAAGTCAGAAACTTTGACTGTAAAGAGAATTCTTGACCCTGTTGTTAGACTTCAGGAATTGAGAAAGGGTCGCATCAATCTTATTCTCGAGACAAACCCAGCTGACCGCCCGGCAATTGCAAAGATCAGCGATGTGGACATCAATTCTTACATGCCTTACGCATTCTATCAGGTTGCAATAAACACAAAGGCTTTCTCTAACGCAGAAGGCCGCCAGGCTATGGCTATGGCATTGAACAAGGCAGCTCTTGTTCCTGGCATTACAGATGTAGAAGAAGGCGTTGTAATCAACAACGGTCCATTCCCAAGCAATCTCTTTGCTACAACAATTCCTGAATATGTTAAGGAACCGATGCCAAACTACCTCGAATACGATTTGGACAAGGCAAAGGCTCTTGCAGCTTCAGGCAATGTTGCAAACCAGAATGCAGTTCTCATTTACTCAGACTCAATGGGTGAATTTGGAAAGCAGCTTGCAGAAGGTGTTGCTGAACAGCTCAAGGAAATCGGTTTGAATGTTGAAGTTCGCCGAACTGGTGACCAGGTTTACAATCGCATGGTTTACAAGGAAAAGTCTTATGAACTCGCATTGCAGTACTGCGATGGTTTCGACAATGTTTACTCAAGCATCGGTTCTATGTACCGCTCAAAGGGTGCAGACAACATCACAGGCATTGCAGACGGCAAGTTGAACAGTTTGTTTGACAAGTGGGATTCTGAAGTTGAAACAAAGAACTGGGTTGACCTTACACTTCAGATCAACAAGCGTGTAAGTGAACTTTGTCCTGCACTTTATATCTGTACTTTGCAGAAGGATGTTTATTCCAGAGGCTTGGGCAATGTTACTATTGCTTCTGACAACGCATTCCTTTCTGTTGAAGACTGGAAGTTTAAGAAATAGTCATTATTTCTTTTAGTTTAATTTAATAAAGGTTACATGTTTACAGTTGTTTTGCTCGCAGTAGGACTATTGTAAACTGTAGCCTTTTGGCTTTTTTTGGAGTTTATAAAGATGAAGCTTGTTCGCTTCTTGATAAAAGAAGTTCTGCTCAACGGAATCCTTTTCGTTCTTGCAGGTACTGTTATACTTTCGTTGCTTTATTTGGTTTCTACCAATGCAGATGCCGCGGCATATCTTGATGCCCTTAAGACTTTCGGCATGATTCTTATTGGAAGGGGTGGAGAAAGGGCTATTGGTCATACATCCGGTGACATCATTCTTGCCGGTGCCGTTGAGACCCTGCCACTCGCATTGCTCTCTCTTGCTTTCCTTGTGTTTTTTACATTGGTTGGTGCAGCCTATGCTACAACCAGCCACTACATGGCTGTAAATTTTGGAAAGAAAACAAATGAAAGAATTGAAAAATGCCTTTATTTCCTTTTTTCTGTTTTTGCTGCTATTCCTCTGTTTGTAGGTTTCTGGTTGATGTATGTTATCTGGGGAAACAATGGAGCAATGCTGCCTTTGATTGCCCTCGGTACAATTCTCTTTGGCGGCCTTACATGGGATGCATTGAACTTTTTGAAGGCTGACATGCTCGGTCAGGTTGGACAGGTTCATGGAATTCTGTTCAGCACTCTGGGTGACCACAAGTTGGGAAGACTTCTTCCACTTTCAGGTACATATTCAGGCTACCTTTTCAGTTCTTCTTTGCCTCGCTTCCTTCCATATCTTGCCGGAAAAATTTCGGCAATCATCGGTTCAGTTACAATTGCTGAAATAGCATTTGACCTTCCTGGATTGGGGAAAAACCTTATCGATGCTATGGTTCAGACAAACACAAATCTTTTGATTACATCTGTTTTTGTTTTGCTCATTATCAATGCCATAGTTTCATTCATTGTTAAGTTAATTATGTTCCTGGTATATCCAAGAGTATATGAGGGTGCATGATGAGAAAGACAAATTTTGTAGATATTCTTAGAGTTATCGTTGTTTTCATTTTGGTTCTTCCATTGTTTTTGGCATGGATTCCAATGGAATGTTATTCACACCTGCTTGCAGAAAACCTTGTAAAGGGCAACTTCTTCAGAAATCTTGTTTTGAGTTTCCAGGAACTTTCGATTACTTTGGTTTCAACTGTAATCTTTGCAATGATCCTTTCTGTTTTGCTTGGATACCTTAGCGTTCTTTCATTGAAGATTGGACACTTCCTTGCAAATGTAAACAATGCCGTTGAATCAGTTCCATCGATTTTGATTGCCCTGTTCCTTTATGCTCCAGTATCTGGTGCCCTTGCAAAGACATCCCATTCAAAATCAACAATCCTGTCCCTGGTTGTTTTCGTAATTGCCGCTACGGTTACTGTTTTGCCGGAAGCTGTAAGAAGCATTTCGATTCCTTTGGCAGACCTTTACGATAAAAAGTATTCGGTAAGTTTCCGTTCCTATGGTTTTACAAAGAACCGCATTCTCCGTGTCCTCATGAAGATGGACATCATGAAGGCTTCCGTTAAGCGTGTTGCTGCGGGAATCCTTTTGAAGACTCTTGTTCTTGATACATCATTGGGTTATGTAATTCAGTGTGGCCTCGGTTCAACTGGTACACCTTCTCATACAAGCCCGGGAGCTTTGGTTGCGGCTAACCGTAAGGAACTTCTTTTGGGCGGAACAAACCCAGAATGGTTCTGGATTCCTACAGCCTTGCTTATTGCAGTGAGCGTTGCATTCCTGTTGATCCTCAAGAAAGATAAGGAGGAAGCATAATGTTGCCTGTTGAAATCAATAATTTTGCAATTCACCTTGGAAAGAACCGCATTACATTGAAGCCTACTTCCCTTAATATTGAAGTCGGAACTTCTACAGTAATCATCGGTCAGACAGGAATGGGGAAATCAGTTTTCCTCAAATCGATTGCCGGTATTCTTCCTTCGAATGTTTTTACTTATGAAGGAAACATGAAGATCAACGGCATCGATGCCTATGCAAACGGCAAGAAATGTTCCCTTGAAAACTGGAAGAAAATCCAGCAGTCAGGCCTTATGTTTGTTCCTGCAGAAACAGCATTGGCTTTGAATGCAGGTCTTACAATCGAACAGAACCTCAATCTTCTTGCTCCTGGCTGCAAGGACCTTATCATCCAGCGCCTCAAGGATTACTTTGACCTTGACTATGAAGCATACAAGAAGATTTATCCTGATGAATGTTCTGGTGGTCAGCTTCAGCGTTTGACTTTGATGATCCTTTTGTCCAGACCCGGCAATCTCATTTTGATCGATGAACCAACTGTAAACCTTGACCGTCAGCTCCGCGTTAAGTTTGTTGACTTCCTGAACAAGGAAATCCTTTCAGACAAAACAAAGACTTTCATCATGGTTTCCCACGATATTGACTTTATCCGCCGTCTTAACCTTTCACAGGCTTTCAGGCTTGTTGAAGGTGACCTCATTAAGCTTGATGAAGTTCCTCAGCTTGAAGGCTACGACAGGCCTGAATTTGAAAAGGGGTCTGCAGGAAACAAAATTGAACTCATCAATGTAGCTCAGGCTTACATGAAGCGCAGCATTTTCGGTCAGAAGAAATTCACTGCTTTCAGGAACCTTAGCCTTGATTTTGAATGTTCAAAAATCTACGGAATTACAGGACCATCTGGCTGTGGAAAATCAACTATGGTAAAGGCAATCCTCAGAATGCTTTCTGATACAGAAGGAAAGATCGTTATGGATGGTTCTGACCTTGTACAGATGAAACCTCTTGAAAAGGGATATGACCCAAAGAACTTCAAGCCATTCCGCAGAAGGATGCAGATTGTTCAGCAGGACAGCCGTTTCAGCTTCTTCCCGGATTTGAAGATCCGCGATTCCTTCAAGGAAATTTCAAAAGCAGGAAACGAAGGCACTATCGAGGAGTTCCTTGAAAATCTTAAGGCAGTTGGCATGCGTGAAGAACATCTTGATGCATATCCAATGACAATGTCTTCAGGTGAAAACAAGCGCCTTGACATTGCCCGTGCCCTTACAGCAAAGCCTCAGGTTTTGATTTTGGATGAACCCTTTGCCCACATTGACTTTGACAGCCGTTTGAAACTCTTCAAGGTTATCGGTGATTATCTGGCAAAAAATCCTACAATCCTCATTGTCATCACTCACGAACAGTTTGACCTTTCATACTTCATTACAGATGAAATGGATTTCCCAAGTTTGGTTGATGCTGCTGACAACAAGATTGAGGCCGCAAAGGAATAACTCAGCTATTCTGATGATTCGACATAAGGACCGATTCCAATATGAAAGTTGGTTTCGGTCCTTTTTTTTATGTCTGAAAAAAATATAAAAAAATCAATTATTTCTCTTGACACTTTATCTGTTATTCTATATTATACCAATACATTCGAGAAATCGAAATGCTCCTTTAGCTCAGTTGGTAGAGCAATGGACTGTTAATCCATGTGTCACTGGTTCAAGCCCAGTAAGGGGCGTAAAGCTTAGTAAGTTTTTACTAAGCTTTTTTTATTTTAAGCACATCTGAAAAGCAAATGGTCCTGGGCTTGAAGCCGAAGCCTGCGCCGAGCAGGTGCGAGGGGAGAGCAGGCGTAGGCCGGCCCAGAGGGCAAGCCCAGTAAGGGGCGAAAGCCTTCAGTAGAAATACTGAAGGTTTTTTAGTTTTAAACGAATAAGGGTGCAAAAAGACCTGGGCTTGAAGCCGGAGTCCGCGCCGAGCGTATATTCCCCAAAAAGTTACTCTGCGATTGGGCTGTGAAATTTGTAATGTGAAGGTTGATGCAACATTCATTTTAAATTTCGTCAGTTGACTACAAAAAGATATCTCAATAAAATGGAATAATGTACGATATTAAAGATTCCAAGGGCTTTGATACAGACGAAGAAGACTTCGATACTGTAATGGCTTCTGACATTTCATTTACAGGCAACATTCGCTTTACAAAACCTTTCATGATCAAAGGAAAAATGAACGGCATCATTGAAGCAACAAGCGATCTTCTTATCGATACCGATGCTGTTGTCAATGCAGATATTTCTACAGACAGAGTTTTGGTTAGAGGCAAGGTTACAGGAAACATCAACGGAAGGAAATTGGTGTATGTTACTTCAACTGGAACAGTAAAAGGAGACATTACTTCTGCTCAGGTTGTTCTTGAACCTGGTTCTGTATTCTCTGGCAAATGTACAATGTCCGAATAAAAAAGGAATTAAATATGAAAAAGTTAGTTATTGTATCTTTGATTCTTTCAACAATTATCTCAGCATCTTTTGCACAGGCTGGAAAACCCGATGCCCTTAAACTTTATCGCGAAGGCAACTATAAGGATGCCATTAAAATTTGTGAAGAAGAAATTGCAAACAATCCTTCAAACATGGATTCTCATGCTGTTCTCTGCTGGTCTCTTGTTGCTAACAAGCAGTACAACGAAGCCGAACAGCGTGCAATAGAAGCACGAAAAATCAATCAGTACGACATCCGCCTTATGGAAGTTCTTGGTGAAGCAAAATACTACCTTGGCAAGAACAATGAAGCTTTGGCCATGTTCCAGCGTTACATTGCAAGTTCTTCGGAATCTGCAGCAAGAATCGGAACTGCATATTACTACATGGGTGAAATCTACATTCGTCAGGCAAAGTATGAACACGCAGATATTTCCTTTACAACTGCAGTTCGTTTTGAACCTGCCCACAGTGCCCATTGGTGGACAAGGCTCGGCTATTCCCGTGAAATGAACGGTGACTGGCAGAATGCAATCGTTGCTTATGACAAGGCCCTTGCCCTCAATTCGTCACACTACGATGCAATCCGCGGTAAGAACAACTGCAAGGCACACATCCAGTAATTTGCATGAATAAAATAATTCACTTTGAAACTTTGGGCTGCCGTCTTAATCAGGATGAATCTGAAGGGGCAGCTCGTTGTTTTTCTATGGCAGGTTTTGTTTCTGACCTTGATGCCATTTCTGCAAAAACAGAAGCATCAGATGAAGTCATCCTCTGCATAATAAATACCTGTACGGTTACCGGCAAGGCTGAACAGAAGGCACGCAGGATAATCAGGCTCCTCCTTGAAAAATTTCCTAAGGCTCCTTTGATTGTTACGGGTTGCTATGCTGAGCTTGACGGCAAGCAGATTACGGAAATCTGTCCTGAAAGAATATGCATTTTATCGGGAATGAAAAAATTCATTCTTTCCAGAGTTGCGGAAGAGGCTGCCGGTGGGGTGCTGAATGCCGAAAAAAATCTGCTCTCAAAAAATAACATTCAGAATTTCATAGATGAGTGCAGTAAAGAGGAAATTTCGGCCAAATTGAATAAATTTACCCTCTTTACTCCTGTTTTTGAAAAGCATTCCAGGTCTTCTTTGAAAATTCAGGATGGATGCAACAACAACTGTTCTTTCTGCAGGATTCACCTTGCTCGTGGAAAATCCGTTTCTCTGGATGTTCAGGAAGCAATTGACCGTGCCCGTGAGCAGGAAGCCCATGGAGCCGTAGAAATCGTGCTGACAGGGGTAAACCTTAGCCAGTACGCCGGAAAGAGCCCTGAGGGCCCTCTATTGGCCTTTGGAGGCCTTTTGGAGCGTCTCCTTGCCGAAACCTCAAAAGTAAACTATCGCGTATCAAGCTTTTATCCCCAGCATGTTACAGAAGAACTGTGCAAAACCCTTGCAAATGACAGAATTCAGCCTTTCTTTCACCTGAGCATTCAGAGCGGCAGCGACAGGATTTTGGACAGGATGTGCAGGCCATACAAGGTGGAACATGTGGCCAGGGCAGTGGAACTGTTGAGAAAGTATAAGCCAGGTTGCTTTATATCCTGCGACATTATTGCAGGCTTTCCTGGAGAAACGGATGAGGATTTTGCCCTTACTGAAAAACTTTGCGTTGAAAGCAATTTTGCATGGATTCATGCCTTCCCGTATTCTCCTCGTCCTGGAACTGCCGCAAAGGACATGAAGCCCCAGGTTCCTGAAAGAATTAAGGATGAAAGGGTAAAGGTCCTTACTTCCTATGCCGTGAAGGGTAAGATTGATTTCATAAAGAATTCTATTGGAAAAGTTTTCAATGCCATAGTTGAGAACAGCCGTTCCGTTAGGCTTGGCTTGACGGCATCAAATGTTTTCCATGCAGTTACGGACAATTATATCCATGTAGAATTTACAAGCAGTGAATTCATTCCCCGGGGAACTGTTGTAAAGCTAAGGGTAACTTCTGTACTTGAGGAAAATATCCGCAGCGGAAAGGAAATAGAAGCTGCAGCTGTTCTTGTCTAGCGGTCCATGATTGTAATTTCAACTCGGCGGTTCTTTGCTTTTCCCGCTTCATTCTTGTTTGATGCAATTGGTTTTGTTGCTCCGAATCCCTGGGTAAAGATATGGAACCTGTCGCGAACGTTTAATCCGATCAGAAATTCTGCAACTGCACTTGCGCGTTCTTCGCTCAATAGCTGTCGCATTCTTTCTGTTCCCGCAAGGGCAGTGTGACCTGAAACAAGAATGTCGTTGTTTGGCCAGGTTTCAAGAATTTCTGCTATTTTCTGAAGCTTGATTTTTTCGCTGTCCATGAGGATTGCGCTGTCAGGCTGGAACTTGATGTCCTCAAGGGCAATCGTCAGTCCCTTGTCTCCGTTCCTTACTGTAACATTTTCAAGACCCATGTCGTTGATCTTGTTCTGAACATCTTCAAGATTTTCTTCAGTATTAGTCCTTGCAAATTCAGTTACTTCTGCTTTTGCACTTCCAGTAAATTCGTAAAGGTTTCCTATTGAGCTTTCAATGAGAATCCTGAAGTTCTCAGTGTAGTGGTCGATGGCCCCCCTTTCATTGTCCCAGTAAATTAGTTCGTCGCTGAAACCTTTTGTTGCGGCAGGATATTCTGCATGACGATTGTTTTTGGGAACTGGAGTCTGCATGAACATTGTGTAGCGGACATTTATTATATGGAGTCCTGACGATTCCTGAATTCCAAGGTAAGTGTATTCTGCAGTAAAGGGAACCTTGTAAGGTTTCTGCATGTCAAACTGTCGCCTTAAATCGTGGGCTTCGTGTCCTTTTGCAGTCCACTTTTCTCCTGGTTTGATTTCCTTGTCTGGGAAAACTGGAACATCGCGGACAGTAGGCATGAAATATTCATCGCTGATGGTGTAGACTCCTAGAGGACTCCTTGAGAATATGCTTGCGTAGTCTTCACCGTAGGCAAATTTTGCACCTGTTCTTGAACCCGTAGAATCTTCGCTGGTCATGAAAGTGCAGTTGTGGATTCCGCCGCCGTCTTTTTCCACATCAGTAACTTCTGCTGCAACACGGTTTACGATGATGGAATGATGGTTGAGCCTGTGGTTTACATAGACATCTTCATCAACTGTAGAAAGAATTCTGTACATGTCGCCTTTCTTGTATTTGAAGGAAAATTTTACAGGGTCGCCGTCAGTCTTGTATTCTTCTGCAAAAAGAAAAAAAGATGAAAAACATAAAACTGCTGCTAGAAGGAATTTTGCGATTCTTTTCATATAAACCTCTCAAGTGTGCATTTACAGTTAATGCTGTTATAATAATAATCTATGCACGACTTTTTAACAATAAACCATCTTGTGTTGATTCTGGTTACTGTTGCTGTATTTTTAGCGGGAGTTTTTCTTGGAAGATTGATTCAGAAATTGAAGGATTTGTCATTGCTGAAAAAGCAAAGGAATGATGCAGTTAAAAAAAGCAGGGCTGTTATTGGTGGGCAGGTTGCGGAACAGCTTGCTCCATATCTTCCTGAATTCCCATGCAATCCAGGTGATGTCTGTTTCCTTGGCAAACCAGTTGATTTCATAGGCTTTACGGGGCTTACGGAATCGGATGAAATTCATGAAGTTATGTTTATAGAAGTAAAAACTGGACAGAGCAAACTCAACGGACATGAAAAGCAGCTTAAGGATGCAATCCAGAAAGGCCGTGTACGTTATGTTGAATATAATCCGTGCCTTTGAACTATGAGTTGTTGATAGTAATAAGGGCGCTAAGATCACCGCCAAGGAGTCTGTCACAAAGATTCTTCTGCATTGGTTTTCCACGGAGGAAGCCCTGGATTGTATTGCAGTTGAACTTCTTTAGGATTTCAAGCTGGTCTTCCCTTTCTACGCCTTCTGCAATTGTATCAAGCCCCATCTTTGAAACGAGGGTAAGGATTCCCTCCGCAATGTTTGATTCCGTTGCAATGTTCTTGATGAAAGACTTGTCAATTTTAAGCGTTGTAAGTGGAAGCATCTGTAGGTATCGAAGGGATGAATATCCAGTTCCGAAGTCGTCAAGGGAAATTCCGATTCCAAGATTCTTTACTTCATTGAGTTTTGCGATAACGCTTTCAACATTTTCTATAAGGACGCCTTCTGTAATTTCAATTTCAAGATGTCTTGGAGTAATCTTGTAAAAGTCAATTTTGTGAAGGAACTTTGGAATGAAGTCATCCTGACAAAACTGTATTGGCGAAACATTTACGGACATGATTCCGTCAAAGTCAAATCTCTGTTCCCATTCCGACAATGTTCTGAGGGCTGTATCAAGAACCCAGTTTCCTAGAGGAATTACAAGGTGAGTTTCTTCTGCAAGCGGCACGAACTGTTCAGGACTGATCCAGCCGAGTTCATCGTCATACCATCTCAAAAGGGCTTCAAATCCACGGAGTTTTTCCGATTGTGTATAGAACTGTGGCTGGTAATAAAGCTGGAAGTTTTTTTCAACCATTGCCCTTGAAAGCTTTGTTTCTATGTTAAGCTTGCTTAGGAATTTTTCCTGCATCAAAGACTGGAATCCAGTAATGTTGTTCTTTCCCTTTTTCTTTGCTTCAAGTTTTGCCATATCGGCAAATTTCAAAAGATCATCGTATTTTTCGGAATCATCAGGATAAACGGAAATACCACCTGAGATACCTATCCCTTCGGCATTCATGAATCCAAGAACTTTTTTTGAGATGTTCATTGCCTCATTGCGGTTTTTTATGTTCTTAAGAAGAAGTATGAATTCATCTCCACCGAAACGGGTAGGGATTGTATTCTTTGATTCAAACATGCGGAGGATTGTTGCAACCTGCTTGATGAGTTCATCGCCTGCAGTATGTCCGCGGGAATCATTTATGTCCTTCATGTTGTCGATGTCGAAAAGAAGGATGCCGAATTTTTCGTTGCTGCACTTCTGTTCCCTGCTGATTTCCCTTATGGCAGTGTTAAGCCACGAACGATTGTAAAGGTCCGTAAGGGAATCATGATAGGCACTGAAAAGAAGCTGGGTGTTGAGGCTCTGTATGCTTTTGAGCTGAGTATCAAGGTTTGCCCTGTTTTCCGCAAGTTCAGAAGCAAGGCTTTCAAGTTTCTGGTTCTGCTGTGTCAGGGCGTGTTCGTATTCCTTTGCCTTTGAAACATCGGAAAAAGTTACTGCTATTGTATTGTCGCAGACACAGTTGATTGTTATCTGGAACCATTTTGAAAAGTTGTAGGAGTAGATTGTTTCTGAAAGAATTGTTTTCTTAAGGAGAGCTTCCTGTGCAGTCTCAAACCATGCAAGGGCAGGGGAAAGTCTTGTCTTGAAATCAGAAAAAACTTCTCCTTCTTTCAAAAGGTCCTTTGTCATCTTGAGAAAGCTTTCGTTCATATAGGTTATCTTGAAATCTACAAGAACATTTTTTTTGTCATATACAGATTCGGCAAGGAGGACAGCTGTTGAAAGATTGTCTATGATGATTTTGAAGTAATCGTTCTGAAGCATTTTTACTCCGAAGTTTTTTATCTAAGATTTTTAAATCATTCTTGGACTCCAATTTTTCGGAGCCCATGTTACAGGTTTTTATTCCCATCCAAATGTTGCAGGCGGCTTGTTTGTACAGTCAAGGTAAAGTGAATCTACAAATTCCAGTTCTGCAATCTTACGAACGATTTTGTCCAGAAGGTCAAGTGGAAGCCAGGCAAAGCGTGCTGTCATAACATCTTCTGAAACAACAGGACGGAGTACGAAACTTGCCTTGTCACCACTTGTTGCAAACGGAAGGTCAATTGTAAGGTGCTGGAAAATCTTTGAATACCATCCGCTTGCGTGAAGTTCTGTAAGGACAATGTTGTCTACTTCACGGAGCTGATCAAGGCGATCCCTTGTACAGTAACCTTTTTGAAGCTTCAAATCATCATCTTTGAGACCTGGCTTCTGGTAAAGTTTGAGGATAGTTCTGTTAAGGAATTTTGAACTGTTTGTAATTGTGCTTGAAGTCTTTTCAATCTTTTCGTGAACCTTTGGAACATGGAAGAATCCCTTTTCATCCTGGGCAAAAGCAAGGCAAGCAGGGAATCTGTATGTCCTGAAGTCACCCTGAACACCAACAGATTTTACTGGGAGAACAGACTTTACAAGATCCTTTGTGCAGTTTTCGCAGAATTCTGTAATTGCAATTCCGTTGAATTCTTCCTGGGCTTTTTTGAGTTCATCCTTGTCTTCTTCAGAAAGAACTCCTTCCGAACAGAGGACATTGATTGAAAGTCCAGGGCCTGGGAATGGGTGTCTCATTACAAGTTCATCTTCAAGACCGAGCATTTTTCCGATTTTGCGAACTTCATCCTTGTAAAGATCCTTTAGAGGTTCAATGATGAGTCCCTGTGCAATGAGCTTTTGGATTCCGTCAACGCGGTTGTGGTGTGTCTTGATTGTGTGGCTGTTCTTTGTTCCACCCGATTCAATGATATCCGGATAGAGTGTTCCCTGAGCAAGCATGTAAGGAACTGGATCCTGATCGAGTTTCTGTTCTTCAACGAACTTGTCTCGTACTGTAATGAAGTTTTCTCCAACAGCCATGCGTTTTCTCTGTGGATCTGTAAGTCCTTCAATTGCCTTGAGGAAGCTTTCGCTCGCATCGGTTGCAATGAAATTTGTAAATCCGTGTGACTTGTATGCGGCTGCAACATTTGCACTTTCATTCTTGCGCATGAAACCGTTGTCGATGTGGAGTCCAAGAACGCGGTCATTTCCAAGTGCCTTGTTGAGAAGGGCAAATGCTACTGTTGAATCTACGCCACCAGAAAGGAAGAGAAGAACTTTTTTGCCTTCAGCATCCTTCTTGATGCTTTCGATGATATGGTTGAGAACTGCATTGTCGTCCCAGTTCTTTCCCATCTGGCAGAACTTTGCAAAGTTTTCAAAAATCTGGTTTCCGCAAGGAGTATCCTTTACTTCACAGTGGCACTGGAGTGAAAACCTTTTCTTTGCAAGATTCTGTGTTGCGGCATAAGGGCAGTCCTTTGTGCTTCCTACAACTTCAAAACCTTCTCCCATCTGAAGAACTCCGTCCTGGTGGCTCATCCATACCTGCTGGCTTGGTTCGATGCCTTCGAAGAGAGGGCTCTTTACTGCAGGGTTAAGGTTAAGTGTTGCAAATCCAAATTCACCTACTTCTGCCTTTCCAATTTTTCCGCTGTAACCGAGCTGAACGATGTAATGACCGTAGCACAGTCCAAGGATAGGTACGTCAAGTTCGAGAATTTTTGAGTTGAATTCAGGAACCTTTTCGTCATAAACGGATGCAGGTCCTCCTGAAAAAACGATTCCCTTTGCTCCTTCGAATGCAGCAAGTTCTGCAGAAGGAAGTGCAATTTCCGAATAGTAGCCCAGTGCACGGAATCTCTTTGCAATGAGGTGTGCATACTGGCTTCCAAAATCAAGAACTACGATCTTTTCTCTGTTCATAAAATCTATTACTCCAATTACCTGTTGTCTTACAATTTATTTCTAAAGATCAATCTCATAAAGATTGAATCCGCACTTTCCTTCTTCTTTTGTCTTGTAGAGTGCTTTGTCTGCATTGTCCACAAGTTCATTGTTGTATCCTGTCTTTGATTGTGCTGCGCCAACGCTCAGGGAAACTTTTCCATATTCTTTCAGCCCCAGAAGTTTTTCGTTGATTTCATTGACCTTGCCTCTGACAGTTACATTCGCATCACTTGAAAATTCCGTAAGGAGGACTGCAAATTCATCGCCACCTATGCGGGCAACAAAGTCAGATGTTCTGAATGCTTCGGTAAGTTCCCTTGAAATTATTTTCAGAACATCGTCACCTGCAGAGTGTCCGTATGTGTCGTTTATGGATTTGAAATTGTCTACATCTACAAGAAGGTAAACAACGCTCTGAGTTTCGCCTCTGAAGTCATTGCATATTTCGCTGAAGGCACGCCTGTTGAAAAGACCTGTAAGAGGATCTGTGTCTGCGTGTCGTTTGAGTTTCCTTTCGTTTGCTGCCTTGATATCAAAAAACTTGTTGTAGGTTTGGGCAAGACATCTTAATTCGAATGAACCAGTTTCAATCAGTTTGCTGTCTGACCCAATGGAATTCATGTAGCTGTTGATTGGTGAAATGATGAATATGATGTTGATTATGAATACGATTACAAGAAGAATGAATACAAAAACAAGAGTTATGCTCTGCCAGAGAATTTTTTCTCGAAGTTCATCAAAGTTTTCATTTACTTCAGTTTCGTTTGTTGCTTCTATAGAGTTGATGAGGATTGAACAGTTTTCATTAATCCTTGATTTGCATACCAGGTAGCTTCTGTTAAAAAGAAGTTTTACAGCTTTGTCTTTCATTTCAAGTTTTGAAAGTTTTTTATCAATTTCTTTAACTTCTGTCCTGATTATTTCTTCCGGAAGATTATCCATTTTATAGTTGCCGGAAATAGTTATGAGTTTCATGGCATAAACTTCAATGTCAGAAAGGCTTTCTGATTGAGAGAATGCCGTCTGAAGTTTTTTGAACTCAATTTCATCGTAGGAAAATATTTTCCCAAGTTCCTGAAGAGCTTCATTTCTTTTTTTTGTTTGGTTCTTTTCTGTAAAATAATTGTTAAGGTATTGAAGTTCTCCTGTCACTGCAAAAAGACGGGACTGGTCCGTAAGATAGTCTGAAGTTTCCATAATTTTGAGGGAGCTGTTTCTGAAAATCGAAGCCTTGGTAAGGGAATCCTTGAAATGCTTTAGCCTTGATGCGGAAAGAATTGCAAAAGTCAGGAGTATGGCAAATACAGTCGAAGATACGACTATCATTACAAGGTTAAGGTCCCTTGCCTTAAAGTGCTCTTTATTTATCTTATCCTTTATTTTCATCACCAGATCCTAGTTACCCATATCAGCGATATGGCCATACAGGTATGTATTCTTTATTGCCTGCTTATGAATGGTTTCAGCGCATGCTTCTTTCCATGGAGTCTTGTCCTTTACTTCCGTGATGTTGACGCCAGTTGCCTTAAGGGATTCCATTACAAGGGGTTCCCTTATTTCGCAGATTTTCCTGCAGTAGGCAGATGCATTTTCACCAGCTTTAAGCAGTGCCATCTGCTGTGTTTTTGTAAGTTCTTCCCAAGCCTTATTTGTGATTAAAACTTCGGTGACTCCGATTGTGTGTCCGTCAAGAATTACATTTGGTGCGGCGGAATCAAAAAAGTTTGATCTGTAATTTACTATAGATTGTTCTGCCGTATCGATGGTATCAACTATCAATTCCTTCAGCAGGTCGTAGAAAGGAACCTGAATGGCCTCGGAGCCAAAGTCCTGTATTATTTCATTAAGGATAGGATCGTTGGTCGTCCCTATTTTCCTTCCGGATAGATCTTCAAGGGATTTGAGCGGTTTTGTGGAAAAGAAATGCCTGAAGCCTTCCTCTGCAAGGAAAAGACCCTTGAGTCCATCCGGTCCTGAATAGAATTCATCGAGTATTTCTGACGCAAATTCTGAGTTTGCAAATTTCCAGAAATGGTCTCTGTTGTTGAATATATATGGAATTGTTAATACTGCAGCCTTTTTTGATCCGATGGAAGTAAGTGTGAATAGGGAGATTCTTGCAAGATCGATTTTTTTTGTAGTCATCATTTCCTTGATGACTGCATTTTCATCGCCAAGAATTGAAGAAGGATTTACTTCAACTGATATTTCGCCCTCGGTAAGTCTCTTTACTTCGTTGGCAAAGAAAAGGTCCATCTGGCCTGAAACTGAATCTGGCGGATTGACTTCTGCAAGTACAAGTGTTTTCTTCGTTTTTGCGCATCCAGACAGCATTGTTATTGTGAGGAATATTGCAGATGTCCTTGTAAAGAAATTCATTTTATCCCTTCCATGTAATTAAAAATTGCTTCCAGGTAGAGTTGCAAATGGATTTATTGTTGTCTTTGTTTTTGTCTTTGTTGCAAGGTTGTAGTAGTTGAGAATGGCGTAATCCTCTTCGTCCTTTCTTTCCCCGTTGATTGAAGCTAGCATTTTTTCTTCAATTGTCTTTGAAACATAGGCACGAATTTCTTCCCTGATGGAAGGTGCTGTGGAAGGGAGGAGAAGCAGAATCCAGAGAGTTCCTTCCGGAGTTTGCTTGATTCCATAGATAACGGCTTCAACTACAACCTGTTTTGTTCCGAGGCGCATAGTAACATCCTGAAGGAGAAAGTTCTTTGCGATAATCTGATTTTCAAGAACAGCAGGGCAGCGAACGGCCATACCAACGGAGCTGATGTCCAGGAGCTTGAGCTGGTGCATCTTTGAGCCGTGGTTCCAGAAAAGGGAAGCGTCCTTGTCGTGTGCAAGGCTTGCTCTGACATACTGTCTCTTTCCCTTTGCGTTGAGGTCAACGATGACTTTTTCAATCTGCTTTGCTACGCCTTCAATTCCTTCGTTGAAGTCAATTACTTCGTAAGGAAGGTGTGCGAATTTGTTGAAGATATTTATGTCGGAAGCTTTAATCCTTTCTGACATTACTACAACTTTAATTGTCTGCAGAACATCTTCGCGATCAAAAGTTCTGACATAGTTGAACCATCCGGAAACGGTCAACTGTGCATCAAGGTTTATGAAGAGAATTGAATCAGGGTTCTTCCTGAGAAGCGGTTTTGCTTCGCGATAGCTTTCAATGTTGTAGACCTCATATTCCTGTGCCTGAAGTTTTGAAATAATTTCTTTCTTAACAGGGTATGCAGGGTTCAGGAAGAAGATTTTTCTTCCAAAGATATCAAGTTGAGATTCGTTCTGCTCTGCCATTTGTTTCTCCTGTAAAAAATATTTATTAAAACTTTTTTGACCCCATATTCAACAAGTTCGGTAAAAGCCTTGTTGAATAAAAAATTGACCGCTTGCAGACCGCCGATTTCCCTAGAGATCTGGTCTCATGGATCGCGCCTAATGCTGCGCCATCCATGGCTTCTAGAAATCTGCCAATTTTGGAGCGCGTGGGTAAGGAATTACATCCCTGATGTTTTCCATACCTGTTACATAACGGATGAGGCGTTCAAATCCCATTCCGAAACCTGAGTGAGGTACTGTTCCGAACTTGCGGAGGTTAAGGTACCAATCGTAAATGCTTTCGTCCATTCCGCGGTCCCTGATTGCCTTAAGGAGCTTTCCGTAGTCTTCTTCGCGTTCAGATCCGCCGTTAAGTTCTCCGATGCCAGGAACAAGAACGTCAACAGCCTTAACTGTCTTTCCGTCTTCGTTAAGTTTCATGTAGAACGACTTGATTTCCTTTGGATAGTTGTAAAC
Organism: Treponema sp.; assembly: GCA_018384055.1. Taxonomy (GTDB): domain Bacteria; phylum Spirochaetota; class Spirochaetia; order Treponematales; family Treponemataceae; genus Treponema_D. The sequence goes on from JAHAZL010000047.1 coordinate 20,906, forward strand.
CATTACAGGGCACTTGAAGATCTGTTCTGTAAGGTATCTTTCGTGTTCTGTTGCAATGTCGCAGCCCCAGTATGGCTTGAATTCAAACTTGTCTGCATGCTTTTCAAGTTCAGCGATTGCATCTGTGTATGAAATGCGAACGAACTTGCTGTTTACTACGCTTTCAAGCTGAGCAATGAGGCCTGGCTGAATTCTCTTGTCAAAGAATTCAAGGTCGTCGCGGCACTTTGTAAGGGCCCAGTTCAGGAGGTACTTAACGAAGTCTTCCTGGAGGTCCATGTCGTCTTCAAGGTCAAAGAAAGCCATTTCAGGTTCGATCATCCAGAACTCTGCAAGGTGGCGTGGAGTGTTTGAATTTTCTGCACGGAATGTTGGCCCGAAGGTGTATACGCGGCTTAATGCAGTTGCAAGAGTTTCTGCTTCAAGCTGACCTGAAACTGTGAGGGAAGCCTTCTTTCCAAAGAAGTCCTTTCCGTAGTCTACGATCTTGTGAGCATCTTCGATTTTCATTCCGCCCTGTCCGGCCTTTACTCCGAGTTCTGCAATCTTTTCAAGACTGAGGGTTGTTACCTGGAACATTTCTCCTGCACCTTCGCAGTCAGAACATGTGATTTCCGGAGCGTTGATGTACTGGAACCCCCTTTCCTGGAAGAAAGAATGAACTGCAAATGCCATCTGGTTTCTTACGCGGAAAACAGCTCCGAATGTATTTGTGCGTGCACGGAGATAAGCGTTTTCACGGAGGTATTCCATGGACATCTTGTTCTTCTGAAGAGGGTATTCTTCTGGATTACATTCACCGAGAACTGTGAGCTTCATGAGTGTAACTTCAACTGCCTGTCCTGAAGCAGGGGAAGGAATGATGACTCCTTCTGCCTTGACTGATGTTCCTGTATTTATTCTCTTGAGTTCATTTTCAATATTATCTGCATCTGCGCCCTGTGGATTTGAGCGATCAAATGTAAGCTGGATGTTTGCAAAGCAGCTTCCGTCATTAACCTGAATGAAAACGAGGTTCTTTGAATCACGTTTTGTTCTTACCCATCCGCATACTGTTACAGTGCGTCCGTCTGGAGCGGATGTCAATAAATCTTTAATAAGTATAGGTTTCATAATATTACAATAATAATGAATTTCCCCGATAGTGTAAATTGATTTTGAACCCGAGCTTTAACGGGAAAACGCCTTGTTTTTCTGTTGCCTGCAGGAAACGTTTGTGTTGTGTTGGAAAAACTCAACGAAGACGTTGTCCGAAGCTTGAAAGAAGTTGAAAAATCAGGAAAATCTTGTAAAATTTAACCTTGAAAAAGCCTTTTCTGAAGCAGGTAAAAAATGATAGAAAATCTGAAACTTAAGTTTTTTTTAAAGAAAATATTGGATGTTTTTGAGTTTTTTTTCGCCTGGGTTGAAATAAACTTAATATTTTTTTAAAATCTTGAATATACAGAAAGAATTTGGAGATTTTTAGTATAAAATTTCATACACTGTATGATTTTTTATACAGAAGTTGTTTAAATTTTTATACAGGTGAAAAAAGAAAAATTGTTTTTTAACATTTTTTTAACGCTTTTAAGTGAAATTTAAGAAATATGTAAATCCTTGTAATATATAGATTTATAATAGTTTTAAGTAATTTAAGCAAAAATTAAGAAAAAATGAAAAAGTTGGCACATCTTATGCTAATAAATTATCATAACATAAAGTGAAAATAACATCATTTGGAGCGATCCCATGGAAAAGGACGTTATCGGAAGTTATTTGAACTCTATAAAAAAATTCAGCCTCCTTTCAGCGGAAGAAGAGGTAGAGCTCTCAAAGAAAATTCAGTCGGGCGACAAGAATGCTGTTAAGCAGCTTGTAAATTCAAATCTTCGCCTAGTCGTAAGCCTTGCAAGAAAGATGCAGGCATCACCATCAATCATTATGGATTTAATTCAGGAAGGAAATATGGGCCTTATGGTCGCAGCTGAAAAATTCAGCTCAGATTTTAAGACTCGTTTTTCTACATACGCCTATCCATGGATTGCACAGTACATGCTGCGCTACATGAACAGCCGTACTTCATTCATTGCTTTGCCTAGCCGCAAGGAAATGATGATCCGCAAGATTCAGAAGTCACAGGCTTATTTCTTCCAGCAGAATGGAAGGGAAGCTACAATTCCTGAACTTGCCCTTACAACAGGTATTCCTGAAGACAAAATTGTCGAGTATTTGAACTATTCATATACCGTTGCATCATTGGATGTCGAAGTGAGTGACGAGGGAAATTCGGTTTCCCTTGGTGATCTTCTCCCTGACATGACATATTCCCCAGAGGAATTGATTTTGAAGGAAGAAGAAAAAGAGACCGTAAAGTCTCTTATGGATTCTTTGCCAGGCAAAGAACGCTGTGTTTTGTGGTACCGCTATAATTTTGATGGCGAACTTCATGCCAAGACCTTGCGCGAAGTCTCTAAGATTGTCGGCGTAAGTCCTGAAGCAGTTCGTCAGACAGAAATTCGTGCCGTTAAGCACATGAAAGCTGCAGTGGAAAAAATCCGTGCTGTTTGATTTTGAAAAAGATACGCGCCTTGTAGAGTGTGGCGTTGAATCTGATTTTCAAGGATCTGAATAAATACTTAGTCTCCAGAAAGTTTGTTTTCAGTTGGATTCCGGCAGTTTTCGGGGGGTGAATGGAAGTAATTCCGTTCGTCCCCTGTTTTTTTATTATTTGCTGCAGGGCTGTGAGTTGCCTTGCTTCATAATTTTCCCGCTAACTATGAAATTCACGAAAATTGGTTTACTATATATCCTATGAAAATGGTGTTGTTGGGTACGGGAACAAGTCATGGAGTTCCTGTAATAGGGTGTAATTGCAAGGTATGTCGTTCCGAAGATCCAAGGGATAACCGCCTCAGGTGCAGTGCCTATCTTCAGGAGCCTGCAAGCATTCTTATTGATGTAGGTCCAGAATTCAGGATTCAGGCTCTTAGGTACAAGATTAATAGGGTTGATGCCCTTCTTCTTACACATGCCCATGCAGACCATCTTCACGGAATCGATGACTTGAGGATATTCAGTCATTCAAAGGCCTATGATCCGCATAATCGCGGTGCGGTGGAAACTGAAGGCAATGGACTTCCCGTATATTCCCACAATTCAGTCATAGAGGACATAAAGCACAGATTCAGCTATATCTTTAAGGAAGTAAGGCAGGGCGGTGGAAAGCCTAAGATAAATGCCCTGGCGACAGAATGCTATAATGAAAGCAATCCCATAAAGATAAATGGGGTTGAAGTTCTTCCGGTTCTCATAAAGCACGGCTATCTTGATGATTCGGGCTGGATATTAAGGGAAAAGAAAGGTGATGGATACAGAAGCATCGTATATCTTACGGACCTGAATTCTATTCCTGCAGCTTCCATAGACCTCATATGTTCCTTTGCGGGGCATATAGAGCATCTTGTAATAGACGGCCTTAGGATTCTTCCTCATTCAACCCATTTTTCTTTTGAACAGGCCCTTGAACTTGCTGACAGGCTCAAGCCTGGGAATGTTCACCTTACACACATTACCCACAACCTTTTCCACTGGCAGGTGCAGGAATATGTTGATGCCATCATCTCCCGCTATCCGAACCTTGAGGCTGCCAAAAACAATGGCGGCTCTGTAGGTCCAGCCTATGACGGCTTGGAAATGGTGTGCTAGTCTTGTTTTGATACCTGCCTCTAGTAGGGCAGTTTTTTTTCATTTTTTTTAACGGTTTAAAATAAAAAATCCCGCCTGTAATAGACGGGACTAATTCCTAGCATGACAACCCGAAATTATTCAGCCTTTGGTGCTCCTGCGTTTGCTGGTGTTACATTGATCTTCTTTGTAATCCAACCTGAGCGGAGGCACTGTGTACAGATCTTGAGAGTCATTGTCTGACCTTCGATTTCTGTCTTGATCTTGAGAAGATTTGGCTTCCACTGGCGGCGTGTGTGGTTGTATGACTTAGATACTTTGTTTCCGTGTACTGGGTGCTTTCCACAAACATCACATGTTCTTGACATAATATTACCTACCTAAAAATAATTTCAATTACAAGTTCAAAGATGATATACAATATATGCGATATTGTCAATTGCGAATGCTCATTCTTGGCCTTGTATTAATCAATGAACTGCTGCTGAATTTCCTGAATCTGGTCCCTGTAGATGGCGGCGGTTTCATAATCCAGTCTTTCTGCAGCTTCCGTCATTTCCTTTTTAAGAAGCTCGATAACCTTCTTCCTTTCCTTTGGATTGAAAAGGTTTGCATGTTTTCTGACTTCGTTAAGGTATGCGTCTCCTGATTCCACAGCCTGTTCTTCCTGCTGTCCGTCAGGATGTTCAAGAATGTCGCCGATGGCCTTGATGATGGTCTTTGGCACGATTCCGTGTTGCTTGTTGTAGGCTTCCTGGATGCTTCGTCGCCTTCTGGTTTCTTCTATCGTTTCCTTCATGGCCTCGCTCATTCTGTCGGCATACATTACAACCATGCCGTCCGCATTTCGGGCTGCACGACCAACAATCTGGATCAAACTGGTTGTGCTTCGCAGGAATCCGATTTTGTCAGCATCAAGCAAGGCGATGAAAGAAACTTCCGGCAAGTCAATTCCTTCCCTCAAAAGGTTGATTCCAATGAGGACATCGATTTCTCCAAGACGAAGGGACTTGAGTATTTCTACTCGTTCAAAGGTGTCTATTTCCGAGTGTATGTATTTTACCTTAAGGTCAAGGTTTGAAAGGTAGTCCGTCAAATCCTCCGCCATTTTCTTTGTAAGGGTAAGGATAAGGCTGCGCTCATTCTTTTCGATGCGCTTCTGGACTTCCCTGTAAATGTCCTGCATCTGGCCTTCCGTTGGACGAACTTCAATAATCGGATCAAGCAATCCAGTCGGACGAATGAGCTGTTCTACCACCTGTGTACTCTGCTTTACTTCCTGTGGGCGAGGGGTTGCAGTTACATAGATGACTTGGTTCATTTTTGCCGTGAATTCATCAGCCTTAAGGGGTCTATGGTCCAGAGCGCTAGGCAAACGGAATCCAAAGTCTACAAGATTCTGCTTGCGGCACCTGTCGCCTTCGTACATGGCTCCGATCTGAGGAACTGTAACATGGGCTTCGTCTATGAGGCAGAGGAAATCATCGGGAAAGTAGTGGAGCAATGTTGCCGGCGGTTCACCTGGTTTGCGACCTGCAATGACTGCAGAATAATTTTCGATTCCGCTGCAGTAGCCCATTTCCTTCATCATTTCCATGTCGTAGGTTGTGCGGGACTTTAACCTTTCGGCTTCAAGGTGCTTGCCTTTTGCCTTGAGGTTTTCTATGGCTTCTTCCATTTCTTTCTGGATTTTGTCCGTAACGCTAATCATCATTTCCTTTGGAACTACAAAGTGCTTTGCAGGGTAAAGCTGAAGTTCATCAAGTTCTTCTATTGTGTTGCCGTTCATTACATCAAAGCGGCGGATTCTTGCAACTTCGTCAAAATCAAGTTCGATTCTGTAGGCTTCGTCGGTTTCCATGTAGGTAGGGAAGATTTCTATTACATCTCCACGGATGCGGAAATTTCCCCGCTCAAAAACCATGTCGTTGCGCTGGTATTGGATTTCCGAAAGCTTCAGGGAAAGTTTGTGCATGTCGATTTCTTCGCCACGGGTAAGGTGCAACCTCATGTCCTTGTAAAGGTCTGGCATACCGAGACCGTAAATGCAGCTGACGGTTGCAATGATGATTACATCACGGCGTTCCATAAGGGCGTATGTTGCGGCAAGACGGAGCTTGTCTATTTCTCGGTTAACCGATGCATCTTTTTCTATATACAAGTCACGGGCCGGAACGTAGGCTTCAGGCTGATAGTAGTCATAATAGCTTACAAAATATTCAACGGCATTGTTTGGGAAAAAGGTTTTGAATTCACGGTAAAGCTGTGCACTCAAAGTCTTGTTGTGGCTGATGATGAGGGTAGGTTTCTGAACTGCCTCAATAATCTTTGCCATGGTGAAGGTTTTTCCTGAACCTGTAACACCCTTTAGAGTCTGGTATTTGTCGCCGCGCTTAAAGCCTTCCACAAGCTTTGCAATTGCTTCAGGCTGATCTCCGCTAGGCTCGAACTGCGATTCAACTTTGAAGGATCTCATTTTTAGTTTTCCAGCTCCATGATAAGGCCAATGTTGTGTCCGTCCCTGTAAACGGTAATGTTTACCCTGTCTCCAGGTTTCTTGTCTTCAAGGGCGCTGTAGTAATCGGCAAGTCCGTCGATCTTTATTCCGTCAACTTCAATGATGATGTCGCCGCCAAGGTAGATTGTCTGGGGATTGAAGGTTCCGTATTGAACTGCCTTTGTTCCGCCCTTAAGGCCTGCCTTTGCAGCAAGGCTTCCAGCTCGAACTTTGTTTACGAGAAGTCCCGTACTGATTTTATATCCTGCGTAGGCTGCAATGCGGCTTGTGTTCTGAACGAAAGAAGCCTGGATTGTTCCGCGGTTTACCTTTCCGTAGGCAAGAAGGTCGCGGACAACACGGCGTGCCGTGCTTACTGGAATTGCAAAACCGACTCCGCTTGAAGAACCCGACTTTGAATAGATGATGGTGTTGATTCCGATCATGCGTCCCTGGCTGTCCAGAAGGGGACCACCGGAATTTCCCGGGTTGATTGCGGCATCAGTCTGAATCATGTTGCGTATGATGACATTGGTGCTTTCCTGGATAGGTCTTCCAAGTCCTGAAATTATTCCTGTTGTCATTGTGCGTTCAAGGGCAAATGGGTTTCCGATGGCAATGACTTTCTGTCCGACTTTAAGGGTGTCGGATGCACCGAACTGAATTGTCTTGAGTTCTGTTTTTGGATCAGGGTCAAATTTCAAAACTGCAATGTCGCTTTCAACATCCTTTCCGATTACACGGCCTTCGTAGTTGGAGCCGTCTGCAAGGGAAATGTTGATGGTGGTTGCGTCTTCGATTACATGGACATTTGTAACGACGTATCCGCGCTTATCGATGATGGAGCCGGAACCTGATCCGCTGCCAGTAATTACTGGTTCCAGAAACCAGTTGTATCCCATGGTTTGTGTAGTAATGTTTACTACAGCTTCGTTGCATTTCTCGTATACAGAAATGTTCTGCAGTTCATCCTGTGTATAGTTTCCGCTGTTGCTGGCAACTTCAAGTACAGGAGTTTCTTCCCTGATGTTTTTATCAGGTGCATTGCTGATAGTAGAAACGATTGTTTTTGAGGCAACTTTGTTTTCTCCGTTGGAATTCCTGTCTGTGAAAAAAAAGAATCCCGCCGTAAAAAGTGCGCCTGCAGCAATTCCGCTTAAAACCGAATAAAATGCAACCTGATTTCCAGTATATAGTTTCATAGAGAAAATATACTTCTATTTTGGGCAAAATGCAATTTTTAAAGCTTTAGTTTTATTCCCCGCTGGATGACGGTTTCAGCATGTCGTGTTCAAGAAAACTAAAGTAGCTGTCTCTGGTAACAATCAGGTGGTCAAGAAAGGAAATTCCAAGAATCTGCGAGGCTTTCTGAAGTTGCCTTGTGGATTCAATGTCTGCATCACTTGGATAGCACTGGTTGCAGGGATGATTATGGCAGCATATTATCCCCGATGCATGTTCTGCCACTGCATCTGCGAAAACTTCCCTGGGATGAATCAAAGCCTTGTTCACTGTCCCTACGGAGACAACTTTTGTACTCAGTATTTCGTGGGCTCCATTAGTGGTGATCGTTATGAAATGTTCAGCAGGTTCCAGGCTATATTGCCTTACATATTGGAGGATGTCCTTGGGGTGCCTTATTACGGAATGCAGGTATCCCCTTCGCCTTCTTCCGAGTTCCAGGGCTGCCGCTACGGATAGTGCCTTTGAGGATCCCATGCCGGGAAGTTCGGTCAGTTTTTTTATCAGGTCGTTTTCATTGCTGGAGTTTATGACACTGATGACTTTGTCGGAAAGGAACCCTATTGGATTCCCTTTTGTTCCCCGTCCCAGTATAAGCATTATAAGTTCTTCGTCACTCGGATAGGATATGCCGTTGGCAAGGGTAAGTTCCCGAATGTCAGGATGCCTGTTTGTGTTTGTGTAGTCACAGATTTTATTTTTCATCATCTATATTATTTTCACTAAAAAATAAAAAGTGACAAAAAAGCCCCCGAAAAAAACGAGGGCTCAACATGATCATTAAACTGTTATTGTTGTCTATTCTGCTGCAAATCTGATTTCCTGCCAGAGTGCGTCATATTTCTGGAGGGCTTCACCTACATCCATCTTGAGTTCAACCTTGGCAAGAGTTTCTGGGCCGTACATAGGCTTTCTTGTTGTGTATTTTGCGGCTTCCATGTTGATGTATGGAGGGAACCTCAATGCATCAAGGAATTCTGCATAGATTTCAGGTCTGTGGCTAAAGTCGATGAACTTCATTGCAAGGTCGTAGTGCTTTGCATCCTTGAGGATAACCATTGAATCAAGGTATGCACCTGAACCTGTATCAGGAACAAAGAAGTCGATGGTTTCTTCCTGGCGATCTTCAGGAACTTCTCCGTAAACGATTTCTGCATATCCGTCGCAAACCCAGAAGTCTCCTGATGCAAAGGATTTTCCAAAACCTTCTGCGTCGAACTTGAGTAGGTTAGGAAGCCATTCGTTCTTTACAAGGTCAGCTGCTTCCCTAAGTTCCTTGTCGTCTGTTGAATTGAGGGAATATCCAAGGTACTTGAGGGCACTTCCGATAGTAAGGCGCATGTCGTCCATCATTGTCATGTGGCCTGCAAGATCCTTGCGCTTGAAAATGTCGTAGGAGCGTTCATAGTCCTTTACCTTTGTCTTGTTAACGGCAATACCGTTGGCAGCAAGACAGTATGGAACTGACCATGTCATGTCCGGGTCGTAGTCCTTTGCCTTAACGAGGGCATCTGGATTGATGTATATGGAATTAGGGAATTTTGAATGGTCGATTTTCTGAACCATTCCCTGTTTGATCATGATTGATGTGTAGTCTGAAGAGGGGATTGTAAGGTCGTATCCCTTTGCTCCTGCACGAAGCTTAGAATACATTACTTCATTTGAATCAAAGTAGTCTGTCTTTACGATGCAGTTGTATTCTTTTTCGAACTTTTCAAGAACAGAATCAGGCGTGTAGTAAGTCCAGTTAAAAAGATTGAAGGTTTCTTTCTTCTCACCTTTTGAGCACGATGAGAGAACCATGGAACTGAATAAAATTGTTGTAAGAACAATGATATTGAACTTTTTCATTTCAACATCCTTTGAACAGTAGTTTTTTAAGTAAAAAAATCTGTTCGTTAAAAACGTAGTATTAGACAATCATACGAAAGTCCCCTTCCTGTACCAGCAGGACGGAAATGAAAGTTTAATGGAAAAACTAAATAAAAGATAGACATTTTAATAGAAAATAATGTTTTATCAGATGATTCTATAATTGGTAGATAAAATGAAAAAGCCTGGAGAAGAACCTTTGTGATTCTCCTTCAGGCCTTTGGTCTATAACCCGTCATTCAGGTTAAAATGCATTATTTGAGCAAGTCAGCTGGAATTGTGATTCCGAGGGCTTCTGCAGTTTCCTTGTTGTATGAGAAGTCGCACTTGTCGAGGTACTGGATTGGCATGTTCTTAGGCTTCTTTCCGTTGATTACTTCAACAGCCATCTTTGCAGTCTGCTTTCCAAGTTCGTAGTAGTTGATTCCGAATGTTGCAAGACCGCCGCCCTGGCACATTCCGTCTTCACCTACGATTACAGGAAGTTTTGCTGGTGTTGTTACGAGGGCAACTGTAGCCATTGTAGAAGCAATCATGTTGTCTGTTGGAGAATAGATAGCGTCAACTTTTCCAACGAGGGACTGAACGACCTGCTGAACTTCGTTTGTGTTTGAAACTGTTGCATCAACATAAGCAAGCCCCTGCTTGTCGCATTCAGCCTTTGCAAGGTTAATCTGGAAGCGAGAGTTTTCTTCGCTTGAGCAGTAGAGCATTGCAACTTTCTTTGCATTTGGAACAAGTCTCTTGAGAAGCTGAATCTGTGCCGCACATGGTGTAAGGTCAGATGTACCTGTTACGTTTGTGCCTGGCTTTTCATTAGATTCTACAAGACCTGCTGTTTTTGGGTCTGTAACTGCAGTAATGAGGATTGGAGTTGTTTCTGTTTTGTTTGCAACTGCCTGGGCTGCTGGTGTTGCGATTGCAAAAATCATGTTGCATCTCTGAGAGATGAGCTTGTCTGCGATTGTAACGCAGTTTGCCTGTTCACCCTGAGCATTTTCATAGATGATCTTGATGTTCTTTCCGTCTTCGTAACCTGCTTCCTTGAGACCGTCTACGAATCCCTTGTATGAAGCATCGAGGGCTGGGTGTTCAACAAGCTGAATGGCACCGATCTTAAAAACCTTCTGCTTCTTTGCAAATGCAGAAGTTCCTGCAATTGCGATGGCTGCAAGTGCAAGTGTAAGTTTTGCAATTTTTTTCATTTGTTTCCTTCCTTATGAATCATAAAAAATCTGCAGATATATTAAACCATAAACCGTCAAATTGCAATTTTCAAATGAGAAAGGTATATTGAATTCATGATTTGCAAGGTATGCTCTCACTGCGGATTATGTCCTGGAGATTTACCCGTTGAAAAAGAAATCTCTGTTTTGACAGAATGCGGGACCGAACTCTTCCATACTTCCAATTCTTTTTCTCCTTCTGACATTGGCATTGCCCTGGATATCGGGACTACTACCATTGCCTTGAGGGCCGTTTCTCTTTTTGACGGACACCATCTGTGTTCTTTTGGTGAACCAAATTTTCAGTCAAAATTCGGAAGCGATGTAGTTTCAAGAATTTCATTTTCCCTTACGCCAGAAGGTTTTGAAAAACTGCATGATTCCATTTGTTTGCAGGTAAGCCGCATGGTTGTAAAGGCAATGCAGATATGTCAGTCTGCATTCCTTGCAAAACGGATGGGCCGTGTAAATTTCAAACGCATTTCTGTTGCTGGAAATACTGTCATGGAATCGCTGCTTGCGGGTTTTGATGTCAGTGGACTTGCTGGCTGGCCATTTAGAATTCCTGAAAGTTTTGGTTTTTCTTCAAATGCAAAAAAATACCTTGGAGCCTATGGATTCGATCAGGAAGACTGCGAAATCTATTTTGCTCCTGTTGCCGGGGCCTTTGTCGGTGGTGATACTGTTGCTGCCATGGTTGCAGCTGGTTTTCACCTTGATGACGGAAAAACAAAATTCCTTGCGGACATTGGAACCAACTGTGAAATGGCTGTGAGAAACGGAATTACGGGAGAAATTCATTGTACCTCAACTTCGGCGGGTCCTGCTTTTGAAGGCTTTGGTATAGAATGCGGTTCAGGTGCCGTGGAAGGCAGCATAGTCAAGGTTGATATGGAAAATGAAAGAATGGTCTGTTCCGTCATTGGCGGTGGGAAAGCAAAATCCATTGCCGGAACTGGACTTGTAAGTGCAGTTTCTCAGTTTTTAAAGAATGGCCTTATTGATGCTACAGGGGCTTTTACAGATGAATCTTCTGATAGACTTGTGGTTTCCGGTTCCGTTTACTTAACACAGAACGACATTAGGAATTTTCAGCTTGCAAAAGCTTCCGTTTGCAGCGGCCTAAAAATACTTTGCGACAAGGTAGCCAAGGTTGAAATTCCAGAGGTTTATCTTGCAGGTGGTTTCGGAGTTAGCCTTGATGTAGGAGACTCAGTTTCAGTCGGAATGATTCCGGAATCATTGAGTCATCAGGTTGCTTCTCTTGGCAACGGTTCTTTGGCAGGTGCCACAATGTTCCTTGTTGATGACGAGCTTCGTAAAAAGGCTTTAGAAATCGCAAAACAGTCGCAGGTTCTTGACCTTGCGCAATATGACGGCTTTCAGGAAAAGTTTGTTTCTTCAATTAATTTTAAGAAAAATGTAGGATAAAAAAGAGTTTCTCTCTATAATGCTTCATAAATGAAAAAAGTTTTGCTCCCACTATTGTTATTTTTCTCTCTACTTTTTGCATCCTGTGCTTCTTCGACAGTTGGGGCATATAAAAGACTATCTCGGATAAATGAAAATATTTCTGCAAGACAGCTTTCAAGCGAAAGTTACTGTTTCATTAGGCTTTATAATGTCATTTACAAAAGTACTTTTGCCCCGGGGAATTTCATAAGGCGTCCAATCAGGATTGTAGGTACTGCTGATGACGGTATTGCCTATGTTCATTCCGCTATGAGTACCAAGCTGAAGGATGATTCCTTTATAGGTATTTCCCTTTCATCGGAAAGAAACATGGTTCAATTTGAAAGTGTAAAGGATCCCGGTGAAAACAAATACATGAACACATTGGATTATCCCAAGTGCAGGTGCCTTGTACTGGCGGTTCCTTGCAAGAATCTTGATGTAGAGAATGTGAAGCGGCTCATTGACTATGTGCTTTCAAATGATACCACATACGGAATCAGCAGAATCATAGCCGCTCCGTTTTACCATTGGGGAAACTTGGACAACTACAGACACAGCCGTAATTTTCCCATTGAATTTGCCTTTGATTCCATTCCTTTGCAGAAGGAACCGGAAGAAATATTCCATACAAATAATTTTGTGTGTTCAACTTTAATAGCATACATCCTGCAGAATTCCGTGGAAAGGTACAGGGTTGATTACCTGATAAACAGGCAGCACTTTGCCGGATATACACCCGTAGACCTCTATTATCTTGACGGATGCTTTGAACTTTTTGAATGTTCCTTCGACGATTATGACGGGGTTCTGGAATCTTTCGTAACCAAATATACTGAATTCAAAAAATATGCTGAATAAAAAAAGGGGATGACCAATAAGTTCAAAAAGTGTCATTTTCGGGCTTAATCCGAAAAGCAATACAAGAGATTGCCGTGTCGAGCACGGCAATGACTCATACTTATTGGACAGTCCTTTTTTTAGCTCGCCTTAGCGTGCGTATTCTACGATTCTTGTTTCGCGAATCATCGTAATCTTGATTCTTCCAGGGTAACGGAGATCTGTTTCAATCTGCTTTGCAATGTTCTTTGCAAGGTCCTTAACCTGTTCGTCAGGAATCTTTTCGTTGTTTACAAGGATGCGGAGTTCACGGCCAGCCTGGATAGCGTAAGCCTGTTCAACACCTGCAAACTTCTTTGCTGTCTCTTCAAGGTTTTCAAGACGCTTAACATAGTTGTCTACTGTTTCTCGGCGGGCACCTGGACGGGCAGCGCTGATGGCATCGGCAATCTGAACGATAACTGCTTCGATTGTCTGTGCTTCGCAGTCGTTGTGGTGTGCGGCGATTGCATTTACGATGCGAGGGTCTTCACCCATCTTGCGTGCCATTTCTGCACCAACTTCTGCGTGGTTCTGGTCGCTGTCGTTTTCAGCTCCCTTACCGATGTCGTGGAGGAGGGCAGCGCGCTTTGCAAGTTCGCGGTTGGCTCCAACTTCTGCTGCAAGGATGCTTGCAAGCTCTGCAACTTCCTTGGAGTGTGTAAGAACGTTCTGTCCATAGCTTGTGCGGAAGTAGAGGCGTCCGATGGCACGGATTGCTTCCTGTCCCATGTTGTGGATGCCAAGGTCAAAGAGGGCTCTTTCGCCTTCTTCGTAAATCTTCTGCTGGATTTCGCGTGTTACCTTCTGAACGATTTCTTCAATGCGGGCAGGATGAATGCGTCCGTCAATGATAAGGCGTTCAAGGGCAACTCGTGCGATTTCCTTGCGTACAGGGTCAAAGCATGAAATTACAACGGCTTCTGGAGTGTCGTCGATGATGATGTCTACGCCAGTAAGTGTTTCGAGGGAACGGATGTTGCGGCCTTCGCGTCCGATGATGCGTCCCTTCATTTCATCGCTTGGAAGTGAAACTGTAGCAACTGTAATGTCGCTTGTCGTTTCTGTTGCTATGCGCTGAATTGCAGCAACGAGAACTTCCTGTGCCTTCTTTTCTGCCGTTACCTGTGCTTCCTGGTCAATCTTGTTGAGGAGTGCCTGTGCATCGTGGCGGGCATCGTTTTCAAGATTCTTGATGATGAGGGCTTTTGCTTCGTCTGCCGTCAAGCCTGAAATGCGTTCGAGTTCAGAACGGAGGTTTGCTTCCTTTTCTGCAAGAACTTCAGATCTTTTCTGGAGTTCTGCTGTCTGAAGGGCAAATTCCTTGTCCTTTTTGTCAAACTCCTGGGCTCTCTGGTCCAAAAGTTCTTCCTTTTTGTTAACGCGGCTTTCATAACGCTGCAATTCTGTGCGGCGTTCACGGTTCTCCCGTTCCTGCTGGTTGCGGTCCTGAATGAGTTGTTCCTTTGCCTGAAGAAGAATCTCTTTTCTCTGAGCTTCAGCTTCTTTTATAGCATCCTGTCTTACGCGCTCTGCTTTCTGTTCAGAGGCGGAGAGTTGAAATCTGGCATAAATCCAGCGAATTATCCATCCAAGAACTATTCCTGCTACGGGGAGAACAATGAACAGTATCAATTCTGTTGACATTTCAAAATTCTCCTTTTATTCGTATAGAATAAGTCGGAATACATAGTAGTATATAAGAAATGAATTGTCAAACAGAAACATTAACCGGGTGTTTTTGTGGTTTAACAGGTTGTTACGCCGTTTCCCGATTCGCAGGAGAAGAATCCGGCGTTGTAGCCTATTGTCCTTGTGTATTCCTTCTGGACGTTTTCAATGAAGGAATCAACCTTGTCCTTGTGGACCAGTGCAATGGCGCAGCCTCCGAATCCGGCTCCAGTCATGCGGGCTCCAAGGCAGCCTTCCTGTTTTTGCGCGGCACCGGCAAGTGTGTTGAGTTCAATCCCTGTGACTTCATAGTCTTCATCCAGGGACTTGTGGCTTTCGTTGAGGAGTTTACCGAGCTTTGCCAGATCTCCGGCTTTGAGGGCTTCTACGGCATCAAGCACGCGCTGGTTTTCGTAGATGCAGTGCTTTGCGCGTTTTAAAAGGGTTTCGTCCTTTATGCAGCCCTTCTTTTCTTCCCATTCTGCGGGTGTAAGCTGGCATAGGGCATCAATCTTTGTTCCGTTGTCCTGGAGGATTTTAAGGGCTTCCTCGCACTGTTCTCGACGCTCGTTGTACTTGCTGTCTGCAAGTCGGCGGATCTTGTTTGTATTCATTACCACAAAGCGGTAGTCCCCCAGTTCGAGAGGTGCGTACTGGTATTCCAGTGTATTGCAGTCAAGGAGGATGGCTTTCTTTTCCTTTCCCATACTTATGATGAACTGGTCCATAATGCCGCAGTTTACTCCCATGAAGTTGTGTTCGCTCATCTGTCCAAGCTTTGCTATTTCAATCCTATCCAGATTGAATCCGAAGGTTTCGCTGACGGCGTAAGCAAATCCGCATTCGAGGGCTGAAGAAGAGGAAATGCCGCCTCCCGCCGGAACATTTGATGCCATAAGTACTTCGAATCCGCAGTTGAATCTATACCCCTTTGCCTTTAGCTGGCTTAAGATTCCGTTCAGGTAGTTTGCGTAGTCGTCCTCTTTTCTAAATGTGAAATTGTCGTTGATGTCAAAGAGGTGTGTCCCCTCGAACTGGACGCTCTTATAGCAAATCTTTGTGTCGGGCCTTTTTCTAATAGCCACGTAAAGATATCTGTTGATGGCTGCCGGGAAAACTTTTCCACCGTTGTAGTCTATGTGTTCGCCAATGATGTTGATTCTTGCAGGCGAGGAAAAGATTCTTATGTCTTTTTCTGTGCCACCGTAAGTCTTTATGAAGTCAGCCTTCAGGTCTGTCGGATTGTATTCGTTTTTTGTAAGTGAATTTGCCATTTGATTGCTCCTTGAGTTCATAGTAATCCACAAGTTGCTGTGATTCAACATTGGAACGAGAGTTTTGCGCAAACAGTTGCTCTAGCAAAAGTAAAGAGCAGAGGGGACAGACCCCTGATGAAAGCATTTGTGCAACAACAGCCAGTGCTTTTCGTAACTTTCGTCACAAGAATTGCCCTGGGTGATAGCGGGGACAGATCCCTAGGTGATAGCGGGGACAGACCCCTAGGAGTTGGGTTCAATCTATGATTATTTTTATCATAAATGCTGTTTTCTTTTTTTTCTTGCTAAAAAGGCAAACAGGTTTTACTATGGAATTTATGAACAAGATTTTTAGATTAACGGTTTTGGCTGCGGGAATTCTTGCGGGGGTTGCATGCACAGCCTGCAAAAAGTCTCCTGCCGCAACAGCTACAAAAGCAGGCATGTACTTCGGCGTTGCAATTCAACCGGGAGACATCCTTGACGAAAACAAGGCAAAACTCATTGTACAAAACTTCAATGCCATCGTTCCTGAAAATACCATGAAGATGATCAATATTCGTCCTACGAAGACCCTCTGGAACTTTTCCGACATGGACAAGATGGTGGATTTTGCGCAGAAGAACAAAATGATGGTTCGCGGACATACTTTCATCTGGCATCAGCAGAATTCGACCATTGTAAATCAGATAAGGAACAGGGAAGATGCATTTGCACTCATCGGTGAAAACATCAACCAGATCATGACCAGATACAGGGGCAAGATTGCATGTTACGATGTTGCAAACGAAATCTTCAATGAAGACGGAACATTCAGAAAATCCATCTGGTACAAGTGGTGCGGCACAGATCTTTACGAAGAAGCTTTCCGCATGGCCCGTGCCGCTGATTCGGATGCAAAGCTTTTCCTCAATGACTACAGTCATGAGGAGGCAGGTACTCCAAAGGCCGAGGCATTCTATGAATTTGTAAAATCCATGGTTGAAAAGGGAGTTCCTATCGACGGTGTCGGATTCCAGCTTCACCTTTGCACGGATTACGGCATCAATGAAGAACGCCTTCGCGAGAACATCCGTCGTTTTGCAGATCTTGGCCTTGAAGTTCAGTTTACTGAAATTGACATCAGAATGAAGATGCCTGGCTCAGAAGCAGATGTTGCAATTCAGAAGGAAATGTACGAGACATTGATGCGCATCCTGAAGGATGAACCTAATGTTAATACTTACATGACATGGGGATATACTGATGCCACAAGCTGGGTTCCTGCAACTTTCCACGGTTACGGTGATGCCCACCTTTTTGACAAGGACCTTAAGGCAAAGCCTGTCTTTGGCAGCCTTGTTGAACTCATGAAAAACAAATAGAACAGGTCTTCAAGCCCTTTTGCAGAGCCTGCAGGTTTTATGCTTGCAGGCCTTTTTTATCCGCAAAAATCCCCCTAAATTCCCGTCGAATTCCCACTGAATTCCTTGGAAATTCTCTAGACTAAAGCCTTTTTTTTCTATATATTATTTGCTCACGCTATATTATGGCGCGAATACTATATCTTAGGTCTTAACCCAGTTCGCGAGAGACCTATGGAGGACAAAAGTGGTCAAAAT